>JBAOHO010000010.1 GCA_037045355.1 Candidatus Nanopelagicales bacterium | reverse complement strand
TCAGTCCGGGCGGCCTCATCACGCCGATCATCCAGGACGCCAACGGCCGCACCCTCACCTCGATCGCGCAAGCCATGAACAACATGCGACCCGCGCCAAGGAAGGCAAGCTCAAGACCCACGAATACGTCGGCGGCACCGCCAGCATCTCCAACATGGGCATGATGGGAATCAAGCAGTTCACCGCCGTGATCAACCCGCCGCAGTCGACCATCCTTGCCATCGGCGCGGGCGAGAAGCGCCCCTGGGTGATGGACGACGGCACGCTGGGCGTCGCCACGGTGATGAGCGCGACCGGCAGCTTCGATCACCGCGCCATCGACGGCGCGGACGGCGCGCGGCTGATGGCCGCGTTCCAGCGACTATGTCGAAAAGCCCGCTGGGCGATGGTGGCCTGACATGCGCGCCCCGACGGCGAACCGGTGATCCGCGTCACCGCCATGCCGGCGGACGCCAATGCCGATGGCGACATCTTCGGCGGCTGGCTGATGAGCCTGATGGACATGGGCGCCGGGACTGGTCGCGGCGCGCGAGGCGCGGGGCCGCGCGGTGACGGTGGCGATGGACGGCGATGCAGTTTCACCTGCCGGTCAAGGTGGGCGACGAAGTTTCGGTCTATCGGCCGGCTGGAACGGGTAGGGCGCACCTCGATGACGATCGCGATCGAAGCCTGGCGCCGCATCGCCGCGAGGACGGAAGGCCGGTTCAAGGTGACGGAGGCGATGCTTCACCTTCGTCGCGCATGCGACGAAGCCAGGGCAGCGCTCAGCGCCCGGTCAAGCAGGAGAGTTAATACCAGTGTCCGATCAATACGACGTCATCGTCCTCGGTTCCGGCCCCGGCGGCTATGTCGCGGCGATCCGCGCCGCGCAGCTTGGGCCTGAAGACCGCGATCGTCGAGCGCGAGCATCTGGGCGGCATCTGCCTCAACTGGGGCTGCATCCCCACCAAGGCGCTGCTGCGCTCGGCCGAAGTGTTCCACCACATGAAGCACGCCAAGGACTATGGGCTGTCGGCCGACAACATCGGCGTCGATCTCGACGCCGATCGTCAAGCGCTCGCGCGGCGTGGCCGACGCAGCTCAACAAGGGCGTCACCGGCCTGATGAAGAAGAACAAGATCGACCGTCGTACATGGGCACGGGCAAGCTCGCCGCGCACGGGCAAGCTCGCGGTCACCGGAGAGGACGGCAAGAGCGACCGACGCTCGAGGCCAAGCACATCATCATCGCCACCGGCGCCCGCGCGCGCGACCTGCCCGAGCTGGCAAGGCCGACGGCAAGCGCATCTGGACCTATCGCCACGCGATGACGCCGACCGAGATGCCGACGCAAGCTGCTGGTCATCGGCTCGGGCGCGATCGGCATCGAGTTCGCCAGCTTCTACAACGATCTCGGCGCCGAGGTGACCGTGGTCGAGATGCTGGACCGCGATCGTGCCGGTCGAGGACGCCGAGGTCTCCGCCTTCCTCGAAAAGGCGCTCAAGAAGCAGGGCATGAAGATCATGACCGGCGGCCAAGGTCGGCAGACGATCGAGCCGCGGCGACAAGGGCGTCACGGCGACGATCAAGGGCAAGGACGGCAAGGTCAGCGAGACCGACGAGTTCAGCCACGTCATCGTCGCGGTCGGCATCGTCGCCAACATCGAGAACATCGGGCTGGAGGACACTCGGCGTCGAGCCCGACGCAAGTGTCCACATCAAGATCGACGACTCATGGCCGCACCAACGTGCCGGGCGTCTGGGCGATCGGCGACTGTCACCGCCGGCGCCCTGGCTGGCGCACAAGGCGAGCCACGAGGGCGTGATCGCGGCGGAGGCCATCGCGCGGAGCTCGGCAACGCGACGTCCATCCGCATCCGCTCGACCGGCGCAACATTCCCGGGCTGCACCTATTGCCATCCGCAGGTCGCCAGCGGTCGGCCTGACCGAGGCGAAGGCGCAAGGAGGCGGGCTACGACGTGCAAGGTCGGCAAGTTCCCCTTCATCGGCAACGGCAAGGCCATCGCGCTGGGCGAGCCGGAGGGCTTCGTCAAGACGGTGTTCGACGCGCAAGACCGGCGAACTGCTGGGCGCGCACATGGTCGGCGCCGAAGTCACCGAGACTGATCCAGGGCTTATGTCGTCGGCAAGGCGCTGGAGACGACCGAGGCGGAACTGATGCAGACCGATCTTCGCCGCATCCCACGCTGTCAGCGAGGCGCTGCACGAAATCCGTACTAGCCGCCTATGGGCGCGCCGTCCACATCTGATCGCCGCGCCCCTCCGCGCGGGGAGGGGCGGGCGGTTGGGCTCAGAGCAGGTTCACCGCGACCTTGCCGAAGAACTGTCCGCTCTCCAGGCAGCGGTAGGCATCCTGGATGCGGTCGAGGTCATAGACCACATCGACCACCGGGTTGATGCGGTGTTCGACCATGAAGCGCGCCATCGCCTCGTGCTGGTCGCGGTTGCCGACCGCGATGGGGACGAGGTTGACCTCGGGGTTCTGCTTCGTCCAGCTGAAGTCCGAACCCCAGCATGCCGATGGCCGAAAGCTGACCGCCCTGGACCAGCAGCGAGGCGTTGTCCTCGAACTGCACCGCGCCGACCGTGTCGATGATGTTGGCGATCCTGGCGCCGCCAACGGCGTTGCGGATCGCTTCGCCCAGTTTGGCGTCGATTTGTAGTTCACGGTCACATCCGCACCCAGCCAGCGGGCGCGAGCGACTTCGCGTCCGACGAGGAGGTGATCGCGACATTGGCACCCATCGCCTTGGCGAGTTGCAGCGCGGCGAGCGAAACGCCGCCGGTGCCATGCGCCAACACCCATTCGCCAGGTGCGGTGGGCCGGAAACCCGTCAGCGCCGACCATGAGGTGAGCGCCGCGCAAGTCAGCGTCGCGGCTTCAGAGATCGCCCAGCTCGTCGGGATTGCGGACCAGGCTTTCGGCTGGGAACACGGCATATTGCCGGGCAACGCCATCGACCGAACCGCCCAGCATTTCGTAACTTTTCTGTTCGCCGCTGATCCAGCCCAGCGTGAAGATCGGGCTGACGCGGTCTCCGGCCTTCACCCGGGTGACGCCGCTGCCCACCGAAACCACCGCGCCCGCGCCGCAGGACAGCGGGATCAGCTCCGGTTCCTTCGCGATGCCGGGGATCAACCCCCTGGCCATGATCAGGTCGCGGAAGTTGAGCGTCGCCGCATGCAGCCGCACCAGCGCCTCGCCCGGCCCGGGATCGGGGATCGGCGCATCGATAATGTTGAGCGTATCGACGCCCTTTCCGCTCTGGAGTTTCGCAACCTTCGCCATCAATTCTCTCCCATCTGGCTTTGCCCCGTCCTAGACCAAGGCGGGGGCAGGTTTCACGTCCTAAATGCCATCGCCATGGCGATGAGCCGCGCCGCCAATTGCCTAAGCCTGCGCGGCGGCGTGACCGCCGCCGGGAACGGTTGGAGCCAGCCTTGCCTTGCGGAGGGCCGCTGTTAGGTTCGAACTTTCGCATCCGGTCAATGCACCCGGTCAATGCACCCGGTCAATTCAGGGAGATGTAGCGTGGCGGATACCGCCCTGTCACTGGTCAAGGGCATTCCACTTTCCGAGGAGGAAGGGCAGGGGGCACACACGATTGGCGGCTATTTGCGAGAGATAATAGCAGCGCGGCATGGCGATGCCGAGGCTCTGGTGCTGCGCGAGTGCAAAAACCAGCTATCAGTGGAGCTATAACGATCTGCTTCGGCGATTCCATGGCCGTGGCGAAGGCGCTGATTGGCAGCGGCGTCGGCAAGGAAACTTCACGTCGGCATCCTGATGACCAACCGACCGGAATTCATCGCCTCGCTGTTTGGAATCGCGCTTGCGGGCGGTGTGCCGGTGGCGCTAAGAAGCACCTTCTCGACGCCGAATGAGCTCGACTACATGCTCAAGGCCTCGCAGATTTCGCTGCTGCTGTTCGAACAGCATGTGTTGAAGAAGGACTTCCACGCGATGATCGCCGGGCTGGAACCGGCGATCGCGCAGGGCGAACCGGCTACGGCATCGGACCGCTTCCCCTTCCTGCGCCACCTCGTCTCGGTCGGCGGCGTGCCAGGGCGACGCCAATCCGCTGGAGCTCCACGCAGGGCGGAGCGGTGGAGCGGTGGGACGGTTTCCTTGAGGCGCGGGGCCGGAATCGGCGACACGCAGCTATTCGCCCGGGCCGTTCGGTGGTGCCCAGCGATCCTGGCGGCGTCTTCTTTTCATCCGGAACCACCAGCCTGCCCAAGGGCATCGTCCATTCGCAGCGCGCCTTCACCATCCAGTGGTGGCGCTGGCCGCGCACTTTCGCGATGCGCGAGCCGGTGTCGCGGCTGGACCGGCAATGGCTTCTTCTGGTCGGGCAATATCTCGATGGTCGCGGGCAGCGCCTTTTCCACTGGCGGCGCGGTGATCCTGCAGCGCTACTTCGACGAGACCGAGGCGCTGGAGCTGATCGAGAAGGAGCGCATTGCCTTCATCAACGGCCGCCCGCACCAATGGGCACGCTTTCAGGCCGCACCCAACTGGGCGAGCGCCGACCTGTCCAGCCTGAAGTACATCCCGCGCGGCGAGATGATCTGGGAGCATCCCACGGTGAACACCGACTGGCGCGTGCCCTTTGCCTTCGGCACCACCGACGATGACGGTGTGCACCGGCTATGCTGCGGATACGCCGCCCGAGGTCTACCTCGCCAGCGCCGGTCCGCCGCTTCCCGGCAATGTGATGAAGATCGTCGATCCGATGTCGGGCGCGATCCTGCCGCTCGGCCAGAAGGGAGAGATGTGCATCAAGGGGCCGACGCTGATCAGGGCTATCTCGGCAAGGCCCCGAGGAGTGCTTCGACGCCGAGGGGTACCCGTATATTGCACAGGCGACGGCGGCCATCGAGATGCGCAGGGGCGCTTCTTCTGGGATGGACGGCTGACCGACATGATCAAGACCGGCGGCGCCAATGTCTCTTTACCCCGGTCGAGGTGGATGACGTCATCGTGAGTTCCCTGGCGTCAAGCACAGCCAGACGGTGGGCGTGCCCGACGATCTGCTGGGCGAGATGGTGGTCGCATGCATTGTGCCGATCGAGGGAACCGAGCTTTCGGCAGCGGAGATCATTGCCTTCGTGAAGCAGGAAATCGCCAGCTTCAAGGTACCGCGCCGGGTGCTGTTCTTCACCGACGGGGATTATGCGCTGACCGGCAACAAAAGGTCAAGTCGAGCACCGTGCGCGAACTGGCGGTCAAGCGGCTGGAGGCGAAATCGGCGGGTTAGGCCGGCCGCAAGCGGCGGGAGACGGACGATGGAAGGCAGATTGAACGGCAAGGTGATCGTCGTCGCGGGGGCTGGCGGCATCGGCGATGAACTGGCGCGGCGTTATGCCTCCGAAGGCGCCTCGGTGGTGCTGGGCGACATTGACAGCAGAAGGGCAATCGGCACCGCCGAAGCCTTTTCCGGGGCGGGGTTGAAAGTCGCCGGCACGAGGCTTGACGGCGCCGACGGGGAATCCATCGCGGCAATCGTCTCGCTCGCGCAATCGCGCTTCGGCGGGCTCGATGGCTTCCACGCCAACTATGCCGGCTTCAACGAAGGAAATTCGCTGAACGACGTTACCACCATCCCGATGGACGACTTCGACGAGGTCTGGAACGTGAGCGCGCGCGGTTTCGTGCTGTGCACGCGCCATGCCGATCCCGGCGATGCTGAAGCGCGGCGGTGGTTCCATCGTCTATACGAGTTCGGACGCTGCCTTCATGGGCGAGGAAGTGCGGCTGGCCTATGCGATGAGCAAGGTCGCGCTCACGGCGCTGGCCCGCCATGTCGCGCGGCGGTTCAGTCCGCAGGGCATCCGCGCCAATGTGATCTGCCCCGGCGTTGTTTCGCACCCAAGGTTCGCGGAGCATATCCCGGCGGAAGTTGCCGAGGCATTCGCGAAGGCAACTCTCGTCGGTCGCCTGGGCAGGCCGTGTGACATCGCCGCGATGGGCGCACTGATGATGTCGGATGAGGGCAGCTACATCACCGGGCAGGTTATCAGCGTCAACGGAGGGGCGATGATGAAGCCATAGGCTGCCTGGTCCGGCATCCGAAAAGCCCCCCGTCTGGGGAGGGGAGACTTCCGATTCGGCGAATTGCGCCAGCGCCTGCCGCCCCGCCTTTTCCAGAAGGTCGTCCTGGCTGCCGCCGAGCACAAGGTTCAGCATCGCCCGCTTCATGAACAGGTGGCACTGGTGTTCCTCGGTCAGGCCGATGCCGCCGTGCAGCTGGATCGCTTCCTCGGCTACGAAGCGATAGGTGTCGCAGGCCAGGGCCTTGAGCGCTCCCATGTCGGCGAGCGTCGCAGCCGGATCGGCGGCGCGTGACCATAGCGGCGCCCCTCGGCGGCGACGATCTGGGTCTTGAGGTCGGCGCAGCGGTGCTTGAGCGCCCTGGAACATGGCGAGCGGCCGTTCGAACTGCTTGCGCATCTTGAGATACTCGACAGTCATGTCGAGCGTGGGGCGCTGGCCCCGCCGAGCGCGTCCGCCGAGAGCGCGAGCAGCACTTCTGACTTCAGGCCCATGCCGATCTCGTTCGACCTCGGCGCCCTCGGCTCGGCTCGGGCAGCGACATCGTGGGGAACACGAACGGCAGGCCACCGGCTTCGAGGACGCCGCGGCGAACCGCTTCGATGAGCTGGGGCATCTCGCGATGACAGGTCGTGTAGTCGCTGCTGGTGTCCGCGATACCCACGACAGGACGGTCGAGGTCGGAGTCGTCGAAGCCGGCGGACGCGAGGAAGGCGCGGCGCAGGAAACGGCTGAATCCCTCGTCACCGTAGGAAGTCAGCCCGCGATCCACGCCTCGTTGGTTCACTGCGGGTTCTCCGGCAGGAGCATGTTCGGGTTCTCAGGCAGGAGCATGTTCGGGTTCTCCGGCAGGAGCATGTTGATGTACTTCGCGTGGGTGTACGCATCGATTCCCTCAGTGCCACCCTCTCGCCCGTAACCGGAGTACTTGACGCCACCGAAAGGCGCCTCGGCCGTTGCGATCGTCAGGTGGTTCACGCCGACCATCCCGACCTCGAGTGCCTCCGCCGCGCGGTGAGCCAGCGCCAGGTCTCGGGTGTAGACGAAACCGGCCAGTCCGTAGGGAGTGGAGTTCGCGCGGGCGACAGCCTCGTCGAACGACGCGAACGACGTGATCGGGGCCACGGGCCCGAACGGCTCCTCGGTCATGACGGTCATGTCGTCCGAGACGTCGGTGAGCACGGTCGGGGCGAAGAAGAAGCCTGCCTGGAACTCCTCCATGCGAGAGCCCCCCAGGGTCACGGTCGCTCCCTTGTCGACAGCGTCCGCCACGAGGTCTTCCATGGCTGCCAGTCGCTTGGCGGAACCCAGGGGACCCATGTCCGCTCGGGGATCCGTGCCGGGACCCACGTTCAGTTGTCGAGCCTGGTCGACGAAGGCTTCGGTGAAGCGCGTGACGACGGATTCATGCACGAGGAACCGGCTCGCCGAGATGCAGACCTGACCCGCGTTGCGGAACTTGCCCAGGGCAGCGGCCCGGGCGGCAGCATCGATATCCGCGTCCGGGAAGACGAGGACCGGAGCGTGACCACCCAACTCCATGCTCACCGATTTCAGGGTGCGGGCGGACTGCTCGGCAAGGAGGATCCCCACCGGTACGGACCCGGTGAGCGACACCTTGCGGATGACCGACGAGGCGAGTAGCCGCGCCGAGATCCGCGCAGGATCGCCGGTGAGCATGGTGATGACACCATCGGGAAGCCCCGCCCGCTGGGCGGCCTCGGCGAACAGGAGCCCGGACAGCGGCGCTTCGACTGCGGGCATGACGATGATCGAGCAGCCGACGGCCAGGGCGGGCGCGATCTTGCGCGCGGGCAGTAGTGAGGGGAAGTTCCAGGGCGCGAACGCCGCCACGGGCCCGATGGGTTCCCGGATCACCGTGATCCGCATGTCGGTGGAGTGGGCCGGCACTGTGCGGCCGTATACGCGACGGGCCTCATCGGCGTACCAGTCGAACTGGTCGGCGGCGGAGAGAACCTCGGCCCGGGACTGTGCCAGCGGTTTGGACAACTCAGCGGTCATGACCGCCGCGTAGCGGTCCAGATCGTCGCGGATGATCTCGGCCATCCTGCGCAGAATCGCCGATCGTTCCCAGGCGCCCACGCGACGCCACGTGTCGAATCCGGCGGCAGTGCTGGCGAGCGCAGCGTCGACGTCGACGTCCGTGGCGTCGGGCACCCGGGCGATGACCTCTTCTGTCGCGGGGTCGTGCACGGCGATCGTGGCGCCGTCGGAGGCCGCGCGCCAGGTCCCGTCGATGAACAGTTCGGCGGGTGCCGCGAGGTCTCCCAGTGATGAAGGCATTGTCGTCACAGTCCGATCTCGTGTCGCAGAGCCTGGGTTTCGGCCACCCAGTTGCCGACGTTCCATCGCCCGAAAGCACCCAGGCCACCGAGGGGATCATCGCCGAAGTAGACAGGGACGTGGACCACTGCGAGGCCGGGGTACTGCAGTGCCTGCGTCATCGCGGCCTGCAGAGTGTCGGGGGTGGTGCCGCCATGAATGCCCCGGACCCCGGTTACCGAGTTCGCCCAGGCCACGTAGTCGACCGCGACGGAGTCGTTGGTCGCGAAGATCTCACCGTACTGAGCCGACTGCAGGCTGGAGATCGCCCCCATGCGGCGGTTGTCGAAGACGACGATCACTCCGTTTGCCCCGTGCTCGGCGGCGTCGATCAAGACCGCGGGGTTCATGGTGAAGGAGCCGTCCCCGGTCATGGCGACGGCCTGCCAGGGCTCGGAACCCAATGCGGTCGCGAGGACGGCGCTGGTGGCGAACCCCATGTAAGACGCCCCGCCGTCGGTGATGGTTCGGCCCTCGACGTCGTCATCGGCCAACTGGAATCCGTTGGCCTGGACATCGCCGGCGTCGAAGAACACCACCGCGCTGGCTTCGTGCGCCGCCTGCATGACGAGGTGGATAGCGGCGGGCTGGGTGAGGACCTCTTCCTGCCACGCCTCGTCGAACAGAGTGGGATTGTCGAAGCGCTCCTGTTTGAAGGCCTCCCATTCCTGCCGCTTCTGACGGCAGTCGGCCAACCACTGCGACTCGGCCCCGGCTGCATCTGATTCGGTGGCGCTGGCGGTTGCGGTGGTTCCGGTGGTGTTCCGCGCGAGTTCCTCGCGGACCGCGGCGATCAGCAGTTCGAGAGTCAGGCGAGCGTCACCGACGAGGCCGGTGGTCCGCTGGTAGTGCAGAGCGGCATCCATGTCTGTGTTGATGTTCACCACGTGCCGAACGTTGGGGTAGCCGGTCCGACTCGAATCCGACTGACACACGGCACGTGCACCCACCACGAGCAGGGCGTCGGCCTCGGACATCGCGTAGTTCCCGCTGATACTGCCCTTGCTGCCGCCCACGGTCATGCATCGCGAAGAACTGCTGGGGACCACTCCCACACTGATGGGCGACATCACGAAAACGGCGTCGATGAGTTCGGCCAGTTCCTGCAGTTCAGTTCCGCAGCCGCGCGCCCCGCCACCTACTTTGATGACGACGCGGTGCGCCGCGAGCAACTCGCGGGCGGCCGTGCCGTAGTCGCCGGCAGCCGGGCCCGGCGCCGGTGGAACACCTTCCGGCAATTCCTCGAGATTGAAGTTCGGCATCAACGCGGGTTGCGTGTTCAAGGGCATGAGCAGGTAGAACGGGCCGGCCCGGTCCGAGGCGTCCACCCGATTCAGGCCACGACGCAGCGCCACTGGAAGTGCGCCTGGTGTGTGCAGCGAATAGGAGGGGCCCATGGTCGAGGTGAGTTGTAGGAACAATCCCTGTTGTGCCCGAGGGATCTGCTGCATGTTGGGACCCTCGTCCTCAGTGGTCTCGTCTCCGTAGAGGTGCCAAACCCCGATCCCATCGCTCGCTGCCACCAGAGATCCTGCGAACGCCTGCAGGGCGCCCGGCCCGATGGAGGTGACCACCGCTGCCTTCTCGCCTCTGGCCCACCGCAGGGCCGTGGCGGAGTGGGCAGCCGCTGTCTCGTGTCGCACCGGGAAGACGTGGACAAGTCCCGCGCCCTGGTAGATCCGCAGTACCTCGCCGAGCTCGGTCGAGCCGTGTCCGAGAACGGTCACATAGCGGTTCACGCCTTGCCGCAGAAGGCCCAGCACAATGCCCTCGGCGACTGTCAGGTCGACGAACTTCGGAAGAACACCTTCCGTCAGCGCCGCGTCCATGCCCCCCGCCCGGGCGATCTGCGTCGCCCGGTCCTGTGGGGAACTCGCCATCACCTGTCGATTCGCCATCGTGTCGGCCCCTGTCTCGCACTCCGATCCTGCCGCAGTGAGCAGGGTGGTGGCACGCTGCCCCACCAATCCGTGCCCGCAACCGGAGAAGCCCCTGCTGAGCCGTCGGGCAGACAACCTTGTGGTCCGACACTAATGTCGAGAAGCAGGACACCAGGAGGCGTCGTGAGTGACCCGAGCCAGCCTGCGCATCAGATCCGGGCGGCGGATGACGCTGTGGCAGCCCTGGCCGAACCCCAGCAGAACGTGAGCCGGACGTTCCTGATCTCGCTGACCCTCGCCAATCTCGGCATCGTGATGGTCCTGATCACGCCGCTCAACAACTTGCTCCCCCGCTACACCGAGCTGCTCACCGGAGGGGACGGCAAGGAAGCCGCCCTGGCGTGGGTCAGCGGCATCGGGGCTGTGGCGGCCATGGTGTTCAACCCGCTGGCCGGTGCCCTGTCCGACCGCACCACGTTGGCCATCGGGCGTAGACGTCCCTGGCTGATCGTCGGCGTCGTCAGCGGTGCCGTCCTCATGGTGGGGATGTCGTTCCAGACGACCGTGGCGGGACTGGCGATCATGTGGTTCCTGGTCTTGGCGTGCGCGAACGTCGCGTTCTCGGCACTGACGGCCTACATCCCCGATCAGGCGCCGGTGCGACAGCGCGGGACCGTGTCGGGATGGGTGGGTTTCGCATCCGTCTTCGGCATCATGGTTGGCGTCGCGTTGGTGTCCTTCGTCGTCACCGACCTGGAATACGGGACGTGGCTGCTCGGTGGACTCATGGTCGTGTTGGCGCTTCCCTTGCTGTTGCTGGTCAAGGACGCACGGCTGCCCAAGTCCGCGTTGCAGCCGTTCGACTGGGGTCGGTTCTGGTCCAGCTTCTGGGTCAGCCCACGCGCCTACCCCGACTTCGCCTGGGCATTCATCACTCGATTCCTCGTATGGCTGGGCACGGCCATGGCCACCATCTACCTGCTGTACTACCTGCAGGACTACCTCGACTATCCGCAGCCGGCGCAGGGTCAGACGACACTCATCGCCTTGTACGGGGTAGGCGCGATCCTGACCACCGTGTTCTTCGGGCGGCGCTCGGATCGCTCGGGTCGACGCAAGATCTACGTCATCGTGTCCAGCATGGTGATGGGTGGTGCTGTGCTGATCCTGGCGTTCATTCCGAACTTCATCGCGGCGATGATCGGAGCGTTCATCCTGGGACTGGGCTACGGCATCTACCTGGCCGTCGACCAGGCGCTGATCACCCAAGTGCTCCCCGCCGCTGCGGATCGTGCGCGGGACCTGGGTGTCATCAACATCGCCAACACGATGCCGCAGATCCTGGCGCCTATGCTCGCCGCACCCTTGGTCACGTCGCTGGGCGGCTATCCGACTCTGTTTCTGGCGACCGCTGTCGTGATGGTGGTCGCCGGGTACCTCGTTCGGTTCATCCGCTCGGTCCCATAGCCCTGCCCCACGGATCGTGGTGGGGCAGCTCGTCTGAACAAGCCATCCGATCGCCGGGGCCAGCGCCGTCCTGCACAGGATCGGAGTCTGCACGGGCAACGGTGATTGTGGTGGGAGTCGGTTTCCCGGCCCGTGTCCCCGCCGGGTCTGGCGCGCCGGGTCCTGCGAACTCGGAGGACTCAGGAGAAGGCTCTGGCCCTACGTCAGGCGTCCCACGGCGGCGTTGACCGCAGCCGCGAGGATGTCCTGCATCTCACCGGCTCCACTGGTCGCGACTTGCCACGACGCGCCGCTCTCCTGCTCCCAGGCCTCCTGATAGTCCGGTGGCAACTCGTCGGCGAAGTGCACGACGGCCGTCTCCCAGATGTCGACACGCAGCGAACCATCTGAACTGTCCGCCGCCTCTTCGACGAAGACCGGATCGATCTCGGCGACGGCTCCGGCCACAGCCACTGCGGCTGCCCGGACCACCGCCGGATCACGATCGAGATGTTCGATGTCGGCGACGACTCCAGCGATCAACTGCGGGTCCGGCGCCGGGTGATTCGGACTGGTCATCGGGAACTCCTCAACTCGGAGGCTTCGCCCCCGACAATTCGCAACCTACTCCGGCGACGGAACTCCGAGTCTGCTGGGGCGACGACCCCAACCATCAGGGAGACGACCCCAACCATCAGGGATGGGTACCACCGTGGGGGAGTTCCGATAGCGGCGCGATGTGGTCCTGGATCGGCGGACTCAAGACGGTCCGGGACTAGGGTGATTGGTCATGCAAAGGCTCACAGTCGGCAGCGCGTTCGAACGTTGGGCGGGTCTGCTTTCTTCTCCCATCGAGGGTCGCGTGGTGCTCGGACCCAACTGGTTCGCGTCGGTCATGGGTACGGGGGTCATCGCAGTGGCCTCTGCAACACTGCCGGTCGAATGGCCCGTCCTGACCGTGTTCGGGACCGTGGCGTGGGTTCTCGCGAGTCTGCTGCTCATCGCGTTGCTGATCGTGGTCCCCGTGCATTGGCTGCGGGATCGCGAGGTCCTCAAGGGCATCGCCAACGACCCCATCGCCATCCAGTTCTTTGGAGCACCGCCGATGGCGCTGCTCACCGTGGGCACCGCCACGCTGCTGGTCGGGTCCCGCTACCTCGGCGATACCGCCGTGACCATCGACTGGATCTTGTGGACCGTGGGAACCGTGCTCGGCTTCGCCACCGCTGTCCTCGTGCCCTACCGGCTCTTCACCCAACTGCAGGTCCGACAGGATGGCGCCTTCGGTGGTTGGCTCATGCCGGTCGTACCGCCCATGGTGTCGGCGGCCGGAGGCGCGCTGCTTGTCGCGCACGCCCCCGAGGGCGCGGCTCGTGAGAGCCTGCTCCTGCTGTGCTACGCATTCTTCGGGATGAGCCTCGTGGCGTCGATCGTCGTGATCACCTTGATCTGGAGTCGCCTCGCCCACTTCGGTTCCTCCGGCTCCGCACGTGTTCCCACTCTGTGGATCGTGCTCGGTCCCGTCGGACAGTCGATCACCGCCGCAGGAGCTCTCGGTACAGCTGCTGCGCTCGCTGTGGCCGCACCTCTGGCCACTGCGCTCGACGTCCTCGCCGTCGTCTTCGGTGTTCCAATGTGGGGGTTCATGCTCCTGTGGCTTCCCATCGCTGCGTTGCTGACGCTGCGGGCGCGCAAACGCAGCATGGGATTCGCGCTGACCTGGTGGTCGTTCACCTTCCCCGTAGGAACCTGCGTCACCGGCACCAGTCAGCTGGCTCACCACACGGATCTGCCCATGTTCCGTTGGACCGCGGTCGCCTTGTACGTGCTCCTTCTGGCGGCCTGGGTGTTGGTCCTGGTCCGCACGGCCCGCGGCTCCATGAGGGGGCAGTTGCTGGTTCCGCCGCTGGAGTCGCCGCACCCAGTGGCGTCGAAGGGGTAGGGGCGTCGATCGGTTGCGGTTCGCGACGTCGAGATGCCTGGGGGTGCCGCCACACGGCAGCGATGTTCCGTGCGGGCGACAGACCCGAATGGCCAGTACCGTCGATTCAGGTAGTCGTGAACGCGATGCTCTGCGAGGTATTCGGCGGATGCCTCGCGGAACGGATCGAGGAGGCTGATGATGGGTCGTCAGCAACTCGGTGACCTTCTCATCCAGCAGGGCCGCGCCACCCCGGAACAGGTTCGAGCCGCCCTGGCCAGTCAGCAGCAGTCGGACCAGCGGCTGCGACTGGGTCGGATTCTGGTGCAGCAAGGGGTGATCGACGAAGTCACACTTGCGGAGGCTCTGGCCCAGTCGCATGCCTTGCGCAGTGTGAACCTCGAGCTTGTGGAAGTGCCGCCGGACATCGCTCGCAGCCTGCCGAAGGATCTGGCCGAACAACATCTCATGGTCCCCATCGAGGCCACTGACGATCACATGACGGTTGCTGTCGCCGATCCGGTCGATGTCTTCGCGTTGGACGATCTGCGTCGTCGCCTCCCGCATCACCACCTGATCATCGTCGTCGCGCCGGGCGAGCAGATCCGCCGCGTGTTGGCCCAAGCCTGGGGTGATGAACGCCATCGTCAGGCGATGGCCCAGATGAGGGACAACGTCGTTGCTGTCGCTGGGCCCACGGAGGCCGAGGATGATCTCGATGAAGGGACCGCTGCGCTCGTGACGCAGCTGTTGCGGACCGCAGCTGATAGCGGTGCCAGTGACATTCACATCGAGCCGCAGGCGGAGGCGATCCGCGTTCGCATCCGGGTGGACGGGATCCTGCGTGACCTGATGAAGTTGCCGTTGGGCAGCCTCTCCTCAATCACAGCACGCATCAAGATCATCTCGAACTTGGACGTATTCGACCGACGCACACCCCAAGACGGCCGCATCCGATTGCGGGTCCAGGACTACGACCGTGACATCCGCGTCTCCACGCTCCCTGCGATCCATGGCGAGAAGATCGTCATGCGGCTACTGCCCACCGCCGACCGGCTGCCACCACTCACTGAGTTGGGGTTGACCACCGAGCAGGTGACGATGCTCCGCGAGGTACTCACCAAGCCCCAAGGAATGGTGCTCGTCACCGGACCGACCGGCTCGGGCAAGTCGAACACCCTGTACGCGGGACTGGTCGACTCGATGGACGACGAACGAAACGTGATCACGATCGAGGACCCGGTCGAAGTCGAGATCCCGGGCATCACCCAGGTGCAGGTCAATGAGGCGGTCGGCCTCACGTTTGACGCCACACTGCGGGCCGCTCTTCGGCAGGACCCTGATCTGCTCATGGTGGGGGAGATCCGGGATGCCCCCACCGGTACTTTGGCCCTGCGCGCCTCGTTGACCGGACACATGGTCATGTCCACTCTGCACACCCTGGACTCACCGGGAAGTGTCGTACGACTGCTCGATCTCGGAATCCCGCCCTACCTCGTGGCCGCATCGTTGAGCATGGTGATCAGCCAGCGACTGATCAGACGCAACTGCTCGTTGTGTGCCGTCCCAGTACGACCTGATCCACAGATCTGTGGGCTACTCGGCATCCCTGCTGACGGAACTGCCGGCATGATGTCAGGCTCGGGGTGTGTGGCTTGCCAATACACCGGATATCGCGGGCGAATCGGCCTGTTCGACATCCTCCCGATCACTCCAAAGCTGCGCCACCTCATCTCCGCCGGCGCGAGCGAGGTGGAGTTGCGCCGTCAAGCCCGCGCCCAGGGGTGGCAGCCGCTGTTCTATCAGGGCCTTCGCTCTGCCGAGCAGGGAGTGACCACGTTGGACGAGATTCTGAGGGTCGTGGGCATCCCCTCGGAGGAGGCGGCCGAACCGATGTGACGGTGGCAAGTTGGCACACCCACATATCTCATCAATCGGGGTTCATCAAGGCTCGTTTCCGAGTCGGGCTGTCACTTCGATTCCCTGATGTGCTGGGCGAATCAGCGAGTACTTGGACCCGCGCATGACCGGCGGCGGTTGCTAGCCTGAGGGCATCGCAGGTGACGAAAGAGTCTCTATGTCCACTGATGGCGGCCTCGCCGAGTTGTACCGCGACCTGCATGCACATCCCGAGTTGGGCTTCGCCGAGAAGCGCACCGCTTCCATCATCGAAAAACGTCTTCGTTCGCTCGCTTTCGAAGTTACGACTGGCATCGGGACGACAGGCGTGGTGGGAGTGCTTCGAAACGGGGCCGGACCGACGGTTTTGTTGCGGGCGGATACTGACGGCTTGCCGGTTGAGGAGAAGACCGGACTGCCGTACGCGAGTCGAGCGACGGCTCCTGACGGCGACGAAGTCGATGTTCCTGTCATGCACGCCTGCGGTCACGACATGCACGTGACATGCCTGTTGGGCGCCTGCGCCGAGTTGGCGGCCGACGAGTCGTCATGGGCCGGGACGGTGATGGCTGTCTTCCAGCCCGCCGAGGAACTGATCACCGGCGCGCGGGCGATGATCGACGACGGGATCTTCGAGAGATGTGGCTACCCCGATGTGGTTCTCGCTCAGCACATCATCCCCTTCCCGGCCGGGGCCATCGGTCTTCGAGCTGGGACAGCCTGGGCGTCCGCCGACTCGCTCAAGATCACCCTGCATGGCCGGGGGGCGCACGGGTCGCAGCCTCAGGCTGCGGTGGACCCAGTCGTGATGGCCGCGGCCACGGTCATGCGGCTGCAAGGGGTGGTGTCGCGGGAGATCGCGGCTACCGACATGGCTGTGGTCAATGTCGGCGCCAGCAAGGCAGGCAACAAGGACAACATCATTCCGGACACCGCCGAGTTGCTGATCAGTGTGCGCACCCTGGACTCCAACGTGCGCGACACGGTTCTGGCAGCGATCTCGCGAATCGTGCGCGCAGAGGCGGCAGCTTCCGGTGCCCCTCGCGATCCGGAGATCGAGTCCATCGGGCAGGCGCCGGTTGTCGTCAACGATGAGCGAGCCGTCGAACGGACGCGGCCCGCCCTTGAGACCGCGGGCCGTGTCTTCGACCCGGGCCCACTGTTCGGCTCCGAGGACGCCGGCGACCTGGCGACCGCTGCCGGCGTCCCGATGGTCTACTGGGTCATCGGGTGCGCCGACCCCGCGCTGTTTGAAGCGGCGAGGACGACAGCGGAGATCAGCAGCATCATGGCCGAACAGCCTGTGAATCACAGCGCCCTGTTCGCGCCGGTCATCGAGCCAACCCTGACCGTCGGCGTCAATGCGATGGTCGCAGCTGCGAAGTCCTGGCTGCGCGTCCCGACCTGAGGTCGACCGTCCGGACCCGGATGGTCGGCGCGCCCCGCGATCCGCATCGGACTGCTCGGCCAGTGCGGGCCGGTCGGCCGTCCACGCGCCCGCTTGACGTGGACCCGGGCTTCGGCCTAGCCGGACTGCTCTCGTCCGACATGGACTCATGTGAAGGTGCATACTGCCGAGAAGTACCGATTGGAGTCGCCATGACGGTCAGGCAACAGCGTTACCGGACGGTGTGGACGACGATTGGAATCCTGCTCGGGATAGTGACTCTCGGGGCCACGCCCGCTCAGACGGCGACAGGGGCGGACAGCATCGACGTGGGCCTCTATCCGCTCGGTGTCGCCTTCTCTCCGGACGGCACGAAGGCCTATGTCACCAACAATTCCGATGGCACGCTCTCCGTGATCAATCCCGCGACGAGCACGGTGACGGCGACAACCACTGTCGGGTTCAACCCATCCGGGGTGGCAGTCTCTCCCGATGGGAGCAAGGTCTATGTCGTCAACTACAACTCTCCGTTCAGCGTCTCGGTGATCAACTCCGCCACAGGTACTGTGACCAGCACCATCGCGGTCGGTGACTATCCCGTAGCCGTTGCGTTTTCTCCGGACGGCACGAAGGCCTATGTCACTAACAGCGGCGACAACACCGTGTCGGTGATCAACCCGGCGACTGAGGCCGTGACCGCCACTCTCGGCACCGGGAACAACCCCGGTGGCATCGCCATTTCGCCAGACGGCTCCAAGGTCTACATCGCGAACCAGGGGAGTGCCTCGGTGACGGTGATCAGCCCCAACTTCGACACCGTTACGGGCACTATCCCCGTCGGGCGCTATCCGTCTGGAGTGGCGTTCGCGCCGGACGGTACCAAGGCATACGTCGTCAACATGAGTGACGACACCGTGTCGGTGATCAATCCCTCCGGCGGAGCGGTGGGAACGGTGACTGAGACCATCAGTGTAGGCGGGCAGCCGCAGTGGGTGGCCTTTTCGCCCGATGGCTCCAGGGCATACGTCACGAACTCTTCCGACGACACTGTCTCGGTCGTCAATCCCGCAGCCGGTGTCAACACCGGCACCATCCCGGTGGGCGACGAACCCCTCGGGGTTGCGTTCTCCCCGGTGGGGCTGTTGGCTTACGTTGCCAACGCCGACGACGCTTCCGTGTCGGTAATCACCAATCAGACGTCGGTGACACCCCTGCCACCCTCCGCACGTGCAAAATCGAAGGTAGTCAAAGCCTCCTGGACGGCGATCACGGGCACCAACAAGTATCAGGTCAGTGCCTACGGCAAGACCCGCTCGGGCAAGAAGTTCTCCAAGACCGCAACGACCATCGGCTCTCAGGTGAAGGTCAAGGTCAAGGCCGGAATAGCATCTGGCTCCAAGGTCAAGGTGTGTCTCACTGCGATCGGACCTGGCGGACCGTCGACGGCGGCATGCACCATGGCGACCCGGGGTGGGTAGTCGGGATCGCGCGGCGTCAAGGCCGACCTCAGCGGGGCCTATGGGGGATTGGCGAGCCCGAAGACCACGAAGGACACCACGGCAATCAGCGAAGACACCGTCGCGAGTGCGCCGATGACAATTGCCGCAACGCCTACGCCTGTATCCCGAGTGCGGACTCCGATCACCATGCCGCCGACGGCAGCCACGAGTGGAATGAGGTTCACGATGGCGGCGACAATCCAGGCAACTGGAATGATCCCCCCGGTTCCGGCGATGCCGAACGCGACGCTGAGCATGCCGAATGGGACAGTGCCGGCGAGTGCGACCGCCGCAACGATGGCCAGCGTCAGCGCGAGAGGGCCGGACCGCGATAGGCCGCTGGCTGTCATGTCAGCGGCCCCTCGTCCTGCGCCGCCGGGATGGCTCCGGGTGGCGGCCGCTGGGGGATAGGTTCGGGATTGATGATCAGTCGAGGGCCCCGGTCCCACGTCAGGTAGTTCCACGACCAGTTGAGCATCACCGAGAATCTGTTACGGGTCCCGAGCAGATAGACCAGATGCAGGAACAACCAAGCCAACCAGGCGATGAACCCGTTGAGCTTGAGGCCGTTCGGTAACTCCGCGACTGCGGCCGAACGCCCGATCGTGGCCATGATGCCCTTGTCGTGATACCGGAACTCGTCGCGTGGTTCACCCGCGATGGAGTGCAAGATCTGGTCGGCGGCGAACCTGCCTCCTTGTATCGCGACCTGAGCCAGTTGTGGCAACGGCTCTTGCTCGCCGTTGTCGATGTCGGCGATATCTCCAATGGCGAATGCCTCGGGGTGGCCCGGGATACTCAGGTCCGGGTTCACCGTGACTCGCCCGCCTGGACCCGTTGCCACATTGATCGCATCGGCCAGGCGCTGCGCGCGGATACCCGCCCCCCACACCACCATTCGGGTGGGCAGGGTCGAGCCGTCGGCAAACACCACATGATCGGCGGCGATTCTGCTCACTGCCGCGTCCAATCGGACCTCGATGCCCATTGCCTCGAGGGTCTTGATCGTGTACTTCTGCAACGCGGGCGCGAACGGGGCGAGCACAGTGTCAGCCCGTTCGACCAGGATCACTCGAGCCGCTGCCAGATCCATGTCGTGGAAATCCTGGTCCAGGACCTTGGCGACAAGCTCAGCGATGGCACCGGCCACCTCAACTCCGGTGGGTCCACCGCCGACCACCACGAAGTTCAGGATCCCTTGGGCCACCAACTCACGGTCGGCGTCGGCGGCCTCCACTAACGACAGCAGGTGATTCCGGAGCCGCAACGCGTCCGGGAGTGTGTACAGGGGGTATGTGTAGCGCTCGGCGCCGGGGACACCGAAGTAGTTGGCTGCGGCGCCCGCCGCCAGGATCAGGTAGTCGAATGCGACATCGTCCTCGTCGTCGATCACGACCCGCCGATTCACCCAGTCGATGCCCACCACCACACCCTGGCGGAACAAGACACTGCGCCTGCGCCGGAAGAGCCCCCGCACCGGGTACGCCACGTCGGCGTCGTTGAGTCCGGCGGTCGCCACCTGGTACAGCAACGGAAGGAACGTGTAGTAGTTGTGCTTGTCGATGACGGTGACGTCGACGGCCCGCTTCTCCAGGCGCTTGGCAGCCGCGAGGCCTCCGAAACCGGCACCGATGATCACCACGCGTGGTCTTGCCGCCATGTTGTGCATCATCGCCGCACAGCACTGTGCCCGCACGCCAGTTGAAGGAACAACGGTCGAACCGTGTCGCACGGGTGCCGGACGGTTACGGCGGTCATGAGTGCACGCTTCGTCAGACCGCGCCCGCGTTGGCCGCGGGTCGCATGCTCGACTGCCGTTCGACCTCAGCGTTGGTGGATCCTGCTGTGGCGCCAGGCGCGCCATGCCCCCGTCGACCACAGCGCCCAGAGCACCAGGACCGGCTGGAAGATCAATCGAATCCCTCGCAGCAGGTCGCTGTCGAGCCCGAACGCGCTGGTCTGGGTCACGAACTGAGAGACGTTGCCCGGGAAAATGATGACGAAGAAGCCGGCGACGATCCAGCCCACCTGTGCACGCCATCGGGGTAGGGCCACGAGGGCCACCGCCAAAGCCAGTTCGACAACACCCGAAACCGCGATCACAGCCTCCTGCCAGGGCATCCACGGAGGAACCTGAGCGCGGAAGGCTTCCGCATTGCTGAAGTGATTGGTGCCGGCGAATCCCAATGCCAGTGCCAGTGTCCACCGCGCTAGCGCTCGGATCGTCGAGCCATGGTCGGCGCTACTTTGGGCTCTGGCTGCCACGGAAAGACGCTAGTCCAGAGTCGCGATAGCGCACGTCGAACCCACGTCGATGCCTCGAGAGTCCCCTTTCACCTGCGCGGATTAGGTCGGAAGTCCTGTCCTCGTGTTCCCTGCCTCCAAGACCTGCCGGCGCTTTCTATGATGGAAGGAGCACTGCCCGCCTGTGGTTCGACGGCGTGGGCGTCCGGATCGGTGGTTCGGTGTGGCTGGCGGAGGAGGTGCCTCCCGTGTGTGTCTCGCGGCGACGCAAGCCCGAGACCGCCACACTCCAACGGGGCTTCACCCTCATCGAGTTGCTGATCACGATCGTCGTGTTGGGAGTCCTGGGTGGGATCGTGGTGTTCGGTGTCGCCAAGTTCCGAGATGACGCGAACACCGCAGCCGATCAGGCCAATCTGGTGCAGTTGAACCGAGCGTCGACCGCCTACAACGCCTCGGCCCCGGCAGGGGAATTCAATGGACTCCCCAGCGACACAGCACGGATGAACCGCCTGTTCGATCGCGGTCTGCTGACTGGCGAGGCCGGCGGCTCGGATGTGATCACACCGGCCGTGGAGGGGGCAGCCTTCGTGTGGAGCGCATCTCAGCGTGCCTGGCAGTACTTCGTGAACAACGCCGAGGTCATCGACTTCGCCTCTGCTGCGGCGCCGCCGAGCAACTACCCCCGGGTAGGGGCGTGGACACAGAACAACTCGGGATGGGTGTCACCCAGCCCGGGCGGGGGCTTGATCTTCATCCCGAACCCGCGCTCTGAATACACCATCAATGTCTCCGCAACTCTCGGCGCTGGACCCGGGGTCGGGTATGGCGTGCTGTTCAACACCACGATCAACGGCACCAAGGACACCGGCTATGCCTTGCAGTTCGACCGAGGTCTCGGGGCCATCGTCATACGACCGAGAACCAACGGGACAGAGGCGGGCACGGTCAAGGTGTGGAACAGCGCCAACACCGGCGGCCTCGTCCCCAGCGACAGGTCGAACTCGTGGTGGACGGATGAACACACGATTACGGTCAAAGTGACCGTCGTGAATGCAAGCCAAGGTACTGCTTCGGTGTCCATCGACGGCACTGCGCTGGGCAGTTACACCTTCAACAACCCCGTGCCAGCGGCCCAGAACTACACGGGGTTCCGCACCTGGTACGCGTCCAACCCGCCCACAACCGCGACCTTCCACACCATCAGCATTAGCTGATCGTCCGCAGGGGCTCCGCTCGCCTCTTGAACCGACCTCCGGAGTCTCCAACCGTCAATGCGCAAAGGGGTGCCACGGCTGAGATTCCATCGATGGCTGCGTCGCTCCAGGCCACGCTTGTCGGAACGAACCCTGCGGTGCCTAATGCTGGCGCATGGACCCCAAGGTCCAGTTGCACAAGATTTGCAACGGTTCTACCGTGAAAGAGACCAGGAGGTCGAAATGGATATCACGTACAAGATGAAGTACTTTGCCACCCGCACTCTGCTCACATTCCTGGGGCCGGCGGATCTCGACGAGAACAATGATCCGCGGGTGTTGCTCAAGCGGGAATACGTCGAGCGATACCCCAAGAAGGGCCGCGCGGGAGTGGACGGCGCGGACCCCCAAGCCCCGGTCGCGAGTCTCGCGTCCAGCGGCGTCACGGCCGCCCACACGCGGTAGTCAGCCCCGGCAGGATTCCGATAGACGTCGTGGTCGTCGTCAGCGCCCATAGCTGACCGAATGCTCAGCTCCGGGGCGGGGGATTCGGCAGAATCAAGCCGTGGGTCCTGCGCAAGCCACCGTGCGCGCCACCTGGGTCGAGTTGATCATCGTCCCGGTGGCCATCGGCGCTGTCACGGGGGTGTGCGTCGGTGTCCTCGTGGACGTCATCGAACGCTTCTTCTTGGAGCGAGTCGTGTTGGGCATCCCCGGTCCATGGTTCGCCTTGCCCGCCCTGGGAGTGTTCCTACTGACTCGCTTGGCTCTCATCCGAGTCGCGGGCACGACTCGACCGAGCACGTCTGAACTCTTTCCGGTCTACTACCACCACAGCAGTCGACCGTATCCGCTGCGGCAGGTTCCCGGACGCCTGCTTTCCGGGGCGACAACGGTGGGGCTGGGCGGCTCACAGGGTCTGGAGTCGCAGTCGGTCATGGTCGGCAACGCGCTGGGGGTGGCCTGCCGCCGCCTGACCCGGGGTCGCCTCGCCTACCTCGGCACTCCGCACGGGCGCCGACTGGTGCTGGTGTGCGGCGCGGCGGCCGGGATCGCCACGGTCTTCTCCTCGCCAATCCTCGGGGCCGCCTACGGCATCGAGATGCCCTTCCGGCGGAATCTGGACGGTAGGCGGCTGTTGGCCGCCATGCTCGCGGCGGCTTCGTCGTTCGCCACGGCTTCGCTCATCAAGAGCGCCCGGAACCTGATGACCTACGTACCGCACGAGATCGGCCTCTACGAGATGTTCGGCGTCATCGTTGTTGCGGTGCTGTGCGGGTTCGGCGCCCGGCTGTTCGCGATCATCATGGGCCGGGTCCGCAACTGGAAGGATGGCCCTCGACCGTGGGGGAGAGCGGCCCTTGCCGGCGTCGTGCTGGCCGGGCTGGCGGCCTCGTCCTGGTGGGTGACGGGCGCCGCCGTCACCGCGGGCCCCGGCTACGTCGCCTCCGACTGGGCGCTGCCGGCGTCAGGACCACCTCCGGCCCTGCTTCTGCTGCTGGCCGCGCTGGCTTTCCGCTGGGCGTCGGTCCTGCTGTGCATCGCAGCCGGGGGCGGCGGCGGTGTGTTTACGTCATTGGCCACGAACGGTCTGCTGATCGGGACAGCGACCGCGGTCATCATGGGCTTGCCCAACCCGACATTGCTGGCTCTGGTCGGGATGGGCGCGTTTCTCGGCGCCGGCTATCGCATCCCGCTGGCAGGTGCCGGTTTGATCATCGAATTGTGCGGCGAGGCGATGCCGACGGCGTTGGGAATCGCGGGCGTCGCGATCGCCACGGTACTGATGGGAAGCCACTCGGCCTCTGATGCCCAAGAGGATCAGGTCGAACTGGATGTGCCCTCTTCGGCGGGCCCTCCCACGGTCGCGCCGTAAGGGGCAGTCAGGATCACACCTTCGTGCCCTCCCAGCGATAGGTGCAGAACCTGTCGAACGGCCAGTACGTGTCGCACGTGGAGTACTTGCCGCGGAATGATCTTCGGTCGTCATTGAGTATCGTCCTGTGCCCCCCGGCGTTCAGGAGTCCGCTTGTGTCCTCGTACTCGCCCTTCCAGACGTGACCGCACGACGCATTGAGGTTCCCCCAAATCGTGCCGCTGGTCCCGCCGCCGCTGTAGTGGCCGCTGAGTGAGCGGGCTTTGGGGCCCTGGGTCTTGAGTACCATGTATCCGTAGTTCTGACCCCCGTCACCGGTATAGGTCCAACGGCCATTCCAGGCGCACCTGTTGGAGGCGGCTCGTCCTCCGACCCGCACGATCGTCACCCCAGGTGAGAAGGGGCCCCAGACAGCTGGATCTGCTGCACCCTGCGAGAAGCCGGGGTCAGCTTGTGGCGCCGACGCTGCATCGGCTGATGACAGACTGGCGAAAACACCCATGACGGTCACCGAGACCGCCACGATGACTTTCCTGATCACGATGGACACCTTCCGACGAGATCGATCCGAGCGCGTTGCCCCGGTTCCTGCCCACCCGCCCAGGGAAGCACGACAGCGGGGCAGTGCGGCACCTTGGCGACCCGAACGGGTGCATGACCGATGGTGCTGACATCCGTTGGGACAGACTCTTGAGGGATTCCAGAGAGTGGCCAGAGGTCTCCCAGATGGTCCTCCGACACTGTGAGACCATGAGCCTCTCTCGACCACTCGCCCTCGGCCTCGTTTCACTGTCCGTCATCATGACGGGCACAGTGACAGTCGCAGCCTCCCCAGCTTCGGCTGTCGCTGCTCCGGAGGCTCCCCGCGGTCTGTCAGTGACCCGGTCGGCCACTGACCCCCACGCCTTGGCGATCAACTGGAAGCCCGTGGCCGGGATCAACAACTACATGGTTCGCGTCAACGACGGCACCAAGGACACGAACATGATCGTCCCTGCCGATCAGACGTCGGCCGTCTTCCAGGGGCAGGGTGACTGCACCAACTACAAGGTTTCGGTGTCGGCCGTCGTCTCGAACGACTCGATGGGTACGACAGGAGCCACCTACGTTCCGTCCCTGGGTCCCGGGGGAGTCAACTCGACGAGCGGGAAGCGGACCGACAGCGGCACCACGGGGGTTGTGTCCTGGGGTGCGCCCAAGCATCAAGGCGCGACGCCCGTCAGCGGCTACGCGGTTCAGGTGAAGCAGTTGTCCAACGGCAAGGTGGTCCACTCGCAGGACCAGGCCCAGACTTCAGTGACCGTCAAGGACCTGGATCCTGACCGGATGTATGTCGCGAAGGTGACCGCCACCAACAGTTTCGGGGGATGCGTCACGAGCACCCAAGTGTTGGGCAACAATCGCGCCGCCAGCCCCAAGTTCACCGTCAGCCGGGCGGCAGACGAACCCGCGGCCGCAGTCGTTAACTGGAAGCCCAGCGACTGGACGGGATATGGCGAACTCACCGGATACCGCATCGGGTACAAGCGCTTGACGGACAAGTCCTACACCTGGGTTTCCGCCAAGCCGTCCGACCGGTCGGTCACTGTCTCCGCCTTGGATCCGACGGTGAACTGGACGTTCGTCATGCGCGGGGTCAACGGCGATGTCGAGGGCTTGCTGAGCAAGCCGTACAGCCTGAACCGCAGCGGCTACAACCCGGTCTCCGCGACCGCCACCATCACGGGTGGCGACGACTCGATCGCCGTCGACTTCTCCGCGCCGGTTGGTTCCTCGAGCAACTACCCCGTCGCTCGCATCGATGTCGCCCGGGCCAACGGCACTGCGGGATGGACGGACCGTCATCAGGTCACCAACAATGCGGGTCGGGTGACCTTCGACCCGGTGCCCTGCGGCACCTACAACGTGGTGGTCACCGGCATCGGGGCTACCTCGTCGCAGGAGATGCTCCGCATGAAGGCGCGCGTCTGCGAACCCGCCCCCATCTGTTTCGTGTCGACTTTGACCAACGGTGGGTTCGAGACTCCGGCCATCCCCAACGCGACCTACCGGATCCTGCCCTCGAGCACTTCGGGTCTGCAGTGGAACAACTCGGCGGAAAGCTTCATCGAGTTGTGGTCCACCGGGTTCAGTCATAGTTCCAACGGCAAAGTCACCGCCGCCGAGGGCCGACAGTTTGCGGAACTCAACGCCAACAAGGCCGGGACCCTGTATCAGGACCTACCGACCACTCCCGGCACGACGATGCGTTGGCACCTGAAGCACCGGGGGAGGGCCGGAACCGACACCATGCGGGTCATGGTTGGCGCCCCTGGCGGCCAACTGAGCCAGTCCGGGTCGGAGCTTTCTACCGGGAACACAGCGTGGGTCCAGTACACCGAGACCTACAAAATTCCGGCGGGCCAGACCACGACTCGGTTCGCCTTCCAGGCGGTGCGCACGGCGTCTTCGATGTCGGTCGGCAACTTCTTGGACGACGTGGTGTTCACGCCCGAGACGTGTCAGTAGTCCGAGTCCCGGGTCCGTCTGCTGGTCCCCTCTGTCCCCTTCGGGCAGAGGGGACCACTCGCGTGATAGCCCCGCTGGGCAGGTCCAGCGCGTCATGGCCGAACCATCCCAGCAGGGCCGAGTGATCGCCTCGCCTAGCGCAGTGACTCGTCGCTGCTACTTCTTGATCGGCGGTGGGTCCTTCGGGGCCAGGTAGGCGCCGATCATCCGCCACAGTTGGTCGCTGGGGTTTCCGGGATAGTTGCCTTGGTCATCGAACGCCGACTCGCGGAATGTGGCCGCGACTGCGATTGACAGCCTCTGCTTGGGCAGGTTGGCCATGGCGGCGCTGTACCCGCCCAGCAAAGGGTTCTGCAGCAACCAGGATCCCGAGCGGACCACCCCAAGTCCGTAGTTGTAACCCCGTACCTGCTTGAAGCACTCCGGCACACAGTTCGGTTGCGCGCGACCGAAACCCAACAGATTCGGACCGGTCATGGCCTTGTAGCTGGACTTGGACAGCAGACGCCCGCTTCCCACGGCGTCGGCAGTGGCCGTCATGTCGACGATGTCGGTGGTCTGGGTCGCTCCGATGGGAGTTCCCCATGCCGAGTTCCAGAACGTGGACTCCTCGTAGAACTTCTGACCCGTAGGGATTCCCAATGCTGCTCGACGTTCCGAACTGAACGAATGCAGCACCGGACTGGGGATCTGGGACGACTGAGAAGACACCGTGCTCGACAGTCCCATGGGACGCAGCACCTGCTGCCTCAGCAGCGTCGCCAGCGGCTTGGCGCCGATC
This sequence comes from Candidatus Nanopelagicales bacterium, assembly GCA_037045355.1. Classification (NCBI taxonomy): domain Bacteria; kingdom Bacillati; phylum Actinomycetota; class Actinomycetes; order Candidatus Nanopelagicales; species Candidatus Nanopelagicales bacterium. The sequence continues at coordinate 151,825 of JBAOHO010000010.1, read as the reverse complement.
GTGGACAGGATCTTGCCCAGCAACATGAAGTTGGTGTGCGAGTAGCTCCAGTTCGTTCCAGGGGGGAACAACTGGGGTCGGGAGAATGCGATCGTGCGCCGCTCCTTGAACGAGAAGTCCTGGAACGGGTTCTCGAGGAAGTCCGCAGTGAACTGCGGATCTTCCTCGTAGTCCGGGTAGCCGCTCGTCTGGTTCGCCAGCATCTTCACGGTGACTTGGTCGGACAACGGTACGTTCGGGAGCCAACGATCGATGGTGTCGTTCAGGCGTACTTTGTCCTGGTCCACGAATCTCATGAGCAAGGTGGCCACGTAGGCGAACGCGACGGCTCCGTTGCGGAAACGCATGTCGGTGGTGGCCGGAACCCCCGTGAGTGATTCGCCGAAGGCCTTGGTCATGATCACCTTGTTGTTCTTGGTGACCCGGACGATGACGGCCTTGAGATGGTCGGACTTCATGGTGTCGCGCACGATGTCGGAGATGTGCGCAGCTTGGTCCTTGCCGGACCCAGGCGCAGCCGACGCTGGGATGGCGACTCCTGTCGTCAGGACCAGCGCCGTTGCCGCAGCAGCCACGCGGCGAGTGGTTGCTGAACCGACAAGACCTGGTCGGTCGATGGGATTGTTCACGAAGTGTCCATTCCGTCGATCGGGCCCCCGCCTGCGGCGAATCTACCTGTTGTGTCCGCGGATCAGTCCAGAGTTCGCGGGCGCTTTCATGAGTCAGAGGGAACGGGTGGGAGCCGCCACAGTGGTGTGCGCGCCGATCGCCGAACTCGTGCGGCGCCCGCAGTCGGTCCGGTCAGATCCCTGGAGATCAGTACCGTGGTCAGGTGCCGGAACCGCTCCGGTCAGTCGATCCCGCTCATGTCGGTCTGTCGAAGTTCGCCCGGATCAGGAGCCCCCGGCACAGGCGGCGAACTGTCGAGGAGTGTGGTCAAGGTCGTATCGGTCGCGGCCAGTCGCCGGATGATGTCGATGTCGCCGTAGCCCGGGAGGAAGCCTGCGTCGGCTCGAGCCTCGAACCACACCGGATGGGAGCTCTGACTCACGTATGAGTCCGTTGCCCATGTCCAGTTCTCGGCGTAGGTGCGTTGCAGTGTCGGGGAGAACGCGGAACGGTCGAACGTCTCATCACCCTTCTGTGGCACCTGTGACTGCTCGTACCAGCCGTGCTCACGAAGGCCGTACAGGATCGGCCTTGTTCCGGTCGCGGAGTCCAGTTGACCGGAGATCCACATCGAGCGCACGATGCGCCCGAGCCCCTGGTGCTGTTTGTGCGCCCACGTCTCGCCGGGATTCATGGTGACGACAACGCCGGGCTGGACGCGCTCACTGATGAGCGCCAACTGCCGCCGTAGTCGGGGAACATCCCAGTTACGGATTCCGTTGTCCCAGGAGTCTTCGTAGTCGGAACGCTGCAGGTCGGACAGGAAGAAGACCTCCTGAACTCCCTGCCTGCTCATGGTGTCCAGGAACTCGGCCCGACGCTCCCGCGCCAAGTCCACGGAACTGCGCACAGGACGACCGCGGTCACCATCCGGCGGTTTGGCGACCACACGAACCGTTGGCGCCGGATCCTTCTCGGTCAGCACGTCACCGTCCTTGTCGGGAGTCGCTCGGATTCCTTCAACGACCTGACCGCCCTCGCCGTTGGTGACCAGTGCGACATCCACCTGCCAGTCACGTTCCCGAAACCGCCCAAGGCCGAATAGGGTCTCGTCGTCGGGATGGGCGGTGATGAACAGCACCCGTTGCGGCGGTTCGGTGGGTTTCGGTTCAGAGTCACAGGCCGTCACGAACCAACTGACCATGAGGAGGACAACAAGAGCGCCCCACGTGGGCGCTTTCCGCACTGGCATCGGTCTCCCTCTTCTCGTATCCAGTGTCCTCCCTGTCGTGTTCGGGTAGGTCGGCATGTCCCGGGACGTCGGTTCAGCGCCCCGCGACGAGGTCCAGGTCAGAGGCCGGACGGACGTTTCTGGCGCGACGTGAGGTCGCGGGATACCGGGACTGCCGCCCGCGTCCTCGCGAAACTCCGAATCGAACCTTCTTCCGCTGGACCAGCGCCTCCCTTTCCAGGCTGGCGTCTTCACGCTACGAGGGGAAGGCCAGCTGGCAGGGTCCTCAGTGCCGGGAGCGGTGGTTTCCTCACGGCCCCCACCGGAGCCGTTCGCTATGGCCTCAGCCGGGGTCCGTCAGCGGAAGGGCGGTCCGATAGGTGCTGGTCCCTGATCGGTACGCAGTTCGCCCCGCACTTCCGCCCCGTCGGTGTCGGTGAGTCTGATGGTGAGGACTGACCGGTCGGAGTTCCACGATCCCTCGGTCCATCCGCCCCCGATGGACTCGCTCTGCGTGCTGCTCAGGTCGTCGGGTACGCAGGTAACGGACCCGTCATCGCCGTAGATGGGGCTCGTCCGCCCTGATGTGTGCCAGTAACTGGTCACATCTTGTTTGAGCCAGAACCCGGTCATCCCCATGAAAGGGGCACCCGCGAACGTGGTGCGCGTCGTCTCTGTTCCTTGTGGACACTCCAGGCCCGGTTGGCCGACGGTCTCTTCGGACTTCTCATAAGTCACGGTGGATCCGGCGTCCTCCCAGGAGCCCTTGTTGTTCCACTTCTGGTGAACGGTCAGGGTCCACTCGACCTTGATGGCGGTGTCATCGACGTTCCTGTTCAGCGAGCCCCGTACGACGCCAGACAGGTCACCGTCCCCGACGGCGTAGCTGACCCTGGCGGTCTTGGTGCCAGCCGCATTCAACCGCACCACCTGTCGGGGCTGCGACGGTGTAGCTGGTCCCTTATCCGTGTTGACGGTCTTGGCTTGGATGACGTACCTGCCCGGTTTCAGGCCGCTGAGCCTCTTCGATGCAAGAGAGCCTGGCCGTACTTGCCGGGTCCATCGACGGTGACCGGGGCTAGGAGTGAGGTTCGATTGCCGGCGGGCAGCCCACGAATCTTGACTATCAGTCGCGCTGAGCCGGGAGCGAGTTGACGTGAGTGTGGAACTCGCGCCGTACCGGGAACAAGGGTCCGCGCCCGCGCTACCCATCGAGCCCGCGACGATCAGACTTGGCGCCACCACGCTGGCGCCAAGGGCCAACCCCATCAAGCTGCGGGCTATTGGGCTCATGGCTCAGGCGACCATGTTGGGGTCGTGATCGAAGCGGATCCGCCCGGAGGCAGGCGGCGACTCACGATCCACAAGTGAAGCATTGACATCCAGCGAGGCCCGGACGGCATGTTGTCGCATCATGAGGCGCCTCCATTGGTGGTAGCCAAGGTATACCCCATTGGCTCACTGGGGAAGGGGCCCCGGATCGGTTGTACGCGAAGCCATGAGCGGTACACCAGCCGCAAGTGCATTGTCGTATTGAGGATTGGAGCGCAATACCCCGCGTCGCTTTCTTGCGACTTCGGCCGCCAGATTGACGCTCCGGCCTTCGCGAATCCGGCGGCTACCCGTTCTCGGCGAAGTCAACACCGCCGCGTTGCGCCGAAGCGCCGAAGGCGCTCGCCACTCGTGACGTGACGTCGGGTTGCCCTACCTTGGACCGGTGGACGTCGAAGACGTGCGTGTGGCGGTGTACGAGTCGTTCAGCCGCACAGGCCGTGCCCCCAACCTCGATCGGCTTGCTGCTCGATTCATGGTTACCGAGCCGGAGATCCGAGGGGCACTGCGAGAACTTGCAGCCGCCCGACACCTCGCCGTAGGGGCCGACGGGTCCATCGTCATGGCGCACCCCTTCTCTTCGGTACCGCTCGGGTTCTCCGTGATGGGGAGGGACACGCTGTGGTGGGGTGGCTGCGCCTGGGACTCGTTCGCTCTCCCACACCTGCTGCCCTGGGACGACGAGGTTCTTGTCGCGACGCGGTGCCCGTTCTGCGGCCACCCACATGTTTGGTCGGTCGGGACCGGTAGCCCGCCGCCTGGGGATCAGGTCGCGCACTTCCTCGTACCAGCGGCTCACATGTGGGACGACGTGGTGCACACGTGCGGCAACCAGCGGATCTTCTGCTCCCGTGACTGTGTGAGCAGGTGGCTCAACGACACGGGTCAGGACCAGGGCTACGTGATGGACCTTCCGACCCTCTGGAACCTAGCCTCGCATTGGTATGACGGACGGCTCGACCACGGCTACATCCGGCGTGAACCGTCAGCGGCGCACGACTACTTGAGAAGTGTCGGTCTCTCGGGTCCGTTCTGGGGACTCTGAGCCACCAGGGGACTTTGCGCGCCCGGAGGGATTCGAACCCCCAACCGACCGGGTAGAAACCGGTTGCTCTATCCGTTGAGCTACGGGCGCTCGGTGCTGGCTCGCAACTGGCACCTCACTGGCTGAGATGTCGCCTGTGCACCTGGGTCGCCATTCTCTCAGATGATCAAAGAGGGATCCGGTTCGCGGGAGGTGGCGCCGATAGTGGTCCGGTCGGGACTCGCCCGACGCCGATCCGGCCCAACCTTCGATCACGTGGCGTGGAGTGACAACCGGGGGCATTCGGTGGATGCGATCCGACAGGACAACAGGACACGGCCAGCACCGGTGACTCCATTCCGAGTCAATCCGCGCTTCTCGCCCCCAGTCGGATCGCGAAAGTGGTGTCGAGGAGCAGGAGAAACACCCCCTGTGCGACCACAGCCACCCCATCGCCGCGCATCTCGTCGGCCCCGTATCGACGGCCAGGCGTCCTCGCTGGGATCGAGTCCGCGAGTGGGTCCGCGCGAGCGAACAGAACAACTCCCCCCGCCACATAGAAGACGTCGAGGACGCTGTTGATCACGAGAGCACGACGCAGCCGGCGCCTTTCGTCGTCGTCCGGTGGGCCCTTCCGGCGTCGAGCACGCACGAGTCCGAACCCCGCGATCGCGACGTCGATTGCTCCCCAGGCGGCCGTCTGCCGGCCGAATGCCGCCAGGCTCTGCTGACGTGCCGATGCCCACACAGCGCCGCCGACCAGCACCGACCCCGCACCCCACGCAGCCAGCGCCGTTGTCAGCTGCCGCTCCACCGGCGCCATGGATTTTCCGGGCCCACCATGCGCTGAGGGGCCAGTCCCTCTGTCGGCAACTTGATCGGTCATGGAGTCAGTTCACCATGCCTCGTCAAGGTCACGGCGCCGGACAGCACGCGTGACTCACTCCCGATGCGCCAGCATGGTCGCATGACGAGTCAGGCCGACAGGTGAACACCGAGATGCCCGCCAGCACCGATGCAGCGCACAAAGGCCGCTATCTGGCTCTGACCGCGATGGTGTTCGCCACGGGAATGACATTCATCGACATGACCATCGTGTCGATCGGTGCCCCGGTGATCGAGTCCGATCTGGGAATCTCCGACGACGCCGTTCAGTGGGTGGTCAACGGGTACCTGTTGGGCCTTGCTGCAACGTTCGCGCTCATGGGTCGAGTGGCGGATGTCTACGGGCACCGACGGATGGTCATCATCGGCACCCTGGTGTTCGCCTTCTCCTCGCTAATGTGCGGCCTGACCCCGGGCGGCAGCATCGCGGCGGGGTGGCTGATCGGATGGCGGGTCATCGAGGGAGTCGGGGCCGCCATGCTGTTCCCCGCGGCGTTGGCCATCGTGGTCGCTGCCTTCCCGCCGGCCGGCCGCGGTCGGGCGTTGGCCCTCTTCTTCGCCATCACCGGAGGTCTCACCGCGATTGGACCCATTCTCGGAGGTTTCCTCGTGGAGTGGAACTGGCGGTCGATCTTTTGGGTCAATATCCCCATCGCGATCGTCGCCTTGGCTTTGACCGCTATTGCCAAGCCGACCACCAGACGTCGGAACGAGCCCGTCGATTGGATCGGTGCGGTGCTCACCATCGTGGGCATGGGCTTGTCGGTACTCGGCTTCCAGCAGGCCGGTACGTGGGGGTGGAGCAGTCCGGTCACCTGGGCGTGCATCATCGGCGGCCTCGTCGTGCTAATCGTCTTCGTGCGGTACGAACTGGGCCAGCAGTATCCGTTGATCAAGATGAAGATCTTCGCCGACCGCGCATTCCAGGCGGACAACGCGGTGCTGTTCTTCATGTCCATGGCGTTCGTTCCGGTCTTCTTCTTCCTCAGCGTCTACGCTCAAGCCGCGCTCGGGTACACCGCACAGGAGGCTGGGCTGTTCCTGATGTGGTACTTCATCGGGTTCGTCATCGCCGCGCAGATCGGTGGGGCGATCCTGGATCGCAAGGGATCCAAGTTGCCGATGCTCATCGGCGGACTCATCGGGGCCATCGGCTACGCCGGGTGGGGGTTCAACGCGGGCTCCCTCAGCGCTAGTGCGGTGACACCGTGGATCGCACTGGGCGGTTTCGGAGTCGGCCTCATGCTGGGGCCGGCCAGTACCGACGCTGTCAACCGTGCGATAGACGCGACCTATGGGGAAGTCACCGGCATCACCCAGACAGTGCGCAACTACGCATCCGCGCTGGGGTTTGCGATGCTCGGGTCGCTCATGTCCAACCGCATCGCGGTCGATCTCACTTCCAGCGCCCAGCAAAGCGGCTTGGACCAGCAGCAGGCCGAGGCCTTGGTGTCTTCGGCGAGCGGGCAGACCAGCGGCGGTGCGGCCGGCACGATGGCGAATCTGCCGGCAGGATCACAGTCGTTCCTGGCCGCAGTGCCGGGGGATTTCGCAGCGGCCCTCTCGACCGTGATCTACGCCATGGCCGTGATGCTGCTACTGGCTGCCATCGTGGCCTTGCGCCACCCCGGTGGTCGGGCGGCCGTCGCAGAGCAGGCAGCAGCCGCAATCTCCGACGAATCCGGTGGCTCTGCCGTCCGGCAAACCGTCAAGCGACTCCTGATCTTCGCCGCCATCTTCATCGCTGTCTACTTGGTCATCGCCTACGTCCTCTGAACTGAGTCCCCTCAGCGCCGACGCCGAAGCGATTACGGATTGGCTTGACATTCCCCAACGCTTGGGATCAGACGGGACTCAAGGTGATGTGGATCGAGTCTCCCGCGGCGATGGCCTCGGACCGTCGTACTGCAGCCTTGATGGGCAGCACGAAACAGCCGGACTGCTTGTCTGGGAAGACCGAGGTTCGCCAGGTCGAGGTGCCGATGGTGACCTCCACCGGGATTGACCCGAATCCTCTCCTCGGTCCGGCCCGGGCCAGCAGATCGTCGCTGTGCTCTGGCGGGACTGTCGCGAAGGTCCAGGAGTCGGACTTGCGGGCGTCCCAGATCCACAGCTCCGCGGTGAAGGCGTAGACCATGAGGTGATTGTGCACCGTGGAGACCTGGTTGCCGGGAATGCCGCTGGCGAGCATCGGTACCTGGCGCAGAATCCATCTAGCCCTTCGTGCGCGTGCGTCGACAGACCTTCTTGGAACTGCCGGCGTCATTGTGGGAACGCACGCAGACCCGGTAGCGCTTGCTGGGTTTCAGGCTCTTCACGGTGCGGTGCAGCGCTGCTGTGGTGGCGGTACGAACGACTTTGGGCTTCTTGCCGCGCACGGCGATGCGGTACTCATTTGCCCTGGCGCCCGCCCGCCAGGTGGCCTTGACCTTCTTGCGCTTGGGGACGACCTTGAGGCCTTTCGGCGGCGCGGGGCGGGCGCCGGCGTTGGGTCCCGGTTGGGGAGCCGGGTCGCTACTGGACTCAGGTGCGGGGCTCACTCCCGATTCCGGGGTGGGCGTCATGCTGGAAGCGGGTGCGGGGTCCTGTGTCGGCGAGGCGGTAGGTGCGGCCTCCGCAGCCGGCGTTCCAGTCCCGGTCAGCGGGATCCGTTGTGGGCTGGCGTCCGCACCATCGGTGAACTGCAGAAACGCGTTGCGCCCGTTGGCAGCAGTGGGGGTGAATGTCACGGACACCGTGCAAGACCCAGCCGGCCAGGCTCCAGCGGTGCAGGTGTCCGACACGATGGCGAAGTCCCCGGGCGCCTCGCCGGTCAGTTCCACCGACGGCAGCAGAACTGCCGACCCGGAGTTGCTCACCGTCACAGTCTTGGCGTCCGCGGTAGACGCAACCTGAGTCTCCGGGAAACTGAGCCGCAAGGGAGCCGACGCGAAATTGGGGAATCCATAGAGCAATACCGCGCCGCCACCGCCGGCAGCCAGTTGGGCGCTGGGCCAGCCCAGCAACACGTAGTCATCATTGGCGGCCACACTGCTGCCGATCTGATCCAGGGTGTTTCCGGTTGGGGCGATCTGCCACGCGCTCTCATCCGTTGTGGTCCACCCGGCATCGGCTTCCGTGAACTTCACTAACCCGCCACGCTGCCCGATCCCGGTGGCGCCCACGAGAATTTCGGATCCGTTGACTATGACAGCCACTCCGGCAAAGGAGCTACCGGGGTCGCTGGGCACAGTCAGCCGCGCGGTCTGAGTCGCGTCCTGCCATCCGCCGGCGGGTCGAGAGTAGACAAAGGCGGCCCCGTCGCTGCCCCACTGTGGTGCTCCGACGACGATGGTGCTCTCGTCAACGTCAACGGAGTCTCCGACATCATCGCCAACTTCGCCAGTGGAGGTCGTGAGTTTCGCTGTCTGGCTGGCGGGCCAAGGGCCGAAGAGTCCCACGCCACGTTCGAAGACATAAGCGGCGCCTCGCCCATTGTTGTCTTTGGCGCCCGCGACAACGGTATCGCCGGAAATCGCGACTGCCCTCCCCAACTGGTCGGAGGGGTCCGCATCGCTGGCCAGCATGGTCTTCGTGGGTGTGGCGTCGTCCTGCCAGCCCAGCAGCGGGGTGTCGTACACCCGCACTGCACCTCTGGCTCCATCGTGACCGTAGTCCCCTGCCACAACGGCACCACTCGACACCGCGACGGAATACCCCAGGTAGGCGCTGTTCGCAGCGGTGAGTTTTGCCGTCTGCGTCAACTCACCGGACCACCCGGCATCCGGTCGCTTGAACACGTAAGCGGCGCCGGCGTCGGCGTTGGCGCCGTATGCTCCGACGACGATGGTCGAGCCGTCGATTGCGACAGCGCTGCCGAAGCGATCAGCTGCCACGCCATCTGACGCCTGCAATCGGGCCAAGCGGGTGACGCTGCGATCAGGATTGAATCGGTAGACGTACGCTGCGCCTCGCGCCGCATTCTCGCCGGCTGCACCGATCACCGCGTACTCTCCGTCAGCGGCAAGGTCCAAGCCGAATCCCGCCGTTGCTCCCCCCTGATTTGGGGTGAGCGTTGCGAACACTTCCGGCATGGCCTCTGCCCGGGCCCTCGTTGCCGGAACAGACCCACCGGCCATGAGCACGGTGAGCGAGAGGAGAACGACGGGGACGTACCACATCGTCCGGCCGCTGTCGGGGACGGATGTCGCCTGCACACCAACCTGGTGTCGCACGACGTGAGGCTACCGTCGAACTAGCCCCCGGTACACCACGACAGCCTCATGTCAGCCCCTTCGGAGCAGTTCTTACGGTGGTGTGGAGACCACAGTGTCCTCGAACACCGGGGTTGCGGCGAAGTTCGCCTTCCGCGTCACCCGGCGGATGCTGCGCAAGAGCGGGCCACCGGCGAAAGCGATCAGCAGCACATTGCCCAGCGCCCGGGGAATGTCGAAGCCCAGCGAAGTCACCAGGCAGAACGCCAGGAACCGGCTCAGATTCTCGGTCACGGGTGCCCCGGCGACGTAGGAGATGCCGGCGTCCCCGGCCATGAGAAAGGGCCACAACCACATGTTCAACAAGAACCCGTACAGGATCCCGGACACGGCCCCGTACCCCGCCAGCAGCGCCACCTCCGCCCGGCCAGTGGCGCGAGGCAGCAGTCCGGCGAACATCCCCAACCACGCCGCCCCCAGCATCTGGAAAGGTAGCCAGGGGCCCACACCACCGGTCAGCAGAGCCGATCCGAACATCGACACCAGCCCGAGACTGAAACCGAAGCCGGGCCCCAACGCACGACCCCCGAGGATCAACACGATGAACATCGGCTGAAACCCGGAGACCCCGGAGCCGAGCGGCCGCAGCACCGCGGCCGTAGCCGCCAAGACACCGAGCATGGCCAAGGCTTTGGCGTCCAGGTGCCCCGACGTCACCTCGGTCGCGAGCACCACGACAAGCATGGCCATTACCAGTGCGAACACCAACGGCGCATCGGTGCTGTGAGCCAGCTCGGAGTCCACATCTGCAAAGAGCGGCCATACGAACATCTCGAGTCCGATGACCGACACGATGGTCAGGACGACCGTGGATCGGGCGTTCAGCCGCATGGGAGTCGTCATGCGCGACCTGCCATCGCATCCTTGACCTCAGTCACGGTCAGATAGGGCAGCGGCGCTAAGACCTTGGCCACCTGGGGGGCGAACGCGGGGGATGATGCCGCCCCGCTGCGGGCGTCGGTGTCGAGCACCACCTCACCATCCGCGAGCATCACCATCCGCGAGCACACGTCCGCAACCAACTCGACGTCGTGCGTCGCGATCACGATCGCAGTGCCGCGCTGGGCGCGCTCGCGCAACAGCGCCGCCAGTCGTTGCTTGGCCAGGTAGTCCAGCCCGCGTGTTGGTTCGTCCAATAGCAACAGATCCGGATCCCCGGTGAGCATGATCGCCAGGACGAGCGCCAGCCTCGTGCCCTCGGACAGGTCGTTGGGATGAGTCTCCGGATCGGTGTTCGGGTGCAGTGTGGTGAATAGACCCCATGCGGTCCCGGCCGCAGCACCCGCGTCGCGATCCGCCCCTTCACACTCCGCTGCCACAGTCTCTGCCCACAACAGGTCCTGCGGCTCCTGCGGGACGAGGCCGACGGTGCTGACGAGCTCCCGACCCCGCAGGTCGGCGGGGTCGCGGCCACTCACCCGGACCGTCCCCCCGCCGGGTCGGTCCTGTCCGGACAGCAGAGCGAGAAGCGTCGACTTGCCGGCACCGTTGCGTCCCATGAGCGCGACGACATCGCCCGCGCATACGTTCAGGGAAGCGGATCGCAGCGCCTGCACTGATCCCCAGCTTCGCGACGCGCGCGACACGTCGGCAACAACAGCTCCTACGTGGCCACCTACCGGGGAACCGGGTGGTGGCAGTTCCGCGCGCAACATCACGGCAGCGCGACGGGCATCACGGATCGACAGTGGCAGCGGCGTCCAGTTCGCCCACTTGCCCAGATCCACCACCGGGGGCACCAACTGCGACACGGCCATCGCATCCGATGGGTCCGCGTAGTCCGCGACTCGTCCCCTTTCGTCGATGAGCAGGACTCGATCTGCGTATTGAATGACCCGCTCCAGGCGGTGTTCGGACAGCAGAACGGTCAGAGCCAGGTCGTGAACCAGGCGTTGGACAGTCGCCAGTACCTCCTCTGCCGCCTGAGGGTCCAGCGCCGAGGTGGGCTCATCGAGAATCAGGACCTTGGGATGCGCGGTGAGCACGGAACCGATCGCCACGCGCTGGCGTTGTCCGCCGGACAGAGTGCGCAGCGAGCGGTCGCGGAGGTCCGCGATCCCGAGCAGGTCGAGTGTCTCCTCGACGCGGCGGCGCATCACATCGGCGGGCACGGCGAGGCATTCCATCGTGTACGCGAGTTCGTCCTCGACGATGTCCGTGACGAACCCGTGCTGCGGATCTTGCGGAACGTAACCCACCACATCCGCCAGATCCCGGGGTGGTCGATCAGCGGTGCTGAGTCCGGCCACGGTCACCCTGCCGCGCAGCGTGCCTCCCGTGAAATGGGGAGCCAGTCCGTTCACGCACTTCAGCAGTGTCGACTTTCCGCAGCCGGTGGGCCCGACCAGCAGGGCCAGCTCGCTTTCGGGAACAGCGATGTCGACCCCGCTCAGGACAGGCTCACGCTCGGCCCCATAGGTGAAGGTCACGTTGTCGAAGGTGATCACGCGGGCACCTCCCGCACCCGTGACGGCGTCTGCTGCGCCGGCCGCGGCAATGGTGGTGCCACGACTACAGGCAAGGCCGCGACCAGGACCGCCAGCGCGGGCAGTACCGGCAGGGCGGGCCAGCCCGGCGGTGATGCCGGACCCAACAGTTCCGCTGTCGACCCGAAACCGACGAACACCACGGCGGGCACAAGTCCACTGACCGTCACGAGCCACTCCGGGGCGCGCCACGGGTCCGGGCGGTAGCGCGTGCGGGCGATGCGACCGCCCGCCAAGAGCGACGCTCCGGCCGCCAGTGCGGCGCCGACGATCAGCATCGGCCAACCGAGCAGGCCCGTGCCGGCGACTCCGGGTGTTCCGCCCTGCAGCAGGCCGTACAGCCCGATCAGCACTCCGAGCAGCCCACCCACCACCAGTGCCGAGGTCAGGTGACGAGACTTCGCCGGGACGTTTCCGGTGCGCCCGTAGCCGCGGGCATCCATAGAAGCGGCCAGCGACACGGAACGTTCCAGCGCACCCGAGAACAGCGGAAGAGCCATCTGCCCCCACACCCGCAAGCCGCGACTAGGTCGCCCGCGCAACCGTCGCGCCCGCCGGATTCGGGCGGCATCCGTGACGAGCGTGGGGGCCACCGTCATGCACACCACGACCGCGACACCAGCCTCATAGAGTGCGGCCGGAACGATACGCAGCAGTCGACTCGGATTCACCAAGGAGTTCGCCGCTCCGACACACATCAAGATGGCCGCAAGCCGCATGCCCTCGAAGACCGCCAACAGGAATCCGTCCCAGGTGACGACCCCTCCCAGTTGGACCCCCGCCATCCAACTCGGCAAAGCAATCTGCGGCAGAACGACCAGTGGGCGCCCGACATCCGTGGCACCGAAGACCATCTCGAAGACCACCCGAATGACGATAACCAGCAGCCCGAACTTCAAGAACGCGGTGTATGACCGCGACCATGGCCCCGGGACCCTGCGCTCACTGACAACCAGCCCGGCGACGGCAGCGATCAACAGCAACAAGAGGGGATTGGTGGTGCGTGCCGCGGCAGTCGCGAGCCCCAGCGCCCACAGCCACCACGCACCGGGATGCAGCAGTCGGGGGGCGAAGGTGGCGGACACCGGAACCTCTCGAGCAGGCGGCCCCGGGGCGACGGGCGCACAGCCCACCGCACCCGCAGACCACGACGGGCACTTCAGTCGCCACCGTCCGGTCCGGCTGTCACGGTTGCGGGTCAGCGTCGGGATCTCACCGACTTCGGGTGCGGAAGCCAGGCCAGTCTATGGGGTCGGACGACCCGTCACCTCGGACTGAATGCGGGGACTCGCAGACCAGCACCTGGCACGGGAATCGCAGCCGTGCAGGCGCGCGAACCGAGTTGCCCCGCGCAGCCAGTGCGAGTCGACCAACCCGTTCGGGCGCGCTGAGCTGCTCCCCGTACCCTGGCCCAATGGCGGAATTCATCTACACCCTTCAGAAGGCGCGCAAAGCACACGGTGACAAGGTCGTCCTGGACGACGTGACCCTGTCGTTCCTGCCCGGTGCCAAGATCGGTGTCGTCGGCCCGAACGGCGCCGGAAAGTCAAGTCTGTTGAAACTCATGGCCGGTCTGGACCAGCCCTCCAACGGCGAGGCGCGGCTGAGTCCGGGAGCCACGGTCGGCATCCTCGAACAGGAACCCGAACTCGACCCGGACAAGACCGTCTTGGAGAACATCGAGGTCGGGGTCGCCGCCACCAAGGCTCTCATCGACCGCTACAACGAGATCTCGGCCCAGATGGCCGACCCCGACGCGGACTTCGACAAGTTGATGGCCGAGATGGGCACGCTGCAGGAACAGATCGACCACAAAGATGCCTGGGACCTGGACTCGCAGTTGGAGCAGGCGATGGATGCCCTGCGATGCCCAGCGCCGGACGCCGACGTCACGGTGTTGTCCGGTGGCGAGCGCCGCCGGGTCGCACTGTGTCGGCTCCTACTGGAACAGCCCGACCTGCTCCTGCTCGACGAGCCGACGAACCACCTCGATGCCGAAAGTGTGCAATGGCTCGAGCAGCACTTGGAGAAATACCCGGGCACTGTCGTCGGCATCACCCACGACCGCTACTTCCTGGACAACGTGGCCCAGTGGATCCTCGAGTTGGACCGCGGCCGTGCCTACCCCTATGAGGGCAACTACTCGACCTACCTCGAGAAGAAGGCCGCGCGGCTGAAAGTCGAGGGCCAGAAAGACGTGAAGATGCAGAAGCGTCTGACCGATGAACTCGAATGGGTGAGGTCGAACGCCAAAGCCCGGCAGACCAAGTCCCGGTCCCGCCTGCAGCGCTACGAGGAGATGGCCACCGAAGCCGAGAAGACCCGCAAACTCGACTTCGAAGAGATCCAGATTCCGCCCGGACCACGCCTGGGCAACCTCGTCGTCGAAGCTGATCACCTCACCAAGGCGTTTGACGACCGCGTCCTGATCGACGACCTGTCGTTCTCGCTGCCACGCAACGGGCTCGTCGGTGTCATCGGTCCCAACGGCGTCGGCAAGACGACACTGTTCCGTATGATCGTCGCCGCCTCACAGGGTGGATCGGACGACAAGGCAGAACTGCCGACATCCGGAGATCTTCGGGTGGGCGACACCGTCAAGCTGTCCTACGTCGACCAATCCCGCGCCGGACTGGACCCCACCAAGAACGTGTGGGAGGTCGTGTCGGACGGGCTCGACTGGATCAAGGTCGGCAACGTCGAGATGCCGTCGCGGGCCTACGTGGGTGCGTTCGGCTTCAAAGGGCCCGACCAGCAGAAGCCGGCCAAGGTGTTGTCCGGTGGCGAGCGCAACCGGCTCAATCTGGCGCTGACGTTGAAGCAGGGCGGCAACGTACTGCTGCTCGACGAACCGACGAACGACCTCGATGTCGAGACCCTGAGCAGCCTGGAGAACGCACTTCTCGACTTCCCGGGCTGTGCGGTGATCACCTCCCACGACCGCTGGTTCCTCGATCGTGTAGCGACTCACATCCTGGCCTACGAGGGCGACTCGCAGTGGTTCTGGTTCGAGGGCAACTTCGACTCGTACGAGAGGAACAAGGTGGAGCGACTCGGCCCCGAAGCTGCCCGACCGCACCGGGCCACGTACCGCAAACTCACCCGCGACTGACGACCATGGCGGTCTTCCACACCGAGGTCGCGTTGCGCTGGGGGGACATGGATGCACTCGGTCACGTCAACAACGCCGCCACCTTGACTCTGCTCGAAGAGGGAAGGGTGCGCCTCCTGGCCGAAGCGCGGCAGGCATTACGCCCCGATTTCGGTCTGGTGGTGGGTCGCCACGAGATCGACTACTTGCGACCGCTGTACTACGCCATCGAACCCGTGGCGATGGACGTCTGGGTGGATCGGATCGGTACGGCGTCGTTCACGTTCGGGTGCGAGATCCGCGACGCGTCGGGCGAGGTTGCTGTGCGAGCCCAGACGGTCGTTGTGTGCATTGTGCGCGACGGTTCCGGATCGATGCCGCTGCCTCAGGCTGCTCGGGACGCGTTGGCGCGGTACCTGATCTGAGTCGCACCGAGCTGACGGCGATCACTCCAGCGCGGGGTTGACGTTCATCATCGCGTCGGCGGCGGATTCCAGATAGCGCCACAGTTCGTCGCGGACCTCGGGATCGAGGTCGCCACCGTTGTCCTGCAGTGATTCGTGCATCAGCGCGAGCCACCGGTCGCGCGCTGCCAGGTCGACGGGAAACGGTGCGTGGCGCATTCGCAGTCGTGGATGGCCGCGTTCTTCGCCGTAGGTTGTGGGGCCACCCCAGTACTGCATCAAGAACAGGCGTAGTCGGCGTTCCGCGGGGCCGAGGTCTGGCTCGGGGTACATGGGCCGCAGGAGGTCGTCGCCCGCAACGCGCGAATAGAAGCCGGCCACGAGCGCGGTGAAAAACTGCTCGCCACCCAGTCGGTCGTATCGCGTCACATCGGGCACTGGGGCATTCTGTCAGGTGTGGCCGGGTGCGGGTAGCGCGCCTGCGTCAGACCGAGGGGCGGAGATCGATGACGGCGGATGCGGCTTTGCGTCAACGGCGACTGCAAGCGTGCAACCAGTTGTTGCAGTTGCCCTCATCGACACCGGAGTCCGACATGCTGCGCCAGGCGGTGGACCTGGCCGTTGAGTTGACCGGCAGCACCATCGGATATGGGCACTTCGTCAATCCCGACCAGGACAGCATCGACCTGTGCGCGTGGTCGAGCGGCCTGCGCGATCACTGCACGGCTGCGCCGGCCCAACACCATCCCATTTCTGAGGGAGGCCGGTGGGCGGAGAGTGCCCGCACCCGGCGCCCCTACATCGACAACGACCCCGCTGACGCACCCGAATCCCGCAGCCTTCCCGAGGGGCATTCCCCTCTGAGGCGCCAACTCGGAGTGCCCGTGCTGGCAGCCGGTGGTATCTGCCTGCTGATGGGGGTGGCGAACAAGAAGGAACCGTACGACCAGGACGACGTGGAAACGTGCCAGATCATCGCGGACCAGGCCTGGGAGACTTCGCTGCGACTGCGGTCCTATCGCGAAGCCCAAAATCGGCCGGAACGACTGAGGGAAGCGCAGGAACCACGGTCGGCGGTCGACCTGGTCCTGTGGGACTGGGACCCTGTGACCGGCTCGTTGTCCTGGGACGACTCCGCTGGTTCGGTCGCGCCGTTCCTCGCGGATCCGTCAAGGAGTTGGGCCGGGTTGCGGCACATTCTCGATCACGGGTCGCGGGCAGCGCTCGACGAGATGTTGGCAGGCCCGCCCCAGGGCCAGTTCAAGTTGCGTCTCGTCGGATATTCCGCGGGCCTTCAGGTGCTGCGGTTGGATGCCGTGTGGGGGGACCGTTTGGAAGGGCATGGGCGGGTCCTGCGCGGCACCCTGATGAACATCACCGCGCAGGAGGCCGAGCGGGACGCCGAGTACCGCGCCACTCACGACGACCTCACGGGACTGCCCAACCTAACGTGGTTGCTCGGCCATCTGAAGACGCACGTTGGCGATGGGCAGAACCGACGCCAGGGCGCGCTGGCGCTGCACCTGATCTCCCTTGGCGGGATCGAGACTGTTGCGACCGCTCACGGTCAGGCCGTGGCCAACGCGATCATCGTTCAGGGCGGCCATCGGCTAGGAACGCTCACCCGGGACACGGACCAGGTTGTGCGGATGGAGGGGGACCGGCTCGCACTGGTGCAATCTGGACCGGTCGAAGAGGATGCCGCCCGCCAGTTGGCGGATCGGGCTCAACGGGTTCTGGTCGGCTTGCCCGACGGTGACACCCTGCACGTGCGCATCGGGGTCGCCATCTGGCATCCCGGTGAAGGCGTTGACGATCTCGTCGCACAAGCTGAAGGGGCGTTGGCCGAGTCCGTTCGCTCGGAGGTCGATGTGGTGGTGGCCTCGTAGCAGAGAAACTCCTCGGCAGACGTCGAGCCTGTGATCGTCAGGATGCGGCCGCCACCTCGAGAGGCGATGCATCGTCGGGTGTTGTGCGAGGTCGACGAGCGGTGCGTAGTTCGGCTGCCCGCGCGATGCGGCGCACCATCGGCTTGAAGACGAACGCGTGGAACGGAGCCACGGACCACCAGTAGGCGTGTCCCGCCAGTCCCCGCGGGTGGAATGTGGCTTTCTGCGTCAGGTGGGTGCCATCCGCTTGTGGTTCGACATGCCATTCGAGCCACGCCAAGCCGGGCAGTTTCATCTCTGCCCGAAGTCGAAGCAATTCGGGTTCGATCCGCTCTTCGACGCGCCAGAAGTCCAAGGCGTCGCCCACCTGCGTGTGATCGGGGTCGCGCCGCCCGCGACGTAGCCCGACACCGCCCACGACCCGATCCATCGCTCCCCGGATCTCCCACATCCAGTTCGCCGCGAACCAGCCACGCTCCCCGCCGATGCCGTCCACCACGGCGAAAGTGTCCACCTGATCGGCTGCCACACAGACTTCCCGAACGTCGGTGTACAGCGAACCACCCGCCCAGTCGGGGTCGGTGGGCAGCGGCTCAGCCGGTGCGCCTGCGACTGAAGCGCTGGACCACCGGGTTGTCACGTTGGCCTCGCGCACCCGGGCCAACGCCAAGCCGACAGCCGTGCGGTAAGGGAGCAAGCCTTGGGGTGGATCAGGGATGATCTCGGCGACCGAGTGGTCCCGACACACGACCGGTACCTTCAGTGACTCGACGAGCGGTCGAGCGATGCCGCGGGGGACCGGGGTCACGAGGCCGACCCAGTGGCTGGACAGGCCAGGACTCAACAGGTTGATCGGCAGGATGATCCGGGAGCGCAGTCCAGCGACTGCGGCGAACTCCTGCATCATCGACTGGTAGGTCATGACGTCGGGACCACCGATGTCGAAGTCCCGGTTGACCGTGCCGGGGACCGTCGCCGCCGCGACCAGATAGTGCAGGACATCGCGCACCGCGATCGGCTGCGTGCGGGTGCGGACCCAGCGCGGGGTGATCATCGCGGGCAATCGCTCGGTCAGGTAGCGCAGCATCTCGAAACTCGCCGATCCGGATCCGATGATCACCGCCGCGCGGAACTCGATCGTGGGAACGCCGCTCGTTCTCAGGATTTCCCCCACCTGCGCGCGGCTGCGCAGATGTGGGGACAACTTGGTGTCACCTGCTGGGATCATCCCGCCCAGATAGACGATGCGATGCACATCGTTGTCGCGGGCCGCTCGGGCGAACGTGAGCGCCATATCGCGCTCCATCAACTCGAAGTCGGCGTGGTTGCTCAGCGAATGCATCAGGTAGTAGGCAACATCGACACCCGTCATGGCCCGATCCATGTCCTGCGGATCCATGGCGTCACCGGCGACCACCTCGACATCGCCGAACCATTCGCGCTGGCGCAGTCCGTCGGGATGGCGCGCCAGGATGCGCACGCGGGCACCGGTGGCCACCAGCAGGGGAATCAGCCGCCCGCCGATGTAGCCGGATGCGCCGGTGACGAGGTACAGGGGGGAATCCGTGCGATCCACAGCGTCATTGTGCGCGCGGCTGTTGCGTCACGCACATCGGATGTGGGGCTCCGCGTCAGCCCAGGGCGCCTCGCCCGGCTGGTGCTCCAACGGTGGGGCCGGTTCCTTGCCCAGCGTGTCGGTGACCGTGGGGGACCCTGAGTCGCCGAGGAGGGAGTGTTCAAGTGGCAGTTACTGCTTGGTCGATCCCGAACCGGCGCCCGCACCCGCACCCGGTCCCCCGGGGGCTCCAGGCGCTCCCGGCGCTCCCGGTGCTCCCGGTGCCCCAGGCATCCGGTACAGCACCGGAACCCGGATCTCGGCCTCGTCAAAGGACGCCTTGAGTCGCTGCCGGATCTCACGCTGCAGTGGGATCTGATCTCCGGGGTCCGACTTCGCGAGCACCCGGACGAACACCGCCTCACCCGACACAGACTCGACTCCGGCGTACGTCGGGCGGCTGAACTCCGACACCAGACTGTCGGGATCGGCCACCATGGCATCGGCGGTCTGCTCCACGACGGTCTGAACGTCGTCGAGGTCCTGGTCGTAGGCCACGGGGATGTCGATGATCGCCATCGTCCAGCCCTGGGACCGGTTGGCGACGCGCAGGATCTCACCGTTGCGCACGTACCAGACCACACCGCTGGTGTCCCGTAGCCGAGTCACGCGCAAGGTGACCTCGTCGACAGTGCCCACGGCTTCGCCGAGGTCGACGAAGTCT
The DNA here is from genome assembly GCA_037045355.1 of Candidatus Nanopelagicales bacterium. Taxonomy (NCBI): domain Bacteria; kingdom Bacillati; phylum Actinomycetota; class Actinomycetes; order Candidatus Nanopelagicales; species Candidatus Nanopelagicales bacterium. The sequence goes on along the minus strand of JBAOHO010000010.1, from coordinate 132,342 downwards.
CCGACCCCGAACTGGTCCTCGAGGATCAAGAAGATGCCGGAGAGGTAGTCCTTGATGAGTGTCTGCGCGCCGAATCCCAGCGCCACCCCGATCACGCTGGCGCTGGCCAGCAGCGGTGTGATGTTGACGCCCAGCAGCGGCAGGATCATCAGGACCGCAGTGCCCCACACGATCAGCGTGACGATGCTTGTGGTGAGTTGTCCGATCGCCTTGGCCCGCTGTTCACGGCGCTCCTGTTGGGCCTGCGCCTGGGCGCCGGCGCGCTTGAGCAGCCCCGGGGAGTTGATCGAGCGACGGACGACGCGCTTGATGAGCCAGGCCAGTACCCAGTTGATGATCGCGGCCGTCACCACGATCGCGAACAGGCGGATCGGGGCGTCGCTGAACACCCAAGTCAGAGGATCCTCGGCCGTGATGATCGCGGACGGGCTGGGGCTTGGAGTCGGACTGGGACTGGGGCTGAGACTCGGGCTGGGGGTGGGACTGGGGCTCTTGGCGAACACGGGTCAGCGCTCCTCGTCGCCCAGGCCGGTGATGTGAGCGGCGAACGCCAGCGACTCGGCGGCCTCGGCGACGGACTTGTCCAGAGCGCGGGCGCCGTGGCCGACATCCGACTCGGTGCGCAAGATGATCGGGGCGGTGCCTGTCGTGGCGTGCTGCAAGGCGGCGACCATCTTGCGGCCGTGCATGGGGTCGGTGCGGGTGTCGTTGTCGAACACCATCATCAGCACCGCCGGGTAGGGCACACCGTCGCGCACCCGGTGGTACGGGCTGTACTGCCACAGCCAGGCGAACTCTTCGGGGCGCGAGGGGTCGCCGTACTCCACGGTCCACGTGGCGCCGAGCTGACTCGTGACGTAGCGGATCATGTCGAGCAGCGGCGCGGTACAGATGACCCCGCCGTACAACTCGGGGTGCTGCGTGAGCGCGGCACCGACGAGCAGGCCGCCGTTCGAGCCGCCGCTGATGCACAGTTGGGCCGGCGTGGTCCAGCCAGTGTCGATCAGCCAGCGCGCGGCGGCGTGAAAGTCGTCGAACACGTTCTGCTTGTCGGCCAGCATGCCGGCGCGATGCCACTGTTCGCCTTCTTCCGATCCCCCCCGTAGGTTCGCGATCGCGTACACCCCGCCGGATTGGACCCAGGCCAACGCCGACGGGTTGTAGGCGGGGGGTAACGACACCCCGAACCCGCCGTATCCGTACAGGATCGTCGGCCGCGGGCGCGACGGCTGCCCGTCGGAGCTGATGACGTACATGCGCACTTCGGTGCCGTCTGATGAGCGGTAGACCACGTGCTGGGTGACCACGCGGGGGATCTGCACGTCGCCTGGCGGGGTGGCCCACAACATCGTGGTGTCGGACACGGCGTCGTAGCAGTAGACGTTCGGAGTGGTGGTGTGATCGGTGTAGACGTACCAGTTCTCGCTGCCGCCCTCGGGACGTCCGACGGGCCCCGCGATTGTGCCCAGACCCGGGACCGCAACCGGCCGCACCAAGTCACCGGTGTGGGAGTCGAGGACCTCCAGACTTCCGATGGTGTGGCTGGTCCGGTGCACCACGAGGTACTGATCAGGTCCATCCGGTCCGTCGCTGAGCCGGAATGACTCCAGCACCGAGTCCGGGGACTCGGCGACGAGATCCTGCCAGTGCTCCGGCTGCGGGTTTTCCGCGCGGCAATGTAGCAGTCGACCGCGAGGAGCCTCGAAGTCGGTCCAGATGAACATCCGCCCGTCCGGGCGGATCGTGATCGACGTCTGCGCGTCCCGGCGCTCGATCACCGGACGCAGGTCGGGGGCGGCCAGATCGGCGCCGGCGAGGGGGGCGAGATAGACGTCGTTGCGCGGGGCCGTCCCCTCCGCAGCATCGATGACCAGCCACTTGCCGTCGCGGGTGACTCCCACGGAGTAGTAGTTGGTGATGCGCAGCCCGCCGCCGAAGATCTCCGCGTCGGTGTCGGGGTCGGCGCCGAGGTGATGCAGTCGGACCCGGCGGTGGAACTGCACCTCGTCGGGAGCCAGAGTCGCAGGGTCCTGGCGGCGGACGTAATAGAACGCGGCGCCGCCGGGAAGCCACGCCACGGACGAAAACCTCGTCCGGTCGATCGGACCGTCGATGACGTCTGCGGTGGCGACGTCCATGACCCGCAGGACGGACTCCTCGGTGCCGCCTTCGCTGAGCAGGTAGGCGAGCTTGTCGCCCTCCCATGACGGCTGGAACCCGTCGAGCGTCGTGCGCCCCGACGGATCCAACTCGATCGGGTCGATCAGCACCCGGTCGGTGCCATCGGGGTCGACGGTGTAGAGCACCCCGAACTGTTGGCCCGGGTCGCGCCTGATGAAGAACTGCCGCTGGCCGCGCCACACGGGCAGGCCCTGGTATCCACCTGCCAGCAGATTTGTCAGGATGCCCGCAAAATCGTCACGGCGCCGCCACTGGGCAGCTTCCTGTTGGTAACGGTCCGCCTGCGCTCGATCCCAGTCCTGGCGCCACTGGCGCCACTGCGTGGCGTCCCCCTCTGGGAATGTCGCAGGATCCTCCAACCAGCGGTAGGGGTCGCCCACCGGCGTGCCGTGGTAATCGTCCACCAGGGGGAGTCGCGGCGCATGGTCTGAAGTCACGATCAGACCCTACGGTGACCGACCTGTGCCACACACAGGATCCCTACACGCGGCGCGGGGTGTCGCGCTACCGCGCTGTCAATCAATACTCTGGCCGAGGGTCAACCACCGTGGCCGAGGCAATCAACCACTGTGGCAGAGGCAGTCCGTCACTGCGGCCGAGGCAACCGGCCGGCCGGCAGCAGCCAACGGCCTTGGTCGAGCGGTCAACCGCTCCGGCCGAGCAGCCGACTGGCTGACGGACGCGGTGAAAGGCCCGGCGGCAGCGACGAAGGGAAGTGTCATGGCGGTTCCAGGTGGCAAGGACGGGCGGCCCATCCCCGACAAGGACTTCGTGCAGGGCAAGCCCCAGGTTGTCAGCGGCGAGGCCCCCGCACCGCCGTGGCGTCGCTGGGCCCGCTTCACCGCCTGGGTGGTGCTCGCGCTGATCGTGCTGGTGTTCATCTTCACCAACTCCCAACCGGTGCCGGTCAACTTCGTGATCTTCCGGGTCGACTCCGCGCCGCTGTGGATCGTGCTCGTGGTCGTCCTGCTCATCGGCATCATCCTCGGGTGGATGGCATCGTGGTGGACCCGGCGGCGTCGCCGGGCGAATGTCCGCGACTGATGACGACGCAACTCAGCGACCTCACCGCGCTGGAACAGTCCACTGGCATCCGTGCTGGGGAGTTCTCGTGCGGCGAGTTGACCCAGCACTACCTCGACCGCACCACCGCGCTCGATCCTGTGGTCGGCGCGTTCGCCCATCTGGCCGCGGAGCAGGCTCTGGCGCAGGCAGCGCAGGTCGATCAGGCATTGGCTCGCGGCGATTTCGCCGACAGTGACGCGTTGGTGGGTTGTGTCGCGCCCGTCAAGGATCTCGACCTGGTCGCCGGGATGCCGTGTACCTTCGGCTCCCGCGCGATGGCGGATTTCGTGGCTCCCGTCGACTCTGCCTTTGTGAAGCGGATGAGAGCCGCAGGGCTGGTGATCACCGGCAAGACCTCGACTCCGGAATTCGGGTTTCCCTCCTACACCGACAACGATCTGGGTCACACCGCGCGTACGCCGTGGGACCTCGAACGCTCCGCGGGGGGATCCTCCGGCGGAGCCGCGGCCGCGGTCGCCACCGGCCTCGCCTCCGTCGCCCAGGGCTCCGACGGCGGAGGTTCCATCCGGATCCCCGCCAGCGTGACCGGCCTGGTCGGCATCAAACCCGCGCGGGGCCGGGTCAGCAACATCCCCCTGGGGGAGTCCGTCGGCGAACTCGCTGTCGTCGGCCCGTTGGGGCGCACGGTCGCCGATGCCGCCGCGTTGCTGGATGTGCTCGCCGGGTCGACCGATGCAGATCTGTTCGGCTTGCCGAACGCAGCCCCCGGTTCGTTCCTCGCCGCCGCACGCCGCGATCCGGGTCCACTCGTGATCGGACGGTTCAGTCGCCCCATGGTCGTGGACGCTGACGTCGACGACGAGTGCATCGCCGCATACGAAGAGGCCACAAGACGTGCTCACCGACCTCGGCCACGAGGTCCGCGACATCGAGCGGCCGTTCACCCCAGAGGCGGTTCCCGCTTTCGAGACCGTGTGGCGGGTGGGCGCGGCCGCGCTGCCACTCACCGACTCGCAGGTGGATCTACTCACCCCACTGACCCGTCACCTGCGCGAACTGGGACAGCAATACAGTGCGGCCGACCTCGCGCTCGCTGTCTCCGTGATGAGACGGGCTGCGGCACAGGCGATCGAGGCGACGTCCGGATGCGACGTTCTGCTGACTCCGACCTTGGCGCAACTGCCCGCCGAGTTGGCCGGGCTGCGACTGGACCATGATCCAGCCGAGGACTTCGAGAACCAGAAGCGGTTCACCCCGTTCACGGCCCCCTTCAACGTCAGCGGTCAACCGGCCATCAGCGTTCCCGTGCATCACACGGACCGCGGACTACCGGTGGGTGTGCAGTTGGTAGGGCGCCCTCGCGACGAATGGACGATCATCTCGCTCGCTGCGCAGATGGAGCGGGCCGTGCAGTGGCATCTGCGCATGCCCGACCTGCGGGGCCCGCATGGATGATGCTCTGGCTCGACTGGCAGACCGCTACGGAGTTGCCACCGAGTACTGGGACCAACAGGGCAATCACCGCCAGGTGTCGCCGGACACCGTCGTCGCGGTCCTCGCCGCTCTCGGGGTCTCAGCCGCGACTCCCGTCGAGGTCGATGCCGCGACCACAGAGGCGGAGCTGAGGTCCTGGCATCGGGTGCTGCCACCGGTCTACGTCCACCGCCGCTCCCGCACCGGCCGCATTTGGGTGCACGTTCCGCACGGAACCACGATCACCGCTCACCTGGTGTGGGAGGACGGCAGCGGATCCCGACCCGCGACCCAAGTCGAGCACTTCGTGCAGCCACGCGAGATCGGCGATGTGCTCGTCGGCGAGGCAGCGTTCGAGATCCCCGCCGATCTGCCGCTCGGCTATCACCAGTTCCAGGTGCGAACCGAGCAGGGGATCGCCTACTGCCCGCTGATCGTGACCCCGGACCGACTCCCCGACGTCGAGCCCGGCTGGGGTCTCATGGTGCAGCTGTACTCGGTGCGCTCCCGCCGGTCGTGGGGGCTGGGCGATCTGGGCGACCTGGCTGAGCTCACGCGTCAGGCGGCCGAGTTCGATGGCGATTTCGTGCTGGTGAATCCGTTGTATGCGGGCAGCCCTGTCGAGCCGATCGAGCAGTCCCCGTACCTGCCGGTGACCCGCCGGTTCCCCGATCCGCTGTACCTGGACATCGACCGCATCGCCGCCGGCCTGAGCCTGAGCGAAGCCGAGCGTCAGCGGCTGTCCGATCTGCACGAACAGGTCCCGTCGATCGCCGCCGACAGGATCGATCGATCCCACATCTGGCCCGTGAAACGCGCCGCGCTCGAGGAGTTGTGGGCCGCGGCTGATCGCGATGATCCGGAATTCCTGATGTTCGTGTCTGACGGGGGAGTCGGGCTCCAGGACTTCGCGCTGTGGTGCGCTCTCGCCGAACAGCACGGCCCCAGATGGGGTGAGTGGCCCGAGGATCTGCGCGATGTCCGGGCGCCCGCCGTCACCGCGCGGTTCGCCGAACTCGAAGAGCGAGTCCAGTTCTACAGTTGGATGCAGTACCAACTCGACCGACAGTTGGCGCAGACTCAGTCCGCGGCGGAGGCCGCCGGCATGGGCATCGGAATCATCCACGACATCGCGGTGGGCGTCCATCCCGACGGTTGCGACACCTGGCGGCTCGCTGGCGTCGTGGCCGCGAACACGAGCGTGGGTGCGCCACCGGACATGTACAACCCGATGGGCCAGGACTGGTCCTCGCCTCCCTGGCTTCCCGAAGCGCTCGCCGATGCCGCTTTCGTGCCCTATCGGGACATGATTCGGACGACGCTGCGCCACGCCGGTGGCATCAGGATCGACCATGTGCTGGGTCTGTACCGACAGTGGTGGATTCCCGAGGGGTTCCCGCCCGATCAGGGCACGTACGTGGCCATGGACCATGAGGCACTGGTCGGGATTCTCGCGTTGGAGGCCGACCGCGTCGGTGCAGTCGTGATCGGGGAGGACCTGGGTACGGTGGCCGACTGGATGCGAGCGGACATGGCCGACCGCGGGATCCTCGGCACCGGGGTGTTGTGGTTCGAACGCGGCCACACGATCACGCCCCCCGAGCATTGGCGGGCTCAGTCGCTGACCAGCGTCACGGTGCACGACCTGCCACCTTCGGCCGGCTACGCGGCCGGGGAACACATCGACGTGCGGGAGCGGCTCGGCTTGCTGCACGGGACAGTAGAAGAGGAACGGCGGGACCATGCCACGGAGATTGCTGAGTGGCGGCGACTCCTGCACGAGCGCGGCTGGATCGCGCAGGTCGATGCTCCGATCGCCGAGTTCGTGGTCGGTCTGCACCGATGCCTCGCGGCGAGTCCCGCCGTCCTGCTTGGGGTCGCTCTGCCGGATCTGACCGGTGAGGTTCGCACCCAGAACCAGCCGGGCACACATCGCGAGTACCCGAACTGGTCGATCCCTCTCGGCGATGGCTGCGGTCGGACGGTGCCGGTCGAGGAGCTCGCCGACCAAGAACTGTGGGCCCAGATCCTCGACGTCGTCAACAGGTGACGCCGACGCCCCCCGGCTGAATCCCGCACCCGGGTGTTCCATCATCCTCCGCCACCGGGCGGCGAAGCGGTGGGACGACGAGTCGCCTCCGGAGGAGGGTGCTCAGCGGGTCAAGGCTCCCAGGGCGAAGTGGCGCCCCAGCCCACCCGCGAAAGCGAGAAGCCCCCAGTAGCGGGCGGCTTCCTCGAGCAGCCCCGCGTTGGCGAGTCCGCCGACGGCGACGGCCTCGTAGCCCATGGCCCGGGCGAGTTCCACGACAGACTGGCGAGCCTCGTCGTCATCACCGGCGACGGGCAGCAACGCCCGACCGGCGGGGAACTGGGGCTCGCGCATGTTCTCGGCTCCCAGCACATTGAAAGCCTTGACGAGTCGCACGCCTGGGCCCAATGCCCCGGCAATGGTCGCGGCACCGGAGGCCGCCCCGGAGGGCAGGGGTGCCCCGAAGGGGTTGGTGGCATCGACCACGATGGTGGACTTCCCGGGAGCCAGCAAAGCAGCCGTGTCTGCGGCGACTGCGAACGGCACCGCAAGGATCACCACATCAGCGTCGTCGGCTCCGCCGGGGATAGCCGTCTCGTCGGCGCGGCTGGGATCTCGGACTGCGTACGTCACCACATGTCCGAGTTCTGCGGCGGATTCACCCAAGGCAGAACCCACATTGCCCCGACCACACACCACGATCTTCATCTCGTTATCCTTCGTCAGCCTTCATATCGTTCTCCTCTCGTCAGCCTTCATCTCGCTCTCCCTCGTCAGCTGGCGTCGCGGGCGCGGGCACGCAGGGCCCGGGCCGTCGCATCCCGTCCCTCGGACACGAGCCGACGTGCTGATGCCCTGATGTCGGTACGGGCCAGGTAGGTGTCCGCCGCGGCGATGGTGTCGTCCTCGACCAGCAAGTACGGGTACAACAGCATCGTGATCGACTGCGCCATCTCCGGGGTGCGGTGGCGCCAGATGTCGTCGAGGGCGGCGAAATATCTGTCCCGGTAAGGCCTCAGCAAGTCGTCCTGCCCCGTCTGAGCGAAGCCACCTAGCGTCGCATCCAGCAGGGCGTTCGGGAGGTCGGGGTCCGACACGATCGAGTCCCAGGCCCGTTCCTTGGCGTCCTCCGTCGGCAGGGCAGCCAGCGCCAGCGCCTCTTGACGTTTACCGGTCGCCGTGTTGTCCCGCTGGCGTTCGGCGTCGAGTTCCGCGGTGCCGCACCGGCCCGCGGCAGCGAGTCGCTGCAGCAGCAGCCAGCGCAGGTCGGTGTCCACGGCCAGGCTGGGGAGTACAAGGTCACCGGAATACAGTCCCGCGACACGGTCGAGGTCGGAACCGGACTCGGCGAAGGATGCGAACGACCGGACGAACGCCAACTGGTGATCGCTGCCCGGATCGCTGCTGTTGGCCGCATCCCACAACAGGGCTGCCATCAGCTCGGCATAGCGGGGTCGGTTCTCAGGGGCCGCGTACTGGTCGACAGCGGCTTTCGCCTGCCGCAGTGTCGTCTGCACGATGGAGACGTCGGACTCCACGACGATGCCCGAGCGTACGAGGTCGACGTATTCGCCCGCGGACATCTCGGCATCGCGGGTCATGTCCCACGCCGCACCCCAGATCAACGTTCGCGCCAACGAGTCGTCGATCCGACCGATCCCGGAGATGGCGGCGCGTACCGACTTGTCATCGAGCCGAATCTTGGCGAACGTCAGATCGCCGTCGTTGAGCAGCAGCAGTTCCGGCTGCCGTTCTCCGGCGAGTTCGGGGACTTCGGTCACGGCGCCGGTGACATCGACCTCGATCAGCCGGTCGCGCACCAACTGACCTTGCAGGTCGATGTACAGCCCGACACCGATGCGGTGGTCACGCAGGACCGGCTCCAGTCCCGGCGGCATCGCCGGCGGCTCTTGGCGGATTGCGAACCGCTCGATGACCCCGTCGGTGACGGTGAGTTCCGGGCGCAGCAGGTTGACGCCAGACGTTTGCAGCCATTGCCGCGTCCAGTCGGTCAGGTCACGGCCGCTGGCGGCCTCGAGATGCCGCAGGAGGTCCGGCAGGGTGGCGTTGCGCCAGGCGAAGTCGCCGAAGTACGCACGCAGCCCGGCGAGGAAGTTGTCCTCGCCGACCCAGGCCACGAGTTGCTTGAGCGCGCTCGGCGCCCTTCGCGTAGGTGATGCCGTCGAAGTTGACGCGGACGGCGTCCAGGTCGGTCATGTCGGCCGCGATCGGGTGCGTCGACGGTAGTTGGTCCTGGCGGTACGCCCAGGCTTTGCGCAGCACGGAGAAGCTGGTCCAGGCGTCCGTGTAGCGCGTCGCCGCGACGGAGGAGAAGTGAGCGGCCCACTCGGCGAACGACTCGTTGAGCCACAGGTCGTCCCACCACTTCATGGTGACGAGATCCCCGAACCACATGTGTGCCATCTCGTGCAGGATCGTGTTGGCGCGCTGCTCGTAGGCCGAGTAGGTGACCCGGCTGCGGAACACGTAGTCCTCGAGGAACGTCACACAGCCCGCGTTCTCCATGGCACCGGCGTTGAACTCGGGCACGAACAACTGGTCGTACTTCCCGAACGGGTAGGGGATGCCAAAGATGCGCTCGAAGAACTCGAAGCCCTGTTTGGTGACAGTGAGGATCTCATCGGCGTCGAGGTGTTCGGCCAGGCTGCGTCGGCAGAAGACCCCCAAGGGATAAGTGCCGTATGTGCCCGTGTACTCGTCGCGCACCTCGTGGTAGGGGCCGGCCACGAGCGCGGTGATGTAGGTCGGCAGCACAGCCGTCGTGTCGAATTGCCATCGGGCCACCCCGTCGCCGATCGGAGTCGGTTCCGGAGTCGGGGCATTCGACACGACTGTCCAGTGCGCGGGCCCGGTCACGGCGAGTCGGAACGTGGCTTTCATGTCCGGCTGCTCGAAGCATGCGTACATGCGGCGTGCGTCCGCTGTCTCGAACTGGGTGTAGAGGTACGTCTCGCCGTCGACGGGGTCCACGAACCGGTGCAACCCCTCGCCGGTGTTCATGAACGCGCAGTTCGCCTCGACCACGACCTCGTTGTCGGCCGCCAAGCCGGTCAGTTGTATGCGGTGGCCGTCGTAGGCGGTGATGTCGACCGCAGCGCCGTTACACGTCACGCTGAGCAACGTTGGTGCGATCAGATCGAGCCAGGTAGTGGCAGTGCGCGCGGTGAAGCGCACCGTGGTTCGACTACGGAAGGTGGTGTCGCCGGTCACGTCCAACTCGACGTCGTAGGACTGCACCGAGACGTCGGCTGATCGTGCGGCGGCCTCAGCCCGGGTGATGTTCGCGGCAGTGGTCATGATCGTGAATCCTGCCAGACCCGGTGGGGTCATTTGTCGTCGAGTGCTCGCAGCGCGGCACGCGCGGCGGTCTGCCCGATCTCGATCTGGGCGGCGAAGTACTCCTCGTCGAACAGCACGTAGCTGAGCAGCTCACGCTGACCGGTGCCCTCGCCGATACCGCGCAGGACCCGCTCCAGTGCAAACAGATCGGATTCGCGGATCCAACTGCGCCAGCGCGACAGTCGTTTGCGGGTCATGACGTACTCGGCGAGGCTGGCGAGTTCGCCGGGTCGCGGTCCGACCGTGATGGTGTCGATGGGCCGGTACGCACGACCTTCCCGCGACACGGGGACGAGCCCCTGCGCTATCCACTCGTTGCGTTGTCGCAAGGCATGCAGGTCCTCGATCATCCGGTCACCCAGCACCGTGTGCAGGGTCAGGGCTGTGGCATCACCGACGTCCGGCCATGGTTCGCCCGCTCCGGCTGGGGCTTCGGCGGGTGCGTAGTCGGTGGCGTCGGCAGAGATCACGACAATCGTCTGCGCGCCCAGCGCCACCGCCGGACGCAGAGGGGCGTTCAGTCGCACCCCACCGTCGATGTACCAGCCCGCGACAGCGGTGGGATGGGACAGACGCACCGCCGGGAACGCGACCGGGATCGCCGCCGAAGCGAGCACCGTGTCGGCGGTCAGGTGACCCACAGCGACGTCGACAGCGCGGGCCGAGTCCGCCACCCCCTCCGTGGGGAGGTTCGTGTCGATGAAGACGACCGAGCGAGCAGTGCCCATGGCGGCGTTGCGGGTCGGCATACGCGTGGCCACGACCCCCACCGCGCTCACGACGTCGTCAGCGACATTGGCGGCGAGGCGGCGAGGGTCGAACACTGTCCGAGACGTGCGCACGAGCGGTTCGGTGTTGAGCAACGACCGCAACCCGGGCCCGCGCCCGGCCAAGGAACCGGGCAGCAGCCGCCAACTGTCACCTAGGACCGAGCCGACCGGATGCGTCAGGATGTCCTTGCGCCCCATCGAGCGCCACACGTCCACCATGCGTCGGCCGGCCCGGTCGCTGCCCAGATGCGCGAACGATCCCCACAGCGCGGCGTTGATGGCGCCGGCGCTGGCCCCCAAGAACACCGACGGACGCAGGCCGCGGGCCTCCAATTCGGGCACGATCGCGGCCAAGGCGCCGGCCTGGAATGCACCCCTGGCCGCGGCCCCCGTCATCACGACGGCGACGGTCGAGTTATCGGCGCTGGTCGTGGCGTCGGCCATAACGCGCAGGCTACTCCCGCGGGACTGACGCGGGACTGGGGGAACGAGGATGCAGCAGACCGGGATGGCCCGGTGGCAAGGAGCGGTGGATCAGCCACCAGGAGATGCCGATGACTGCCAGCACCATGGGCCAGCCGAGCACGAGCCGGGCGACCCCCAGCCCGACGACATTGTCGGTGAGCCATAGCGGGTACTGCACCGCCGCGCGGATCAGGAACGACACCGTCCACACCCATGACGCGAGTCCGTAGACGCGCACGAGGTCGGGGTCGTTGCGCCACCTGGTGCGCTGCCCGAGAGCGAGCCCGACGACGATGCCCAGCATGGGCCATCCCACGAGGATCGACAGCGCCCACGCCAGCGCGGACACGACATTCGCCAACAGGCTGGGCAGGAAGTAGTCGACGGCGTTGCCCGTCCGAGCGGCCACCAGCGCCGCTATGCCGACGGCCAGCAGCCCTCCAATCACCCGCACCGGTTTCTCGCGGCGCACCAGCCGCAGGATCGCCAGCGCGACTCCCACCGTGACCGCTGCGATCAGTGCTGTGCCGAGGCCGTGGCCCGCCACGACGTAGGTGAGGGCGAACACGACGCTGGGCGCCGCGGACTCCAACCCGCCGCGCCAGCCGCCGAGCAGGCGGTGCATCGGATTGTCGGGAGCCGCGACGGCGATCACGGCGTCAGGGCCATCGCCGTGAGGCTCGGCCGGTGAGTCACGCTCGGTGCCGGTGTCCTCGATGCCCACTCCGTCATTGTCGCGGGGGGAGCGGGGTTGCGCGAACTCCGTTGCACATCAGACTTGAACTCGGGCCGGCAGCTCCGGACGTTCGTGTCTGGAAGAATGGCGCCGACCGGATTCACGGGGTTTCCGATCGAAGTCTGCGGCAGTGGAGGACACGACAGATGCACACCGTTCCATCGAGCCATTCGAGCCATTCGAGCCATTCGAGCCATTCGGGCCAGCTGGCCGGTCAATCGGAGCCGGTCCGGATCGACAGCCGACGAGGGCGTCACGTTCGACTCGGGGCATGGGGGTCCGTGGCGGTGCTGGCGATCGGCCTGGCGGGCTGCAGCGGGTCGAGTTCTCCGAGCGAGTCCCCCAGCCTGTCGGCGTCCGCGCAGTGGGCCGACTCGGTGTGCACGTCGGCGGCATCAGTTCAGTCCAGCCTCGATGCGTTGGGCAGTGACTTGACCTACGACCCGGCGCAAGGCGACTCCGCAGTGGAACAGATGAAGGCCACCCTGAAGAGTCAGGCGGGGCAAGTGCAGGCGTCTGTGAATCAGCTCAGCACGACGATCGCCGCTGCTCCGGTGGACGCCGCGGGTGCCGAGCAACTGAAAACTGAGCTGTCGAACGCCGACAAGAGCTTCGACGAGTCGGTTCAGACCGCCGCTGACGCGGTGCAGAAGGCAGCCGACGCCCAGACCACCAAGGACTTCGTCAGTGCCGCTGCTGAGGCGTTGATTGCGGTGAAGGCGGCCGACGCTTCTGCGGAATCGTTCACGACGACCCTGACGACCGCGGCCTCCGGAGCCAACTCGGAGTTGAGTGCGGCCTTCGCCGCTGCCCCCTCGTGCCAGAAGGCGGCTTCGCCCAGCCCGAGCTAATGTACGATTCGTACATGACCGAGATTGCTGTCAGCGAGGCGCGCAACCATCTCGCCGAACTCATCGACTCCACCCGGCGCAGTGGGGACCCGGTGATCGTGACCCGTCGTGGGCGCCGCGTGGCGGTGATCCTGGACCACGAGGCCTACGAGCAATTGCTGGAGGACGCTGAAGAAGCCGTCGACCTGGCCGAACTGCGGGCTGCGCGGGAGGACGACGATTACATCCCGTGGAACGAGGTCAAGGCCGACCTCGGACTGGTGTGACCGGCACCTGCCGGGTGGAAATCGCGCGCCGGGCGCTGAAGTCGATCCAAGCCCTTCCCAAGAAGGAGCAACAGCGCGTGCGAGCGACCATCGAGCTTCTTTCGGTGAACCCGCGCCCACCGGCGTGTGTCCCACTCAAAGGTGAGAGTTCGGCGCACCGTGTCCGCGTGGGGGACTACCGCATCGTCTACGAGGTCCACGATCGTCGCCTGCTGATCCTGGCCGTCCGAGTCGGGCATCGCCGGCAGGTCTACCGATGAGGTCGGCCGGCGTCAGTCGTGACACGAAGTCAGCCGCGGAACAGAGGAGATGTCACTGTCGGACGACTGTGAGAGCGGGTGACGGGGATCGAACCCGCACCATCAGCTTGGAAGGCTGAGGCTCTACCATTGAGCTACACCCGCAACGACCACCGAGTACTACCCGCGGTGCGCGCATCAGTGTATCCGCCCGCAAAATGTTCTCGACCCGGCCCGTACACTGAGCGGGCTGCCGGGGCGTAGCGTAGTGGCTAGCGCGCCTGCTTTGGGAGCAGGAGATCGGGAGTTCGAGTCTCCCCGCCCCGACCATCACCACCACCGTCAACTCACCAACCAACCCAGCCGACAGCAACAGCCGACCAGACAGCACCACCCAACAACCCGCCCAGGCGACACCGCCGACCGACAGAGGAGCCCCGTGAAGACCGACGTTGAGAACCTGTCGGAGACCCGCGTCAAACTGACTGTGGATCTTCCTTTCGACGACTTGACCGACGAACTCGACGCCGCCTACAAGCGCATCGCGTCCCAGGTGCAGATCCCCGGGTTCCGCAAGGGCAAGGTCCCGCGGGCGATCATCGACCAGCGCCTCGGTCGCGGTGCGGTGCTCGAAGAGGTCGTCAACGCCGCCGTCCCCCCCGCCTACGAGGCCGCCATCAAGGAAGCAGATGTCATTCCCTTGGGCCAGCCTCAGGTCGAAATCACCGATATCACCGACGGTGACAAGATCGCCTTCGTCGCCGAGGTCGACATCCGGCCCGCCTTCGACCTGCCTGACTACAAGGGCATCGAGGTCGAGGTCGCCCCACTCGCCGTGTCTGACGAGGACGTCGCCGAACAACTGGACCTCTTGGCCAAGCGTTTCGGTTCGTACTCGGAGGTCGACCGGGACGTGGCCGACGGTGACGTACTTCTGATCGACATGACCGCCATGTCCGACGGCACCGAGATCGAAGAACTCGCCCAGACCGCGCTGTCGTACGAGGTCGGCGAAGAGGGACTGGTCCCCGGACTCGACGAGGCCGTCATCGGTCTGTCCGCCGGCCAAAGCACCACGTTCGACTTCACTCCCGAGTTCGGCGACTACCAGGGCAAGCCGATCGAGGTCTCCGTCACCGTCTCGACGGTCCGAGAGCGCATCATGCCCGAACTCGACGACGAGTTGGCCATGATGGCGTCCGAGTTCGACACCCTCGACGAGTTGCGCGCCGACCTGCGCACGCGCCTGGAGCGGGCCCGGCTCATGGAGCGGGGTCAGGAAGCCCGCGAGAAGGCCCACGACCAACTGCTCGCCGCGTTCGAGGTCCCGCTGCCCGAAGGGGTCATCGCCGCCGAGGTCGAGCAGCACTTCGAGAACCACGGTGAATCCGACGACGATCACCGCGCCGAGGTCGAGGCCGACGCCCGCAAGTCGCTGAAGAGCCAGTTCCTGATGGACGCCATCGCCGAGGCGGAGGACGTCTCTGTCGGCGAAGGTGAACTCAGCCAGTGGCTGCTCATGCAGGCTCCGCGCTACGGCATGTCACCGGATCAGTTCGCGCAGGCCCTCGTCGAGGCCGGGCAGGTGCCCATGGCGGTCGCCGAGGTGCGCCGCGGCAAGGCGCTGGCGGTCGTGCTCGAATCCGCTCGGATCACCGATACGGACGGCAACGAGATCGACTTGTCGCAGCTCGATCGCCAAGCTGAGGAAGCGGAAGCAGAGGAACTGGCCGAAGAGCTGGCCGAAGAAGCCGAGGAACTCGTTGACGCCCTGGAAGAGGCCGAAGAGGAACTCGACGAGGCCGAAGCAGTGCTAGAAGCAGACGAAGCGATCGAGGCCGAAGAAGCGCTCGAGGCCGCCGAGGCCGAAGAGGCCGCTGAGGAACGCGACCGCTGAGCTGCGCCTCGCGACGCCCCAGCGGGCTGCCGGCCTGGATGTCGAATCCCCCCGCCTGACCTGGCCCGGTCGCGACGGATTGAGCCGACCGCGAAACGGTGCGTGCTGCGGGAGTGGATCCCCGGTCGCCGCGTTAGGGTCTTCAAGACCACGACGGAAGAGCACGGAGGCTGCACGTGTCGGACATTCTGCTCCCCGAGTCCCGGGGCCGCGAGCCCTCGGGTCCGGGGTTGGACGAGTCGGTGTACCAGCGGTTGTTGCGGGAGCGCATCATCTTCCTGGGGTCCGTCGTCGAGGACCAGATGGCGAACACGATCGCCGCTCAGATCCTGCTCCTCGCCGCTGAGGACGCCGAGCGGGACATCTTCTTGTACATCAACTCACCGGGCGGATCAGTGTCCGCCGGCATGGCCATCTACGACACCATGCAGTACGTCAAGAACGACGTCGCCACCGTCGCGATGGGCCTGGCCGCGTCCATGGGGCAGTTCCTGCTGTCCGCGGGAGCGCCCGGCAAGCGCTACGCGCTACCGCACGCACGCATCATGATGCACCAGCCGTCAGGCGGCATCGGCGGCACGGCCTCGGACATCAAGATCCAGGCCGAACAGATGCTCTACACCAAGAAGAAGATGGCCGAACTCATTGCCCAGCACACGGGCCAGAGCCTCGAGACGGTCGAGGCCGACTCCGACCGCGACCGCTGGTTCACCGCCGACGAAGCCAAGGACTACGGCTTCGTCGACCAGGTCGTGGTCAGTGCCAGCGACGTGACCGGAGATGGTGGTACCGCATGAACCAGCCGCTGTTCGCGCCTCAGGCGCGTTACATCCTGCCCGAGTTCCGGGAGCGCACCTCAGGGGGCATGGAACGCGTCAGCAACCCCTACGCCAAGCTGTTCGAAGAGCGCATCATCTTCCTCGGGGTGCAGATCGACGATGCGTCCGCCGACGACGTCATGGCCCAGTTGCTCTGCCTGGAACAGATGGATACCGAGCGGGACATCTCGGTCTACATCAACTCCCCGGGCGGCTCGTACACCGCTATGACCGCGATCTACGACACGATGCAGTTCGTCAAGCCGCAGATTCAGACGGTGTGCCTTGGCCAAGCGGCGTCCGCGGCGGCTGTGCTTCTCGCTGCCGGTACTCCGGGCAAGCGGTTCGCGCTGCCGCACTCGCGCATCCTGATCCACCAGCCCTACAGCGAAGGGCAGGGGCAGGGCTCGGACATCGAGATCCAGGCCAACGAGATCATCCGCATGCGCAAGGAGATGGAAGGCATCCTCGCGCATCACAGCAACAAGCCCGTCGAGGAGATCGAGCACGACATCGAGCGTGACAAGATCCTCACGGCGGAGCAGGCCAAGGACTACGGGATCATCGATCAGGTGATCACGTCCCGCAAGGCCTCGCCGTCGGGCGCCTGAGCCGGTCAGAGGGGCCGGGCAACCCCGGCCATCGGCTGCGTCCGCTCGCAATCACCTGGGGGAAACGCCGAGTCGGTACCGGGCGTGGCTGGGTCGGTCGGGGTACGGTCTGAGGGGCTGCATCTGCGGTGTCGGACCCGGCGCTTAGGGTTCGTTCATGAGGTGGGTATCGGTCACCTTTCGAGGAGGGAGTGCGCAGTGGCACGAATGGGCGACGGCGGCGACCTCCTGAAGTGTTCGTTCTGCGGCAAGAGCCAGAAGCAGGTCAAGAAGCTCATCGCAGGTCCAGGTGTCTACATCTGTGACGAGTGCATCGACCTGTGCAACGAGATCATCGAAGAGGAGTTGTCCGACGGCTCTGGCGCGTCGATGGACGAGTTGCCCAAGCCCAAGGACCTCTTCGACTTCCTCGATCAGTACGTCATCGGCCAGGACAACGCCAAGAAGACCCTCTCGGTGGCGGTGTACAACCACTACAAGCGGCTGCAGTTCGGCGGTCGCGAGCGGGGCCGCGACGAACACGTCGAGCTCGCCAAGTCCAACGTCCTGCTTCTCGGTCCCACCGGGTCCGGCAAGACCCTCCTGGCCCAGACCCTCGCCCGCCGACTCAACGTCCCCTTCGCGATCGCCGACGCCACGGCACTCACCGAAGCCGGCTACGTCGGCGAGGACGTCGAGAACATCCTGCTGAAGCTGATCCAGGCCGCCGACTACGACGTCAAGAAGGCCGAGAGCGGCATCATCTACATCGACGAGATCGACAAGATCGCCCGCAAGAGCGAGAACCCTTCGATCACCCGGGACGTCTCGGGTGAGGGGGTCCAGCAGGCGCTGTTGAAGATCATGGAAGGCACGCAGGCCTCGGTTCCGCCGCAGGGGGGCCGCAAGCACCCCCACCAGGAGTTCATCCAGATCGACACCACCAATGTGCTGTTCATCGTCGGGGGCGCGTTCGCCGGGCTGGACAAGGTCATCGAGTCCCGGGTCGGCGCCAAGCCGATCGGCTTCACGCATCACCTCACCGAAGAGGAGTCGGGCGACACCAACCCCGACGACATCTTCAGCAAGGTCATGCCCGAGGACCTCCTCAAGTTCGGACTGATCCCGGAGTTCATCGGCCGGCTCCCGGTGGTCACCTCGGTGTCCGCGCTCGATCGCGCGGCACTCATCGCGGTCCTCACCGAACCGCGCAACGCGCTGGTCAAGCAGTACGAGCGGTTGTTCGAGCTCGACGGCGTCGAACTCGAGTTCGACAAGAAGGCGCTCGACGCGATCGCCGACCTCGCCATCGAGCGGGGCACCGGAGCGCGCGGGTTGCGCTCGATCCTCGAGAACATCCTGCTCCACGTCATGTACGACGTCCCCAGCCGCAAGGACATCGCCAAGGTCGTCATCACCGAGAAGACCGTCGTCGACCGCGCGGCACCCACCATGGTTCCCCGCGAGATCACCCCGCGGCGGCGGCGTGGAGGCGGCTCGTCATCGGAGCGCACGACCGCCTGAGCGAGTCACGAGCACTTCGACTGACTCACCAACCGGTTCGACGGCCTCACCTCAGGGGATGACCGGAGGCTCGAGGGCGATCCGCATGTTCGCCACCAGTTGCGCGGCGGCACTGCGGCCCATCCCGGTCACGTCGGCAGCGCCGCTGACTCCCTCATCGGTCCAGAAACACAGACTCTGCTGAGCGGATACCGCGGCGCACGCCATGGAGCCACCGCGGGGACCGGCCGGGACGGTGGTCAGGGTGCCGAGTTTCTCCCCGCCTGACTTGGTGTATGCGGCGGCGATCGCGGCTGGGTCCGCGCTGGCGGTGGGGGACACCCACACGGTCGAGGTCACGGCATTGCTGGCGGTGGCCTCCTGCTTCCCGTCGGGCTTTCCCTGGGAGTCCTTCTTGCTGTTCGAGGTCTTCTCGCTGTTGGGGTTCTTCTCGCTGTTGGGGTTCTTCTCGCTGTTGGAGGTCTGTGCTTCTCCGTTGGAGTAGGTCGCGAACTCGCTGCCAGGGCCGGCGCCGAGCGCGGTGGCGGTCTTCTTGAAGACCCCGGTGGCGGGCTCGGCGGGTTTGGCCGCCTTCGTCAGTCCTGCCGCCGCTGCGGGAGTGTCGACAGCCGGGACCACGGGGGCGATGGGCTTGGACTTGAGGAAGCCAGGGTTGACCAAAGCGATGTAGGCGCTGAGTGCGACAGCAATCAAGCCACCCCCGATGATCAGGATCCACGTCAATGCGCGTCGGCCACGGGGCTTCGACGGGGAGCCGTCGTCTTCGGATTCCGGTGGGGGTGGCTGCTCTGAGTCCGCCCCGGTGTCCGGCTCGGGTGGCTGTTCAGCCCCTGCTTCCGGGTTTGCCGCTGGGGCTCCCGTGGCTGCCGGCGGGGCTCCCGGGTCTGCCGGTGGGGCTCCCGGGTCTGCCGGTGGGGCTCCCGGGTCTGCCGGTGGGGCTCCCGGGTCTGCTGAGGGGGCAGGTGTCGACTCGTCCGTCGCTGTCGTCGTTGCAGGAGGTGTCGAATCATCGGCCGTCGCGATAGGGGCACCCGAGGGAGGTGGTTCGGGTACGTCGACGGTCGTCGGGAGATCAGCCGAGGCGGCCTCCGCGGCGCTGGCCTCAGTGGCCCGGGAGTCGGCCACCGGCGACTTCGCGACGCCGGCCACTGCAGCCACTGTCGCGGCCAGTGGCAGTGCCGCTTCGGGTGCGCCTGTATCTCGGGGAGGGGGCGTCGCTCCGTTCGTGAAAGCTGCAGGGTCAGAGCCAGACGAACTGTGGTCAGAGGCCTCGGAAGAGAAGGTGGGCAAGGAACTCGTCGTCGACGGCGGGGCGGGTGGCTCATCGTCAACGGTGTCGTGGGGGTTGAACCACGGCTGCGTCACCGGCCGGGTGACAGTGCGGGGTCGATCAACGGGAATCGCGTGGCCAGCCGGAGGCGGCCCGATGGGATCCGGTCGCGGTTCCGGGGCCGGCGGGGTTGGAGGAGCGGACGAGGTTGACCGGGTTGACGGGGCCGGCGGGGTTGGAGGAGCGGACGAGGTTGACCGGGTTGACGGGGCCGGCGGGGTTGACCGGGTTGACGGAGCTGACGGAGGTGACGGAGCTGACGGGGTTGGCGGGCTTGGAGGAGTTGACGGGGATTCGTCGGGCTCCACCAACCACCCGAACTGCGGCTGCACCGCGGCAGTCGCGGCAGGCGCATCGGCGGCAGACGCCCCAGCGGCGGCGGTGTCGGATGCGGTCGTCACCGAGGGGGCGGGTGGCGTGGCTGGAGAGGCTGATCCCTCGGACTGGGGCGGCGCGGGCGCTGCTGTCTTTGGCTGCGACGAGACGGCGGAGGGTGGCGGGACGACGGACGCAGATGACGTTTGGGAAGTCGCGAGTGGCGATGGTGTCACCACAGGCGGCGGCGCCATATCCGCGGGAGGCGATGACGACGCAGCAGCCGCGCTCGTGAGATCAGGGGAGGCAGCTGTGGCTGCCTGGGGGCGTGGGGGGGAGGCCGCAGCGGAATCCACCACCGGTGCCCCGACTGGCGGAGGCATGGCGGGCACTGAGGTCGCCCCTTGCCCAGTGGTGTCCTGATCGGAGGTGGGGGTGACCGGGGGCGTTGTCGGAGCCGGAAGCTGCGGTTCGGTCTGCGGCGCGGACCCCCACACCACGGGGCCGAGAGGGTGCTCGGACCACTGCGCGGGATCAGGGGGCGGCAACGGAGAGCCGGGGGGGAACGCGGGCGGCAGCGAGGTGTCGTACAACGCCGGCGCCGCCGGCGTTGTCTCGACCGGTGCCGACTCGGGTGTCGGTGCCACGGTGCCGGGAGCCAGCGCGGCCTCCGTCATGAGCGCCGCGCCGCCGGGGGCCGGGGTCGCCCACTCAGGCAGCGGCACTCCGGGCAGGATCGCGACCGCCACGCTGTTGATGTCCTCGGGCTGCGGTGCCGTGCCCCGCGCCGGAGGGCCGGCAGCAGGCTCCGGTTCGGACGCCGGTGCGAAGTAGTTGGCGGGCTGATGGGGGTCGCTGTAGGTCTGCGGCGGATACGGCTGGCTGGCGTCAGTGCCGGACGGATAGACCTGGGGTGCGCTCGTCTGATCCGGATACGCCTGTTGCGGATTGACCTGCTCCGCGTAGGTCTGGGGCGGGTAGTCCGGAACCGCCGTGGGCTGCGGGCCCTGATACACGGGGAGCGCAGCGGTCTGATCCGGAGGAAGTTGCTGAGCATCGACGGGCGCGTCGGACTCCTCGGATTTCCTCCGGCGCAGGCGCATGGTCGACTCCTCGTGTCAGGACGACAACATCCTGCCACTGCGGCAGCCGTCCTGGGGGTGTGTTGACGATCGGCGGTACCCGAGCGTCGCAGCAGACGTTCGCAGGCACGTCGGTCACAGCGATAGTCACAGGGATTCGTCCGATCCGATTCAGCGCGACGGCCTCAGGGCACCGAAGTACCCACCAAGTTGATCGTGCCCGTGCCGGTGGCCGCCCGGTCGCTGGCACCTCGCCCCCGGTGGGCGGCCGGGTTCGATCAGGAGTCGGTGACCAACTCGACGTCCGAAACGGCGAGTTCGGCTCCATCCGCGAACCGGAGATCGTCGATACGCCCGGCCGCGACGAGGTCTCCGGCGGCGGCTCGGATCCGATCCTGGGCGGCGTCGGGTCCGGTGACGGTCGCGTGATGGACGCGCGTGCGCATCCCGACTTTCGCCTCGCTCTTGGCCTTGCGGACCCGGCTCAACACCGCGCTGACCGAGGTCAGGATCTCGGGATCTCCGCCGGTGGGGATGTCGTCCGAACTGGGCCAGGGGTGGCGATGGACCGACCCCGCCTGCCACCACGACCAGACCTCTTCGGTGACGAACGGCAGGAACGGGGCGAAGAGAAGCAGTTGGGCCCGCAGCGCCACCCGCAGAGAGGCCTGGGCCGAACGCCGCCCGGCGTCGTCGGACTCGTCTGCGGCACGCGCCTTGACCAGTTCGAGGTAGTCGTCGCAGAACGTCCAGAAGAACGACTCGGCTGACTCCAGCGCGCGGGTGTAGTTGTAGTCGTCGAGGGCGCGGGTGGCGTCGTCGATCACCCGGGCCAACTGCGCGAGCATGGCGAGGTCGAGCGGATTCGTGACGTCGGCGGCATCGCGCTTGTCTGGGGCGGAGAGCAGTACGAACCGTGAGGCGTTGAGGATCTTGATGGCCAGGCGGCGGCCGATCTTCATCTGGCCCTCGTCGAACGCGGTGTCCGTGCCGGGGCGGCCGCTGGCGGCCCAGTAGCGCACGGCGTCGGAACCGTGTTGCTCCAGCAGGCCCATGGGCGTGACGACGTTGCCCTTGGACTTCGACATCTTCTTGCGGTCGGGGTCGAGGATCCAGCCGGAGATCGCCGCGTCGCTCCACGGCAGCCGGTCGTCCTCGAGGTGGGAGCGCACGACGGTCGAGAACAGCCAGGTGCGGATGATCTCGTGGGCCTGCGGGCGCAGATCCATAGGGGACACGCGGGCCCAGAGGTCGGGGTCGGTGGCCCAGCCGCCGGCGATCTGCGGGCTAAGTGATGACGTGGCCCACGTGTCCATGACGTCGGGGTCGGCGATGAACCCTCCGGCGGCGCCGCGCTGCTGCTCGGTGAAGCCGGGCGGGCAGTCCGACGCCGGGTCGACGGGCAGTTCGCTCGGCATGATCGGGTCGTCGTACTGCGGGTTGCCGTGGTCGTCGAGGCGGTACCACAGCGGGATCGGAACGCCGAAGAAGCGCTGCCGCGAGATGAGCCAGTCGCCGTTGAGGCCGGAGACCCAGTTGTCGTAGCGCACGCGCATGTGGTCGGGGTGCCAGTGCAGTTCCCGCCCTCTGGCGAGCAGCTCTTCGCGCAGTGCCGGTTCGCGGCCGCCGTTGCGCAGGTACCACTGCCGGGTGGTGACGATCTCCAGCGGCCGGTCGCCCTTTTCGAAGAACTTCACCGGGTGGGTGATGGGCTTCGGGTCGCCGTGCAGGTCGCCGGACTCTCGCAGCATGTCCGCCGTGCGTTGCTGTGCGGTGAACATGGTGGCGCCGTGCAGGGACGCGTAGGCAGCGATGCCGGCCGGGTCGGTGATCCAGGAGGGCGACTCGGCGATGATGCGGCCGTCCCACCCGATGATCGGTCGGGCGGGCAGCTGCAGCTCGCGCCACCAGGTGACGTCGGTGGTGTCGCCGAACGTGCAGATCATGGCGATGCCCGAGCCTTTGTCGGGGTCGGCGAGTTCGTGGGCGACGACGGGTACTTCGACGCCGAAGAGCGGTGTGGTGACGCTGGTACCGAACAGCGGCTTGTAGCGGTCGTCGTCGGGGTGGGCGACCAGGGCGACGCACGCGGCGAGTAGTTCGGGGCGGGTGGTCTCGATGAACACCAGCTCGCCGTCGGGTCGGTGGAACGACACCCGGTGGTAGGCGCCGGGGAGTTCGCGGTCCTCGAGTTCGGCTTGGGCGACGGCGGTGCGGAAGGTGACGTCCCACAAGGTGGGGGCTTCGGCCTGGTAGGCCTCGCCGCGTTCGAGGTTGTTCAAGAACGCCTTCTGCGAGGTGAGGCGGGCGTTGTGGTCGATGGTCTGGTAAGTCTGCGTCCAGTCGACGCTGAGCCCGAGGTGGCGCCACAGCGACTCGAAGCCTTTCTCGTCCTCTTCGGTCAGCGACTCGCACAGGTGGACGAAGTTGCGCCGCGAGATGGGGATCTGGCGTTTGGGGTCGGGCTTGTCCGGGGGAGTGAAGTCCGGGTCGTACGGCAGGCTGGGGTCGCAGCGCACGCCGTAGAAGTTCTGCACCCGGCGCTCGGTGGGCAGGCCGTTGTCGTCCCAGCCCATGGGGTAGAAGACTTCCTTGCCGCGCATGCGGTGGTAACGGGCGATGCAGTCGGTGTGGGTGTAGGAGAAGACGTGCCCGACGTGCAGGGCGCCGCTGACGGTCGGGGGCGGGGTGTCGATGCTGTAGATCTCGGCGCGAGTCTTGCTGCGGTCGAAGCGATAACTGCCGTCGGATTCCCAGCGTTGGGACCACTTGTCCTCGAGGCCCTCCAGCGCGGGGCGGTCGGGCATGGACACAGGCGTTGGTTCGGCAGGCACGGTCCCCGAGTCTAATGGCGCTGCCAGCGACGCCACATCTGGCTGTTGCTCGCGAGCGGTGTTGCGGGGATCGGGCCGCCTACGCGCTGGTCAGGTCTTGGGTTGCGTGAAGAAGGCGCTCGCGCGGGAACTCCACAGCATGCCGAGGATGATCAGCCAGATCAGGATGCCGAGCAGTCCCGTCCAGATGGACCGGTTCTGCCAGATCGTGAGTTCGGCGACGTCCACGAGAATCTGCAGGACGATCAAGATCGTCACGAATATCCGAACTCCGTTGCTGCCGTTCTTCAGGCCAATGGCCAACAAGATCGTGATGATCCCGAAGATGACGCCGATGATGCCGGCCGTGAGCAGGACACCCCCGGTGACGTCCTCGACTCCTGCGCCCTCGTCGAATCCCGTGACGAAACTGCTGCTGGTGGCGCCGAGCATCAACAGGACGCCGCCAATGATCTCGATGATGGCGTTGATCCACATCAGCACGACGATGAGCGTGATGGTTCCGGGTCGTGAGACGGTCCCGGTGGACGGTGCGGTCATGGACTTCTCCTTTGTGCCCACTCAGCTCGAAGTGAGTACTCGAGCTCCTTCAATGTCCCGCGTTTGAAGGGTCCGCGTCCAATCGACAGGCGTACGGTGGGGGTAGACAGTCGGACGGAGATCCCACGTGTTCCAGACCCGCATTCACGGTCGAGGTGGTCAGGGGGTCGTCACGGCTGCGGAGTTGCTGTCCGTCGCCGCCTTCGACGCCGGTGCCCACGCACAGGCCTTCCCCAGTTTCGGCTCGGAACGTACCGGCGCCCCTGTCGTCGCGTACTGCCGCATCGACGACAAGCCGATCCGTACCCGCGAACCGATCGTGGTGCCCGACGCGCTGATCATCCAGGACGCCACCCTGCTCCACCAGGTCGATCTGCTGGCCGGCCTGCCAGAACACGCCTACCTGGTCGTGAACACTACCGAGGACATCGCCCGCCTCGGCATCGACGCCTACCTCGCCGACCACAGGAGCGAACGAATCGTCACCTTGCCGGCCACTCAGATGGCGCTACGGCACATCGGTCGGCCGGTGCCGAACGCGATCCTGCTGGCCGGCTTCGCGGCGCTCACCCACGTCATCACGCTCGCGGGTCTCGAACTGGCGTTGGCCGAGCGGTTCTCAGGGCCAGTCCTCGAAGCGAACATGGCGGCCGCGCGCGAGGCCTACGAGTTGGTCGCCGCAGGGATGGAGGCAGCCGATGCGACTGCAGATTGAGGGCTCGCAGGCGGTCGCGCGGGCGGTCGCCCTGACCCGGCCCGAGGTGATCTGCGCCTACCCCATCTCGCCGCAGACCCACATCGTCGAAAGCCTCAGCGCCCTGGTGAAGTCCGGCGAACTGCAGCGGTGCGAATACCTCAACGTCGACAGCGAGTTCGCTGCCATGAGCGCCGCCATCGGAGCCAGCGCCACGGGGGCCCGCACCTACACCGCGACCGCCAGCCAGGGTCTGCTGTACATGGTCGAAGCCGTCTACAACGCGTCCGGGCTGGGCTTGCCCATCGTCATGACCGTTGCCAACCGCGCCATCGGCGCCCCGATCAACATCTGGAACGACCACAGCGACGCCATGAGCCAGCGCGACTCCGGCTGGATCCAGCTGTACGCCGAGGACAACCAGCACGCCGTCGACCTGCACATCCAGGCATTCCGACTGGCCGAGGAAGTGTCGCTGCCGGTCATGGTGTGTATGGACGGATTCATCCTCACGCACGCCGTCGAAGAGGTGGACATGCCGTCGGCTGCCGCAGTGGACGAGTTCCTGCCCGGCTACGACCCGCGCCAGGTCCTCGACCCTGCCGACCCCATGTCCATCGGCGCCATGGTCGGGCCCGAAGCATTCCTCGAAGTGCGCTACCTCGCCCACCTGCGTCAGATGCAGGCACTGGAACTGATCCCCGACATCGCCGCCGAGTTCGGCGCCGTCACCGGACGCGAGCGTGACGGTCTGATCTCGCCCTACCGGCTCGACGACGCCGAGATCGCCGTGGTCGCCCTCGGCTCCGTGCTCGGCACTCTGCAGGACACCGTCGACGAACTGCGCGACGCCGGTCATCCGCGTCGGCGTACTGGGCATCACGTCGTTCCGGCCCTTCCCCCTGGACGCGGTCCGGGAGGCCCTGTCCGGCATCGACCGCGTCATCGTGCTCGAGAAGTCCCTCGCCGTCGGCATCGGCGGAATCGTCAGCTCCAACGTGCGCACCGCGCTGGCCGACCTGCCCATCCACACCACCACCGTCATCGCTGGTCTTGGTGGGCGGCCGATCCTGACGTCGTCGTTGGCCACGATGATCCGACAGGGACTCGGCCGGTGACCTGGCACCGCTGACGTTCCTCGACCTGCAAGACCGAGCTGATCGAACGCGAACTGCAGCGCACTCGCGAACATCCGGCGTTCCGGTCCAGCGGCGGAGAACATCCTGCGCGACGTCGCCGGCGTCGGCGACCCGCACGCAGTGGGGAGGCCCCGGTGAGCGAGCACCGTGAAGTTCTACCAAGTCGGATCGTTCGCAGTCGGCAACCGACTGCTCGACATCGAGGACCTCAGCGTTCAATCCGACCCCGGCCGCAGCAACGCCATCACCAGCGGACACCGTGCGTGCCAGGGCTGCGGCGAGGCACTCGGCGCCCGCTACGCGCTCGACGCCGCCATGCGAGCCACCGAGGGCCAGACTCGTGGCGGTCAACGCCACCGGCTGCCTGGAGGTCTTCTCGACCCCGTACCCGGAGACCAGCTGGCAGATCCCGTGGCTGCACTCGCTGTTCGGCAACGCCCCCTCGGTGGCCACCGGAGTGGCGGCGGCGCTGCGGGTCAAGGGCCGCGACCGACGTGCGGGTCGTCGCGCAGGGCGGCGACGGCGGCACGGTGGACATCGGCATGGGCACCCTGTCGGGCATGTTCGAGCGCAACGACGACGTGCTGTACATCTGCTACGACAACGAGGCCTACATGAACACCGGCGTGCAGCGCTCCGGCGCCACGCCGCCCGCCGCGCGCACCATGACCACCCAGGCAGTCGGACGCACATCCCGGGCAACCAGTTCGGCCAGGGCAAGGACCTGCCCCGCATCGCCATGGCCCACGAGATCCCCTACGTCGCCACCGCCACGGTCGCCGACCTGCGCGACCTCGAGGCCAAGGTCGAGCACCGCCATGTCGCTCCGCGGCGCCCGCTACCTGCACGTTCTCGTGCCCTGCCCGCTGGGCTGGGGTTCCGCGCAGCGGCGAAACCATCCTGCTCGCGCGCCTGGCCACGCAGAGCGGGCTGTTCCCGGTCTTCGAGGCCCGCGACGGCGAGGTGACCTCCGTCGCCCCGATCCGCACGCCGCGTGCCCGTCACCGAATACCTGTCGCCGCCAGAAACGGTTCGCGCACCTGTTCAAAGACCCGCCCGCCACCGAAGTGACTCGACCGCATCCAGGCCCACGGCCGACCGCAACATCGCCCGCTACGGCATCGCAGGAGGTCGCCGGTCATGAGCGACAAGCCCTTCGCCATCACCCTCGACGTCGGCTCCAGCCTGGCCAACAAGACCGGCTCCTGGCGCACCGAACGGCCGCGTGTACCGCAACGCGCTGCCGCCGTGCAACGACGCCTGCCCGGCCGGGCGAGAACATCCAGGGCTGGCTCTACGAAGCCGAGGAGGGCAGCTACGAGGCGCGCCTGGAGCGCTGCTGGTCACCGACAACCCGTTCCCCGCCATCATGGGCCGGGTCTGCTACCACCCGTGCCAGATCGGCCTGCAACCGTGCCCAACTCGACCAACCGGTCGGCATCAACTCCGTGGAGCGGTTCCTCGGCGACGCCGCGCTGTCGCGACGGCTGGCAGCTCGACCCGCGCCCGCGGCCGACACCGGCACGACGCGTCCTGGTCATCGGCGCCGGACCTTCCGGACTGTCCGCCGCCTACCACCTGCGTCGATTCGGTCACGCGCGTCACGATCCGCGACGCCGGTCCCGAAGCCGGCGGCATGATGCGGTTCGGCATCCCCGCCTACCGCCTGCCCCGCGACGTCCTGGACGCCGAGATCGACCGGGTGCTCGGCGCTCGGCATCGATCTCGAACTCGATACCCGCGTCGACAACGTCCTGGCCGCCATGACCGACGACGGGTTCGACGCCGTATTCCTCGCCGTCGGCG
Source organism: Candidatus Nanopelagicales bacterium (assembly GCA_037045355.1). Lineage (NCBI taxonomy): Bacteria > Bacillati > Actinomycetota > Actinomycetes > Candidatus Nanopelagicales > Candidatus Nanopelagicales bacterium. The sequence continues at coordinate 104,377 of JBAOHO010000010.1, read as the reverse complement.
CTCACATCGGCAAGCGTGCCTACATCCCGGCGGGGGAGTCCGCCCACGATCCTCGACGCCGTGTCGCCTGCTGCGGGGCATGGAGGACGACGAGCCAGCCGCTGCTGGGACGGCGGGTGGTCGTGTACGGCGGCGGCAACACCGCCATGGACGCCGCCCGCACCGCCAAGCGGCTCGGCGCCGACGAGGCGATCGTCGTGTACCGCCGCACCCGCGACCGCATGCCCGCCCACGACATCGAGGTGCAGGAGGCCCTTGAGGAGGGTGTCCTGATGCGGTGGCTGTCCACCATCAAACACGTCGACGCCGGGCACGATCGCCGGTCGAGCGGATGGAACTCGACGACACCGGATTCCCGCAGCCCACCGGCGAGACCGAGGAGCTGGCCGCCGACTCGCTCGTGCTCGCCCTGGGTCAGGACGTCGACCTGTCGCTGCTCGACGGGCGTGCCCGGGTCTGGAGGTCGACGGATGGTGTCGTGCGCGTCGACGAGCGCATGATGACCGGGCACCCCGGGCATCTTCGCCGGCGGCGACATGGTCCCCAGCGAACGCACCGTCACCGTGGCCGTGGGCCACGGCAAGCAGGCCGCCCGCAACATCGACGGCTGGTTGCGCGGGGAGCAGTTCGTGCACGCCCGCGCGGCCGCCGCTGGCGACCTTCGACACGCTGAACACCTGGTACTACACCGACGCGCCCAAGACCGTGCAGCCCGACGCTGGACGTCGCCCGCCGCGCTCAGCACCTTCGACGAGGTCAAGCAGGGCCTCGACGAGTCGACCGCCCTGTTCGAGGCCCGCCGCTGCCTGTCGTGCGGCAACTGCTTCGGCTGCGACAACTGCTTCGGCGTGTGTCCCGACAACGCGGTGCTGCAAACTGCCGCGCGGCTCCGAGGCCGGCGACAACGGCCGCGACTACGCGTTCGACCTCGACTACTGCAAAGGCTGCGGGATCTGTGTCCACCGAATGCCCCTCGGGCGCGATCGTGATGGTGCCCGAGCAGACCTGAGCCCGGATGTACCCGGGCTGAGCGTCGGCTGAACTTCTGACTCGCCGCGCTGCCCATAGACTGCGACAGTGACGGAACCGCCCGACCTCGCTGATGTGACCGAGGAACTGCTGGCGAGGCAGCCCGAGACCGACATGGTGCCCACCCTCGACCGGGTCGCGCGGGTCATGGAGTTACTCGGTGACCCCCAGCGGTCGCCGCGGATCGTCCACATCACCGGCACCAACGGCAAGACCTCCACCGCGCGCATGATCGAGACGCTGGTGCTGTCGTCCGGTCTGCGGGTCGGCACCTTCACCAGCCCCCACCTGAACTCCGTGACCGAACGCATCCGCGTGGACGGGCACCCGATCGGCGCCGAGGAATTCGTCGCGTCCTACGAGGACATCCGACCCGTCATCGACATCGTCGACACCGAACAGGCAGCCGAGGACCGTCCGGCGCTCACCTTCTTCGAGGTCCTCACCTGCATCGCGTTCGCGGCGTTCGCCGACGCTCCGGTGGACGTTGCCATCATCGAAGTCGGACTCGGCGGCCGCTGGGACGCCACCAACGTCGCCGATGCCGACGTCGCCGTGATCACCCCCGTGGCCCTCGACCACGAAGTCTGGCTCGGCCACACCATCGAACAGATCGCCGCCGAGAAAGCCGGGATCATCAAACCCCGATCGATCGCGGTGATCGGCCATCAGGACCCCACGGTCATGGCCCTGCTGCTGCAACGCTGCGCGGACGTCGGTGCCGCGGCGCGGGTGGTCGGCCGTGACATCGACCTGGTCGAGCGGGTCGTGGCGGTCGGGGGGCAGGTGCTGGGCATCCGGACCGTCACGGGCCAGTACGACGAGGTGTTCCTCGGTCTGCACGGCGGCCACCAAGCCGACAACGCGGTGCTCGCCGTGGCGGCCGTCGAGGCGCTGCTGGTGTCGCACTCCGCACTGGATTCGGCACTGGTCGATGCCATCGGCAGCGTCACGTCACCGGGTCGCCTCGAAGTGGTGGCCCGTGAGCCGACGGTCCTGATCGACTCGGCACACAATCCCGCGGGCGCCCGCGCCCTGGCCCAGGCGGTGCGGGACTCGTTCACTTTCCCGGACCTGACCCTCGTCCTCGCGGCGATGGCCGACAAGGATGTCGCCGGCATCATGAGCGCTCTGCGCGATGTCGCCGACCGCGTCGTCGTCACCCGGAACAACTCCTGGCGTAGCTGTGACCCCCAGACCATGGCCGAACTCGCGGCCGCCGTGTGGGGCGCGGACCATGTCGATGTGGAGCCCGACCTGGCCGAGGCGTTGACGGTCGCCCGCCGCCACGCGGAGCAGACCGGCGGCGGGGTGCTGGTCACCGGCTCCGTCGTGACGGCCGGAGACGCCCGCACGATTCTGGGTGCGGAGGAACCGACATGAGGGTGCTGGGGTCGACGGTCCTGGTCTTCGAGTGGCTCATCGTGGCCCTCGGCGTTCCGGTCGCCATCAACACCGCGGGCGTGCCCGCCACCGGGGCGTGGGTGTTCCTCGCGGTGGTCACCGCGCTGATTGTGCTGTCGATCGCCACGATCACCCGTCCACTCGGGGTCGGCCTCGGGTGGGTCGTCCAGGCTCTGATCCTCGCGGCCGGATTCGTGGTGCCGCTGCTGATCCTGCTGGCCGTCATCTTCGCGGGACTGTTCTTCGTCGCTGTGCAGCAAGGGCGCCGCGTCGACGCGATCCGCGCCGCGCGGACAGTGGCCCCCGCCGACCCCGAGCCCGGCGGCGTCGGGGACACTGAACCGGTGAGCGACGGCCGCTGAGGCCGCCGCCGATCCGCCAGCTTCTTCCGAAAGGACCTCAACCGATGACCGAACGCACGCTGATCCTGGTCAAGCCCGACGGCGTCGCCCGCGGGTTGATGGGTGAGGTCATCGCCCGCATCGAGCGCAAGGGGTTCCGGTTCGTCGCGCTGGAGTTGCGCACGCTGGACGCCGACACCGCGGGCCGTCACTATGCCGAGCACAAGGACAAGCCGTTCTTCGCCGACCTGGTCGACTTCATCACCAGCGGCCCCCTGCTCGCCGGTGTGATCGAAGGCCCCGACGCCATCGCCGCCTGGCGCACAATGATGGGTGCCACCAACCCGGTCAATGCTGCTCCCGGCACCATCCGCGGCGACCTCGCCACGGAGATGCAGAACAACGTGTCCCACGGCTCCGATTCGCCCGAATCCGCCGTCCGCGAGATCGGAATCTTCTTCCCCGAGCTCAGCGCCTGACAGAGCCCGGATACGCCGCTTCGCACCGCCGCGAGCGGGGTGGCCGGCGATTGCCCACTTAGCCGAGCGCCCGGCCATTACCCGGCCAAGGCATCAGGGCATTGCCCGGATCGGGTGAGTCGCGGATCGACTCGCCGTGGCACCTTCCTCCGGGCCCCTTCGCGAAGTACAGTTGCGGCCTGACGGAGTTGGGCCGTCGGGATCGAACAGCCGCTGTGCGGCGTGGTGGGGTGAGTGATGGGGTTCGAGGCTGCCCTCATGGGACGCGACCTCGCGGTCGACCTGGGCACGGCCAACACCCTTGTCTACGTCCGGGGTCGCGGCATCGTCGTCGACGAACCGAGCGTCGTGGCCGTCGACCAGAACTCCGGCGCGGCGATCGCCGTGGGGGAGCGCGCCAAGGAGATGCTCGGGCGCACGCCCGACGACGTCACCGCCATCCGCCCGCTGCAGGTCGGGGTCATCGCCGACTTCGAAGCCGCGGAGGACATGCTGCGTCACTTCGTGCAACGCGCCCAGCCGCGGCGCGCGCTCGCGAAACCCCGACTCGTGGTGTGTGTGCCCTCGGGAATCACCGGAGTCGAACGCCGCGCCGTCGAGGACGCCGGCTATGCGGCCGGGGCTCGCCGGGTGTTCCTGATCGAGGAACCCATGGCCGCGGCCATCGGCGCGGGCCTGCCCGTCTACGAGGCGGCCGGCTCCATGGTGGTCGACGTGGGTGGAGGCACCACCGAGGTCGCCGTCATCTCCTTGGGTGGCGTCGTGGTCAGCCTGTCCGCCCGGATCGGCGGCGATGCCATGGACGAGGCTCTGGTCCAGTACATGAAGAAGCAGTACTCGCTGCTGCTCGGCGAGCGCACCGCCGAGCGCGTCAAGATGTCCATCGGGTCGGCGTACCCGGCGGCAGGTGAGCCCGACGCCGAGATCCGCGGCCGCGACCTCGTCTCAGGGCTGCCTCGCACGATCGTCGTATCGGCCCAGGAGATCCGCGAGGCCCTCGACGAGCCCGTAACCGCCATCGTCGACGCCGTGCGCGACACGCTTGACCGCACCCCACCGGAACTCGCCGGCGACGTCATGGACCGCGGCATCGTGCTCACCGGCGGCGGTTCGCTGCTCGGTGGCCTCGACGAGCGACTGCAGCACGAAACCCGCATGCCCGTGCGCACAGCGCCCGACCCGCTGCGCTGCGTCGCGCTCGGAGCCGGGCGGTGTGTCGAGGAGTTCTCGGACCTGCAGCCGCTGCTGATGAACCGACCCCGGCGGTGACCGGTGAGCACTTCCCCGACTCGCACCCAGCCAACCCGCACCCAGCCAACCCGCACCGCGCCAACCCGCACCCCGCCGACGCTCGCCGAAGCCCCCCGACCCCAAGTCCACGCCAAATCCCAACCCCAACCCCGACCCCAGCCCCGGCTGAGTGACCCCGACCTGCGGACCCGGCGCTGGCGGCGGTGGGCACCCGGACCGGTCGCCCTCGTCCTGATCCTCGCGAGCCTCGCGCTGATGCTGCTCGACCTGCGCGGCGGACCCACCGACGCGCTCCGCAGCGCCGGGGCAGTGGTCGGCGGCCCCCTGCAATCGCTGACCGATTCGGTACTGGGGCCGGTGCGCACGGGGGAGTTCCGCCGCGCCGACACCCAGGCACTGCAGCAGCAGGTCGCCGACCTCGAGGAGGCCAACCGCCGGTTGCAGGCCCAAAGCGACATCCTGGCCGAACAACTCGCCGACGCTCCCGAGCAGCGGGCCGCCGCCTCAGCCGCCCAACGCCGCGTCGAGTCCGCCGTCGCCGCCCGAGTCGTGGCGGCCGATCCCGGGCTCGGGTCGGCAGCCGTCACCATCGACGTAGGCAGCGCCGACGGTGTCGTCGTGGACAGCCCGGTGCTGGTGGCCGGCGGTCTGGTGGGACGGGTCGTCACGACGGCAGCGACCACGGCGACCGTCCTGCTCGTCACCGACCCGGGTAGCTCGGTGGCCGTGCGGGTGGGCGCCGACAGCGCGCTGGCCCAGGGTACCGGCGACCGGCACAGCGTGACCCTCGGATACCTGGACCCGCTGGTCCCCGTCGAAGTCGGTCAGAAGGTGGTCACGCAGGGCTCCGACGACGACTGGCCCTACCCCGCGGGGCTGCCGGTGGGCACCGTCCGCGCGATCAGTGGCGACCTCGGCGACCTCGACCGCGTGGTCACCGTCGAACCCGCAGCCGGCATGAGTTCGCTGGACCACGTCATCGTCCTGACCCGGCCCACCGATTCCGCGCGACCCGAGGGCACGCCATGACCCCGCGGCAGTGGCAGATCGCCACCGCGGCGCTGATCCTGCTTGCGGCCGTGCTGATCCAGTTCGTGGTGTTGGCCCGGTTGCCGTTCGCCGGACCCGGCCTGGTGCTCGTGGCCGTCGTCGGGATCGCCATGGCCGCCGGGCAGAGCGCCGGGGCCATCGCCGGGTTCGCCGCTGGGCTCACCCTGGACATCTTGCCCCCCGGCGACGGGCTTATGGGCGCCACCGCTTTGGCGCTGGTCGTGGTCGGTTACCTGGCCGGGCGGGTGCGCGACCCGCGCGGCCTCGCCCCGCTGCAGTTGCTCGGCATCGTGGCTCTTCTCGCCGTGATCGGCGCCGCCATCAGCACCGGTTTCGGGCTGCTGCTGGGCGACTCCGCCGCGGCCGTGCAGCCCACCGTGCTGGCGCTCACGGTCTATGTCGTCGGAACCGCCGCTCGTGGGCGTGGTCGGTGTCCCGCTGATCGGTGGGGCTCTGCGTCGGGTCACGGGTGTGCGGCGCCGTCGGCGGCGCATCGGAACCGTGGCCGGGTGAGTGCCGGTGCATGAACGTTCCACACTGCGGCTGGCCCTGTTCGGGGTGTTCCTCGCCGCCCTGCTCCTCGTCCTCGCCGGGCGACTGGTCGAACTGACGGTGGTGCGTGGGCCCGCCCTGGCCGAAGCCGCCGAGACCAACCGCACCCGGGTCGTGCCCGACCCCGCCCCCCGCGGACTGATCCTCGACTCGTCGGGCCGGGCACTGGTCGCGAACACCGCCGCCGCCGGCGTGCTCATCGATCGTCAGGTCCTCGCCGAACAACCCGATGGTGGGAGCTGACGTCCTGCGTCGCGTCGCGCCTCGGCTCGGTCTTACGGTCAAGGAGCTGCGCAGCCGCCTGGTGCTGTGCGGCACCGACGGCGCACCGCCCCGCCCGATCTGCGACGACGGCAGCCCGCAGACTCCCGTGTCGGTGCTCAGCAAGGACCGCTCCGAACTGCTGCCGCTGGCGGAGACCCCCACCGACTACCCCGGCGTGACCTTGACCAGTGCCGTGAAGCGCTCGTATCCCGCCGACGGGGTCAGCGGCGGGCACCTGCTGGGATACCTGGGATCGGTGTCCGCCGAGGAGCTCGCGTCGGACGAGATGCTCACGTCGTCGGACCTCATGGGCCGCGGGGGATTGGAACAGCAGTACGACGCCGAACTGCGCGGCTCCGCCGGGCAACGACGCTTGCTGGTCGATGCCGCCGGTGACGTTCAGGGCACCGAGCAACTGGTGCCTGCCCAACCCGGCACCAACCTGGTGACGTCCATCGACGCCCGCCTGCAGGCCGCCGTCGAGGCCGCGCTGAACAACGCGCTCGCCTACGCGGGCAGCCCCGACGCCCGGGCGGGCGCTGTCGTCCTCGACGTCACCACCGGCCGCGTGCTCGCCATGGGCTCGAAGCCCGACTTCAGTCCCGCGGTGTGGGTCGACGGCGTCACCCAGGCCGACTACCGCCGCCTGTCTCGCGGCGGGGCGCTGGTCGACTACCCGGTCTCCGGAACCTCCCCGCCCGGGTCGGCGTTCAAGCCGATCAGTGTCCTGGCCATGTTGCGCTCCGGCTACACCACCACCGAGCCGTACGACTGCCCCAGTACCTACACCGCAGGGGGACGCACGTTCACCAACCACGAGTCCGAGGCGTTCGGCAGCCTGTCGCTGCAGCGGGCTCTCGAGGTGTCGTGCAACACCGTGTTCTACCGTGCCGGCGACCGGCTGTGGCGCCTAGGCGGAGGAGAGAAGCAAAGTCAGGGCGACCTCGGTCCGGTGGCCCAGGCAGCCACCGACCTCGGCCTGGGACGAGCCACCGGCGTCGACCTGCCCAACGAAGTCGGCGGAATGGTCGCCAGTCCCGCGCAGAAGTACGACCTGTGGCTGCAGCGGCGCGACGCCTGGTGCGCGGCTGCCGAATCGAAGTACCCGGAAATGCGTCGCACCGACCCGGCCAAAGCCGACTACTACACCGCACTCGACCGCGAGAACTGCCGCTCGGGTCAACTGTGGCGGCAGGGCGACGCCGTCAACGCCGCCATCGGGCAAGGGTTCACGGCCACCACGCCTCTGCAACTCGCCGTCGCGTACGCCGCGATCGCCAACGGCGGCACCCTGTGGCAGCCCACGGTGGCCCGAGCATTGGTGCAACCCGACGGCTCCATCGCGCGCGAACTCGCCCCCCAGGCCATGGGCCAACTGACCGGCGACCGGGCCGCCCTGCGGTTCCTGCGTCGCGCGCTGGAGTCGGTACCCCGATCGGGTACCGCGGCCGACGCCTTCGCGGGATTCCCGCTCGATCGGTTCCCCGTCGCCGGCAAGACCGGGTCCGCGCAGGTCGAAGGCGAGAACTCCACATCGTGGTTCGCGTCGTTCGCCCCGGCTGACGCCCCCCGCTACGCGGTCGTGGCCATGGTGACCAACGGCGGCGCCGGGGGCGAGACCGCCGCTCCCGCGGCCCGGCGGATCTACGAGGCGCTGTTCGGGGTCGGGATCGAGCGGGTGTTCGGACCCGAGGGTCCGCCGCAGCAAGTGGCCGAGGTCCGGGGGATCGGCGAATGACCATCACAAGCCCCCGGCCCCGCCTGGCTCTGCGGCAGCGCGATCGACGCCATGCCGCCCGCCTCGACTGGGTGCTGCTCGCCTCGGCGCTCGCGCTGTCCCTGCTCGGCTGCGTCCTCGTCGCCTCGGCCAGTGCTGCCACCACGGGCGGTGCGCCAGCCAAACGCCAGTTCCTGTCCGTGCTCGCAGCCGTGATCCTCGCGTACGCCGTCAGCCGGGTCGAACCCCGATCACTGCGCGCGTGGTCACCGGTGCTGTACCTCGTGGCCATGGCCGGACTCCTGCTGCCGTTCACACCACTGGGCGTCGAGATCGCCGGCGCCCAGGCGTGGGTGTCGCTGCCCCTCGGCTTCACCGTGCAGCCGTCGGAGTTCGCCAAACTCGCGCTCATCTGCGCCCTGGCCACCACGCTGGCCGTCGGTCCCCGCGACCAGGCGATCGGCAACGATGTCGTCGTGCGGGCTCTGGCTCTGGCGGCGCTGCCGCTCGCACTCGTGCTGGTCGGCAACGATACCGGCTCGGCGATGATCATCACCGGCATCGTCGCGGCGATCATGCTGATCGCCGGGGTGTCGTGGCGGTGGCTCGCCGGTCTCGGGGGCGCTGCTGTCGCCGTCGCGGTCGCGGCCATCAGTCTGGGGTTGCTCGCCGACTACCAGATGCAGCGACTCCTCGCGTTCCTCGACCCGACCGCGGACCCGTGGGGGTCGGGACTGAACACTCTGCAGGCGCGCGTGGCCGTCGGATCGGGGGGCGTGACCGGTCGGGGACTGTTCGACGGGCCGCAGACCCAGGGCGGGTTCGTGCCCGTCAACGACTCCGACTTCGTGTTCACCGTCGCCGCCGAGGAACTCGGCTTGCTCGGAGCGCTGGTGCTGCTCGCGTTGCTCGCGGTGCTGCTGTGGCGGGGTCTGCGGATCGCGTTCGACGCTCGCGACATGTTCGGCCGACTGATCGCGGTCGGCGTCGTCGCCTGGTTCGCGTTGCAGGCGTTCGAGAACATCGGCATGAATCTCGGGGTCATGCCCGTCACCGGCGTCACGCTGCCGTTCGTGTCCTACGGCGGATCGTCCATGATCGCGGCCTGGCTGGGGGTCGGACTGCTGCAGTTGGTGCGGTTGGCCAGCAATCCGCCGCCGCGCGTCTGAGGGATCCGCGTCCGAGGGGTCCGGGTGCGAGGAGTCCGGATCCGAGGAGTCCGGGTTCGAGGAGAGGGATTCCGGCTCGGCGGATCGAACCCACCACAGGGCGCGCTACCGCCGCAGGAAATCGACGATCCGGGTCTGCGCACTGGCGGCGTCCGCGGACGCCCACACCGCCAGATGGGTGCCGTCCGGAATGGTGAGGACGGTGTTGTCCGGCAGCTGCCCGGCGGCGAAATCGGTGTAGGAGGGCGGCAGGTCGGTGTCGGCGGTGCCCTGGACCAACAAGACCGGAACCTGAACCGAGTCGAGTTGCAGCGAGTCGATGGCGGCGAACGTCGTCATGTCGTTGTCGGTTCCGGCGCGGCGATCCCCCCGGTGGCTGACCGTGCCCGCGAGGCTCAGGACGAACTGTCGCTGCACCGGGTCGGCGCAGACCTGGGCGACCAACTGTTGGATCTGTTCCTTGTCCAGATCACCCTCCGTGGACAAGGTGGCGGCGATCAACTTCTCGGGCTGATGTCGGGCCATCATGCCGATGAGCCAGTTGCCCGGCCGGGTGCCGAACGTGAACTTCTCGTCCATGCCCAGATGCCATTCGTACCGCCGGCTGACAGCCGCCACCGCCACCAGTGCGGTGACCCGGTCCGCGTGCCGCACCGCCATCCGATACGACGACGGACCGCCTCCGGACCAGCACAACACCCCGGCCTGTGGAATCTCGAGCGCGGTCAGGAGGGCCGCGTGGAGGTCCGACTGCGCGTCGATCGATGCGTTGGCTTCTGTCAGCGGCGTTCCCAGGTAGCCCGGCCGCGACGGGACCACGACCCGGAATCCGGCAGTGAGCAGGAACTGGGCCATCAGCCAGCCCGCGTCGGCGCCGCCCGGGCTGCCATGGACCACGAGCACGGCTGGTCCATCGCCCGCTTCGAGGAACTCGACCGGGCCGCGGTCGGTGTCGATCGTGCGTGTGGCCGGGGTGCCGGGGATCGCAGGCATGAGGTCCTCCTACTGTCGGGCTCGCCGAGCGGCTGTCGGGCTCGCCGAGCGGCTGTCGGGCTCGCCGAGCGGCTGTCGGGCTCGCCGAGCGGCTGTCGGGCTCGCGGAGCGGCTGACCGGCTCGCGGTGGGGCCACGGTAGTACGGCTTCTTGCCCTGATGTCGAGGTCGACTGCCAACGGGGCTGTGGCCGGACGTCGGCTGTGGCCGGACGTCGACGTGCAGGGCGGCGGCTGGAGTGCCAGGTCGCTTGGGTGGGAAGCGGCGTACCCTGCGTCTCTGGTGGGCGTAACTTGGGGCGTGATCTAGGGAGGCGCGGTTCTGGGGCGGATTCCCGGGGGAGTGGTGTTGGGGGCGTAATCTGGGGCACTGCCACACTCCCGGAGGTCTTCATGGCGGCTTCGCTGTACCCGCAGTTGGAGCCCCTGCTCGCCTCGGTGACCAAACCCATTCAGTACGTCGGTGGCGAGGTCAACTCGGTCGTCAAGGACTGGGATTCGGTCGCGGTCCGATGGGCACTGGTCTATCCGGACGCCTACGAGGTCGGGTCGCCCAACCAAGGGCTCCAGATCCTCTACGAGGTCCTGAACGAGCGCCCCGACGCCTTGGCGGAACGTGGCTACGCCGTGTGGCCCGACCTCGAAGAGCAGCTGCGCGGCGCGGGGTTGCCGTCGTTCACGGTCGATGCGCACCACTCACTGGCGGACTTCGACGTCGTCGGTGTGAGCCTGGCCACCGAACTCGGCTACACGAATCTGCTCACCCTGCTCGACCTCGCCGGAATCCCACTGCACGCTGCGGACCGCGGCGACGACCACCCCATCGTGCTGGTCGGTGGCCATGCGGCGTTCAACCCCGAGCCGATGGCGGCGTTCATCGACGCGGCGGTGCTCGGCGACGGCGAACAAGCCGTCGGGCGCGTCACCGACATCATCGCGGCCTGGCAGTCCGCCGGTCGGCCGGGCGGGCGAACGGCCGTCCTCGAGCAGTTGGCTCGCACTGGATCCGTCTACGTACCGGGGTTCTACGACGTCGACTACGCCCCGGACGGGGCCATCACCCGCATCGCCCCCAACCGGCCCGGAATCCCGTGGCGGGTCAGCAAGCACACCCTGATGGACCTCGATGAATGGCCCTACCCCAAAGCGCCCATCGTCCCGGTCGCCGAGACCATCCACGAACGGATGAGTGTGGAGATCTTCCGCGGCTGCACCCGGGGCTGCCGGTTCTGCCAGGCGGGCATGATCACGCGCCCGGTGCGGGAACGCTCCACCACCACGATCGCGGACATGGTCGATTGCGGCATCGCCCGCACCGGGTTCGACGAGGTCGGCCTGCTCAGCCTGTCCAGCGCCGATCACTCCGAGATCGCGGGCATGACTCGGACATTGGCCGACCGCTACACCGACACCCGCACCTCGTTGAGCCTTCCGAGCACCCGGGTCGATGCGTTCAACATCGATCTGGCCGAGGAGTTGTCCCGCAACGGGCGTCGGTCGGGACTCACCTTCGCCCCCGAAGGCGGCAGCGAACGGTTGCGCCGGGTGATCAACAAGACCGTCACCGAGGACGATCTGATCCGCACCGTCACCGCCGCTTACGCGGGCGGCTGGCGCCACGTGAAGCTGTACTTCATGTGTGGGCTGCCCACCGAGACGGACGAGGACGTCCTGCAGATCGGCCGGGTGGCGCGCGAAGTGATCCGCGCAGGGCGAGAAGCTGCCGGCCGCCGGGACATCCGGTGCACGGTGTCCATCGGGGGATTCGTGCCCAAACCCCACACTCCGTTCCAGTGGGCGGCCCAACTGGATGCGGTAGAGACCGATCGACGCCTTGCGCTGCTGCGCGACGACATCCGCGCCGACCGCGACTACGGCCGCGCCATCGGCTTCCGCTATCACGATGGACAGCCGGGAATCATCGAAGGTCTGCTGGCCCGTGGCGACCGGAGGGTTGCCGATGTGATCGAGACCATGTGGCGCAGCGGAGGCCGGTTCGACGGCTGGTCGGAACACTTTTCCTACGCCCGCTGGGCTGACGCCGCCGAGATGGTGTGGCACGACTCACCACTGTCGCTGGAGTGGTTCACCACCCGGGAACGACCCTTCGACGAAGTGCTGCCCTGGCAACACCTCGACTCCGGGCTCGAGGCCGAATGGCTGTGGCAGGACTGGCGGGACGCGTTGGCCGGTGACGAGGTCGGCGACTGCCGCTGGACCCCATGCTCGCAGTGCGGCGTGTGCGACCAGATGGACACCGTCATCCAGATCGGCCCCTTCTCGCCCAATCGGCCGCATGAGAGCCCGGCGTGACGCGCCGACAGCCGCCGAACGAGGCCCAACCGGTCGTCACCCGAGTGCGGATCCGTTACGGCAAGTCCGGGCGCATGCGGTTCGCCAGTCACCGTGACTTCCAGCGGGCCCTGGAACGCGCCGTCCGCAGAGCCGGCCTGCCCATAGCGATGAGTGGGGGATTCACGCCTCATCCCCGCATCTCCTACGCCAACGCCGCACCCACCGGGGCCGCCAGTGAGGCCGAGTACGTCGAACTCGGTCTGTCCGCACCGGTTGCCGCCGACGAGGTGGCCGCCGCGCTCAACGGCGCGCTGCCGGACGGTTTCCGGATCCTCGCCGCTGCCGAGGCCGACCGCACTGCTCTCGCCGACCAGTTGCAGGCCAGTCGCTGGCGTATCGAACTGCCGGACCGCAGCCGCGAGCGGATCGATGCGGCCATCGCCACGATGTGGCAGCGGGCGCCGGTGACCGTCCCACGCCTGACGAAATCCGGTACTCGCGACATTGCGGTCACCGACAACTGGGTGGCTGCCGAAGCCGACGACGACGGGGTCCTGCGGGTCGTCGTCCGGGCTGCGACCCCCACGGTCCGCCCTGACGACATCGTCGCGGCGCTGGGCATCGGACCTGCGACAGTGTGCACCCGGGAGGCGCAGGGCCCGCTCGTCGCCGGGGCCGTGACCAACGCGTTCTGACCGGTACCACCACCCTGGCGGGTCCGAGCCGGCGGATTCGGGTAGGGCGCGATCTGCCGCCTGATCCCACCGCCCCACTCAGGAGGGGCTCGCGGCCCTGAGGCCGGATCGCTGGCAGACTCCCTCGCGCTCAAGTACGATGTCGCCACCGCTGTTGGAGGGGGCTCCCATGATGTCGCTGGTGGTCTGGGCGACGAGAGTCCTGGTCGCGAGTGCTCTGGTGGTGGCCCTCGCCCCGGCGCCGCCCACGCGAGCCGCCACCACATTCATTACGGGGACCGGCAACGACTTCACCATCACGGGACCGCACGGACAGGCCACGGCCGGGATTCTGTTGCCACCCAACGCGGTACCGCAGCGACTCACCACGACGGTGCGCAGCACCTACACACTGCCGGGCAGCATCATCCTCACGGTCAACGACCGCGTCATGGCGAAGGTTCCCGCCTCGCGTGACGCGCGGCTTCGCGTTCCACTGCGACCCGGTGATGCCCGCGCCGGCCTCGTCACCGTCGGTTTTCGAGTTCAGCTGGACTCCGATGATGAGTGCATCGACACCGGCGCTTCGAGCGCAAGCTTGCTCAACCCGCGGATCGTCTACCGGCTGGTGGGCGGAGGCCCGACCAGTGTTGCGGGCTATCTCAGTCCGGGTGCCCGGGAGGTGATCGTCACGACGTCAGTCCGGCCGGTGGTCTCCGAACAGCAGGCCGCGCTGAACGCTATCGCGGTCGCCCAGAGGGTGTTCGGTCCGCAGGCCCGGGTGGTGTATGCACCTGACGTGCCGCGTCCTGCGCAGCCCGCGGCTCAGCGTGTGATCCGGATCAGTCGAGGCGGGGACCGCCCGCAGGTCGTGGTGCGAGGCGGTGTGCTGACTGTCAGTGGGCCACCGGACTCCTTGACGACATCGGTGCTGTCTCTGGCCAGCGAGTACGTGTCCGTGGCCGGTGAGCGTGTTGCGGTTTCGCCGTCAGCCAGTTTCGAGGACCGTTTCGGCGATCTCTCTCAGACCCTCGGGGATCTGGGTCTTGAGCCCCCGCCCCTCACGGGCATCGGTGACGTCGAGCTCAACCTGGGTATCGACCAGGTGGCCTTCGGACGTCCAGTCGCTGGATTCGCCCTCGAGCTCAGGGGCGCCGTCACCCCCGTGCTCGGCGGGACCGGCCGCATCAACGTGCTGTGGAACGACACCCTCGTCAGCTCCACGGCTATGACAGAGAACTCCGCGTTCGCCGCCAGCGCGACGATCGGCTCCGAGCTCGTCGAGCGTGCGAACACGCTGACCCTGCAGATGCAGTACGCACCGAAGGGCGGCTGCCGACGCGGTGAACTGCCCGCCCGTTTCGACCTCGACGACCAAAGCGTTGTCACGGCGAGCGCCGGACAGACTCTGTCCGGGTTCCAATCCATGCCGCAGCAACTCGGACAGGTGACTCCTGTGGCGCTGACGGGGGCCGCTCCGGTGCCCCAGACGCTGGCCCAGGCGGCGGGCGTCATCGCAGGCTGGCAGCGCCTCACGCCCCGGCTTTTGCGGACCGAACTGCTCGGCTTCGAGCAGTTCGCCGGCGACTCCCGGCCGGGCTTGGCAGTGGGTGTGACCCCTGCGCAGGACGCCATCCTGCGGACGCCGCTGCGGTATGCGCCATTTCGTTCCGTGGACGGACAGGCCCAACGGTTCACTGCTGAAGTGGCCGGCAGCTTCGCAGGGCTGCAGACCTACGACACGGGGCAGCGACAGCTCACCGTGCTCGGCGCGACCGGCGACGCAGGAGGCCGGTTGATGTCCAGGCTGGGCCGCCGCGCGAACACTGTCGCAGGCGGGTGGGCATCGTTGTCCGGCGACATCGCGGTGGCGCAGACGGGGGCGGCGATCACCACCTTGTCGCAGACCTCCCTGGCCGTTCAGCCGGAGAAGGTCGCAGACAGCCGAGTACTCGACTCACTGTGGCTGATCCTGAGCTTTCTGGGCGTGGCCGTGGCCGTCGTGGTGGGCCTGATCGTCCGTCGACGCAAGCGAGACGACCATGGCTAGTCGCGTTCTCAACAGTGATCTCATGCGCGGGAGGTTGCAGGTGACATGAGCGGCGGTCTCCCAGGTCCTGGGTCAGGGCTGCGCTCATGGCTCTTCGTGGGGGCGGGCGCGGGTCGCGGTGTCAGACGGATTGCGGTCGGGCCATGACACCCCCCCCGCAGACTGCGGGCACTGTTGCGCCGATCGCACTCTACGATCGGGACCGGCTTCGGTCCCGGCGAGACGTCAGGCGAGTGCCGAACACCGTCCGTGTGGGACTGGTCGCGGCCCTCATCGCCGGGGTGGCGGGGTGGTACAGCATGCGGTCCGGGCTGGCGACGGCTTACCCCGACGCGATCAGTCACGCCTCGATCGCGCGCCGGATCTGGGACGCAGACAATGCGGGGTTCGGCCAACTCGGCACCGTATGGCTGCCGGTGCCGCACCTGCTGCTCGCCCCGCTGACGTTAGTGGGACTGGGCAACGAGGACTGGTGGCGTGCCGGTCTACCGGCCGTCGTGCTGTCCTCGCTGTGCATGGGGGTGGCGGCTTCGGCTTTGTACCGTGTCCTCTTCCGTTGGCGGGTCACCAGTTGGTGGGTAGTCGTGGTGGCTCTGGGCGTCTACGTCCTGAACCCGAGCAACCTCTACGTCCACACCACCGCCCTGACCGAGCCGGTCCTGATGGCTGCCATGGCGATGGCCGCTGCCGGGCTGTCCGGGTTCTTGGCCTCTGACCGTCCTCTGACCGGTGGCGAGGTGGCCGTGTACGCGGGGCTGCCCGCAGCGGCAGCGGTGGGAAGTCGGTACGACGGATGGGTTTTCGCCGCTTCGGCGGCGGTGATGCTCTTGCTGGTCGCCCAGGCGCGCTGGCACCACTGGCGCTACAGCCTGCGGGTGGCGGTCAGCTTCGGCTTCCCCTCCGCGCTGCTCGCGTTGTGGTGGGTGTTGCTCAACGCCACCCAATACGGTGATCTCCTCGCCTTCCAGCGTGGCCCGTACTCCGCTGGCGCCTTGCAGCAGCAGTTCGCCGAGCTCGACCTGTTGCCCACCCAGGGTTCGTTGTCGCTGTCGATGTACACCTACTCGTGGACGATCTGGTATGTCCTGGGGGTGGTGGTGATAGCGGCCCTCGTGGCCGGGTTGGTGGCAATCGCGCTGCGCGAGAGATTCACGTCGCCCACGGTGCTGGTGTGGGTGATGATGTTCCCGCTGCCTTACCACGTGATGTCACTGATCACCGGTCAGACGGTGATCTGGCATCCACACAGCGAGCCGCCCGGCCTGTTCAACGTACGCTACGCCCTGCCGCTGCTGATCCCCGCAGTGCTGGCGATCGGGTACGTCGTGAACCTGACGGCCAGGTCGTGGCCCCAGCGGATCGTGCTGCCGCTGGCCGTCGGCGTGGCTGTGGCGTTCAGCTACCTGTTCCAGGTGCAGCTGCCGACCCGGGCTCCAGTCGTGATGGAAGCGAGGGCCCAGGTACCCAAGCAGGCAGCCTTGCGCACTGCGGTCGAGACTCTGCGCGCCAGCGCCTCACCCACGGACACGCTGCTGATCGATGAGACCGCTAATCCGGCCCTGGTGGAGCTCGGCTGGGACTTCTCGCGAGTTATCGGCCGCTACGACTCCCGCTTCGAGGCCGAGCTGGCCGAGCCGACCGCGTCCTGGCTGTTGTTCAACACAGAAAACTCGGCCGATGCGGTGCGGGCTGCAGGTCTGACCAACCCTGAATTCCGGCAGCGCTACACCGTGCAGTTCCGGGACGGCCCGATCCTGTTGCTGAGAAGGGTCTGACATGGTGGGCGATCAGGGCGCGCTCCGGCTCGGCGACCTCCTCATCCAGCGGGGAATGATCACATCCGAGCAGCTGTCCATCGCCTTGCGTGCCCAGCACGACCACGGTGGCCTGCTGGGTAAGCACCTAGTCCTCTACGGGTTCGCCCACAGGTTGACGATCCGGGACGCCGTCGCGGCGCAGTTCGGTCTGCGCGTGCGGGATCTGCTTGAGTATCCACCGGACCCCGCGGTGTTCGACATCGACGACCCGCTGACACTGCTGCACCGGCCCTGGCTGCCGGTCGCCCGTCGGGGGAGTACGACACTCGTGGTGACCGATGAGGTCCCTGACGCCGAGTTGCTGCGTGAGATCGAACGCTCTCTGGGAACCTCCGACATCGAGATCCAGATGACGACGTGGTGGGACATCGATCAGGCGGTGACCCAGATCTACCGGGCCCGATTGCGCACCCTCGCCGCCGACAGCCTACGTATCGAACGGCCCATCTACTCCGCGGCGCTGGGCATCTTCCGTTGGCAGACCCTTGCAGCCTGGGGCTTCCTGGCAGGGCTGCTGTTCATGGTGTTCGTCTGGCCGGGTAACGCGGTGCTGACGATCATTCTGCTCGGCAATGTTCTGTTCCTCACGGGCTTGATCTTCAAGGTCCTGACCAGCCTGCTCGGCATGGCGCTGGTATGGGGCCGTAAGTCCCCGCCGATGACGACCACCGCTGACACGGATCTCCCCGAGTACACGATCCTGGTGCCGGCCTTCCGGGAACCGAACGTGGTCGCCGAGGTCATCGGGCACATGGCTGGAATGGACTACCCTCCGAGCAAGCTGCAGATCCTGCTGCTCCTCGAGGAGTCCGACAACGAAACAATCGCGGCTGCGAAGGCCAGTTCCCCGCCCCAGAATCTCAAGATCGTGGTGGTCCCGGAGGGCAGCCCGCAGACCAAGCCGCGGGCGTGCAACTACGGGTTGTCGCTGGCTACCGGTGAACGATTGGTGATCTACGACGCCGAGGATGTGCCGGAGCCCTCGCAGTTGCGGGTCGTGCTCGGCGCTTTCGAGACCCTGCCTGACAATGTGATCTGTGTGCAGGCGCCGCTGAACTACTTCAACGCAGAGGAGAACATCCTCACCCGCATGTTCTCCCTGGAGTACTCGGCGTGGTTCGATGCGATGCTGCCCGGCTTGGACGCCACGAGGTTCCCGATCCCGCTGGGTGGTACGTCGAACCATTTCGTGACCGAAGGCCTGCGCCGGGTGGGGGCCTGGGACCCCTACAACGTCACGGAGGACGCCGACCTGGGCCTGCGGGCTGAGGCGCTGGGTTACCGCGTGTCGGTGATCCACGACAGTGGCACGTGGGAGGAGGCGTGTTCGTCGGTGCCGGCCTGGATACGCCAGCGCACCCGCTGGATCAAGGGCTACCTGGTGACGGCCTTGGTCCACTTACGCAGGCCGTGGCGCTTCGTCCAGCGGTTCGGGCTGCGAGGTGTGTTCGGCATGGCAGGACTGATCGCCGGCACCCCGCTGATGTTCCTGGCCTATCCGCTGGTGTGGATCGTGACAGTGCTGGGCGCGACCGGGATTCTGCAGGTCACCGGCTACGTGCCCGGGTGGCTGGTCGCCGCGTCAGCCTTCAACGCGTTGGTCGGCAACCTACTGGCCATCGCCATCTGCGCGGTCGCCGGATTCCGGCGTCACGGGTGGCGGATCGCGGCGTACGCACTGCTCAACCCGTTCTACTGGTTCCTCCACTCGTTCGCGGCATGGCGGGCCCTCTATCAGCTCATCCGCTCGCCGTTCCGGTGGGAGAAGACCCCGCACGGTCTCGTGGACGCGCACGCGCCGCCGTCCGCGCAGGCTCACCCCGGTCCCGGGTGATCGGTGAGCGGAGCAGCGGGTCAGGTGGGGTGGGCGACGAGTGCAACACCCCGTGATCGGTGCCATCCACGCGGCCCGTGCACTCAGAAGGTCCGTAGTCACTCAGGTGCCCGCATGGCAGGCGCGCGAACAGAGAGGCTCGTCCTCATCCGTGGCATGACCTGATCCCACCGCGAATCCGGCGGCCGCGAGGTGCCCTGTGCCATACTGCAGGCAGGTCAGCGGTCCGAACTGCTGACCGCGACGCCCCCGCCGCACGACTGCGGAGACTGTTCCGCTCAGCCCGGCGCCGCGAAGGCCGCCGCCAGCAGAACCGGTGCGGCAGATGCCTTCGCAGGCCCCCAGGGCTTCGGGCCGAACAACGGACGTCGCCGCAGGTTTCGACCTGTTGGACAGAGGACTTCCGGTCCGCCGCGGCGGACCGAACCGAGTACAGGGGCCCGAGCGGTGCAACGCACCCGGGCCCCGTGAAGGGATCGAGCACATGCTCGACGACGACGATCAGACCACAGCCGAAACAGCCTCCGACAAGGCGAGCGACGCTCCTGCTTCCGAGACCCCGGCCGACTCTTCCGCCGGCCAGACGCCTGCGCCGCGGCGTCGCCGGGCCGCCCGCCGACCCGCCGGCCCGCCCCCAGAAGCCCAGCCGGCGTTCTCGGCAGCACCCGACCCCGTCGCGCCGGAGCCCGAGCCAGCAGCCGAGCCAGAGTCACCTCCGGCTCCCCGCACCCGCCGCCGTCGGGCGGCCGTGTCCTTCGCAGCCCCAGCAGCCGATAACGCCGAGTCCGGCGAGGACTCCGCGGCCCCCCCGGCCACAGGTGCGGGCGTGCCGCTCTTCCAACCCCCACCCGAGGTCCCCGTGAAGCGGCGCAGCAGTGCCCAGTCGGGCAAAGCCGGAACCGATAGCGAGAAGACAGACAGTCCCGACAGGACCGACAAGGCCGAGAAGGCCGACAACGGGAGCACCGCCGGCGACGGGGCGGAACCCAGCGACGACGCCGCAGCCGAGAAGCCGACCTCGCGCCGCCGACGTGGCCGGCGCAAGCCGGCTGAAACGCCCGCGGAGGGCAGCGAACCCACCGACGCCGCGGCGGAGAAGCCGAAAGACGACTCATCCGCCTCAGAGTCCGATGACGAGGAGGGCGGCACGGTCCGCCGCCGTCGCCGGCGACGCCGCGGAGGCGGTGGTGGCGGTGGCGACGACTCCGGTTCGGGCAGGCAAGCCAAGGACGAAGTCACGGCCCTGAAGGGGTCGACCCGGATCGAGGCCAAGAAACAGCGCCGCAAGGAGGGTCGCGAGTCCGGCCGCCGCCGAGCACCGCTGGTCACCGAAGCCGAGTTCCTCGCCCGTCGGGAATCCGTCACCCGCTCCATGGTGGTGCGGCAGCGCGGCGAACTCACCCAGATCGCCGTGCTCGAAGACGGTGTGCTGGTCGAGCACTACGTCAACCAGGCCACCGCCACATCTTTGGTCGGCAACGTCTACCTGGGTCGGGTCCAGAACGTTCTGCCCTCCATGGAGGCCGCGTTCGTCGACATCGGCCGCGGCCGCAACGCAGTCCTGTACGCCGGAGAGGTCAACTGGGACGCCGCCGGGCTCGAGGGTCAGCCCAAACGCATCGAACAGGCTCTGTCGTCCGGGGACAAGGTCCTGGTCCAGGTCACCAAGGACCCCGTGGGACACAAGGGCGCACGCCTCACGAGCCAGGTGTCCTTGCCGGGCCGGTTCATCGTCTACGTCCCCGACGGCTCCATGACCGGCATCAGCCGCAAGCTCCCCGACAAGGAACGCACCCGCCTGCGCGGCATCCTGCGCGCCGCCCTGCCCGAAGGGGCAGGTGTCATCGTGCGCACCGCCGCCGAGGGCGCCAGCGAGGAGGACCTCGCCCGCGACGTCGAGTACCTCACCTCCACGTGGGAGCAGATCCAGGCCAAAGCCGAGAAGGCCAACCCCCCGGCCATGCTGCACAGCGAACCCGACCTGGCGTTGCGGGTGGTGCGCGACATCTTCAACTCCGACTTCGAGTCGTTGGTCGTCTCGGGTGACGATGTCGCCGACACCCTCGTCGCGTATGTCGGCGACAACGCACCCGGGCTCTCCGAGCGTGTGACGCGCTGGACCGGTACCGATGACGTGTTCGCCAAGTACCGCATCGATGAGCAACTGGCCAAGGCGCTCGACCGAAAGGTCTATCTGCCGTCCGGTGGGTCCCTCGTGATCGACCGCACCGAGGCCATGACCGTGGTCGACGTCAACACCGGGCGCTTCACGGGTCAGGGTGGCAACCTCGAGGAGACCGTCACCCGCAACAACCTCGAAGCGGCCGAGGAGATCGTCCGTCAGATCCGGCTGCGCGACATCGGTGGGATCATCGTCATCGACTTCATCGACATGGTCCTGGAAAGCAACCGCGACCTCGTGCTGCGTCGCCTGGTCGAGTGCCTGGGTCGCGACCGCACCAAACACCAGGTGGCGGAGGTCACCTCGCTGGGATTGGTGCAGATGACCCGCAAGAGGATCGGCCAGGGGCTGCTCGAGACCTTCAGCGAGCCGTGCGAATGCTGCAACGGACGCGGGATCAAGGTCCACAGTGAGCCGCTCGAGGGGCGGGGCAAGGACAAGCGGCCCCGTTCGGTGCGGCCTCCCGGCGCACACGATCCGATTGAGGCCGCGCGGGCCCGGGCGGCGGGCACCGATGCCGCCGACAGCGGCTCGGAGGAGGTCGGCGCCGAGTCGGCCGAGGCCAACGGCGAGTCGGCAGAGTCCGGTGCCGAGGCGGCTCCGGGTGAGACCGAGGTGGCTCCGGGCGATGTCCAACCGGATACCGAGGACCCCACCGACAGCAACCCGCCCGAGGGCGACCAGTCCGGGGACGCCGAGCACCCGGTTTGACCGGGCCCAAGACCACTCCGTAGCCTAGGAGGGTTGCCCCGCAGGGCGATCCCACCCAACGCGCAGGTCCGCATCACGCCGGACCGCCGCGTGACTGCGGGCCACACCGACCAAGGAGGTAGGGCCGATGTACGCCATCGTCCGCGCCGGAGGGCACCAGGAGAAGGTCGCCGTCGGCGACGAGATCGACGTCAACCGGCTGGCCGACGCCCCCGGAGACACCGTGGCGCTGCCCGCTGTCCTGGTCGTCGATGGCGCTTCGGTGACGAGCCAGGCCGACGCACTGTCCGGCGTGAAGGTCACCGCCGAGGTCGTCCAGCACCACCGCGGCGACAAGATCACCGTGCTGCGTTACAAGAACAAGACCGGCTACCGCCGGCGCCAGGGTCACCGCCAGGACCTGACCCGGCTGCGGGTCACCGGGATCGAAGGAGTCTGACATGGCGCACAAGAAGGGCGCGGCGTCCACCAAAAACGGCCGCGACAGCAACTCCCAGCGGCTCGGCGTGAAGCGCTTCGGCGGTCAGCTCGTCGGTGCGGGCGAGATCATCGTGCGCCAGCACGGCACCCACTTCCACCCGGGCGACAACGTCGGCCGCGGCGGTGACGACACTTTGTTCGCGCTGTCGGCCGGAACGGTCGAGTTCGGCACGGCGCGTGGTCGCCGCGTGGTCAACGTCCGTCCCTCTGCCTGATCGGGTCCGGGGACCACATGGCCCCCTCGTTCATCGACCTCGTGACGGTGCACGCCACCGCGGGTGACGGCGGGAACGGGTGCGCGTCCGTGCACCGCGAGAAGTTCAGGCCCCTGGGTGGACCCGACGGCGGCAATGGCGGCCGAGGTGGCTCGATCGTCCTGCTCGCCGACCCCGCCACCCACACTCTGCTGGAGTTCCATCGTCGCCCCCACCTGAAGGCGGGCAACGGTGGTGCCGGCAGGGGCGGCAACCGCACCGGCGGCGACGGATCAGACGTCATTGCGCTTGTTCCCGTGGGGACCGTCGTCATGTCGGGCCGAGGAGAGGTCCTCGCGGATCTCACCGCTCCCGGCACCACGTGGACCCTGGCCAACGGGGGCAGAGGAGGGCTCGGGAACGCCGCGCTGGCGTCACCGCGCCGCAAGGCACCGGGATTCGCGTTGCTCGGTGAACCCGGTGAACACCGCGACGTGACACTGGAACTCAAGACCGTCGCGGACGCCGCGCTCGTCGGATTCCCCAGCGCCGGCAAGTCGAGCTTGATCTCGGCCATGAGCGCCGCAAGACCCAAGGTCGCCGACTACCCCTTCACCACACTGGAACCACACCTGGGGGTCGTCGCCGCCGGAGACACGTCGTTCACCATCGCCGACGTCCCCGGCCTGATCCCGGGTGCCAGCAGCGGCAAGGGCCTCGGACTCGAGTTCCTGCGCCACATCGAGCGATGTCACGTCATCGTCCACGTCATCGACTGCGCCACCCTCGAACCCGGGCGCGATCCGCTGACGGACCTGGACGTCATCGAAGCCGAACTGGCCCACTACGGCGGGTTCGCCGACCGGCCCCGCATCGTGGTCTTGAACAAGATCGACGTTCCCCAGGCGCGGGAACTCGCCGAACTCGTGACCCCCGAGTTGCTGTCACACGGCTGGCCGGTGATCCCGGTCAGTGCCGCCAGTCATGAAGGTCTGCGCTCCTTGGGGTTCGCGATCGCGGACTTGCTGCGCGATCGACCTGCCGAGGCGTCGCCCGCCCGCCCGGTCGTGTTGACGCCGCCAGCCGCCGACGACAGCGGATTCACAGTGACGGCTGACGGTGAGATGTTCGTGGTACGCGGAACCCGCCCTGAACGGTGGGTGCGCCAGACCGACTTCTCCAACGACGAGGCGGTCGGGTACTTGGCCGACCGATTGGCGCGCCTCGGAGTCGAGGACACACTGATCGAACTCGGTGCCGACGAAGGATCCACGGTCGTGATCGGACCCGCCGATTCGGGTGTCATCTTCGACTTCCAGCCCTCCATCTCAGCCGGCGGACACCGCCCGAGCGGGCCACGCGGCACCGACGAGCGGGTGGACGGCCGATGACCGATCGGCGCGTGTTCGCGACTGCTCACCGGCTCGTCGTGAAGGTCGGCTCTTCGTCCTTGGCCAGCACCGACGGACTCGACGACGCCCGATTCCAGCAGGTTGCCACCGTGATCGCCGCCGCCGTCGAGGCCGGGCGCCAGGTCGTGCTGGTCACCAGTGGCGCAGTCGCCGGCGGGATGGGTCCGCTCCGGTTGCGCACCAGGCCCCAGGACCTCGCCACCCAGCAGGCCGCGGCCAGCGTCGGGCAGGGCGCCCTGATGGCGCGCTACGCGGAAGTGTTCGCCGCCCGCGGACTACTCGTCGGGCAGGTTCTGTTGACGGCCGACGACATGGTCCGCAGAGCGCACTACCGTAACGCCCAGCGCACGCTGTACCGGCTGCTGGAACTCGGTGTCGTCCCCGTTGTCAATGAGAACGACACCGTCGCCACCGACGAACTGCGCTTCGGCGACAACGACCGACTGGCGGCACTGGTCGCCCATGTCGTCCATGCCGAAGCACTGGTGCTGCTCAGTGATGTCGCGGGTCTCTACACCACACGTCCCTCGGACCCGGCCGCCGAGTTGGTCACCGATGTCCACGACTTCGCCACGGTCGCCGAGTTCGACACCGGACGCAGAGGCCGTTCCGGAGTCGGATCAGGGGGGATGCGAACCAAGGTGAGCGCAGCGCACCTGGCCAGCAGCGCTGGGATTCCGGTGCTGCTCGCCGACGCCGACGATGCCGCGGAGGCGCTGGCAGGTGACCAGGTCGGGACGATGTTCCACGTCACAGGGCGCCGGGTCCCCACGCGCCTGTTGTGGTTGGCGCACGCTGCGGCCCCCGAGGGTGCCCTGGAACTGGACGACGGGGCCGTCCACGCGGTCGTCGTCCGCCGCAAATCCCTGCTCCCTGCCGGAATTCGCCGGGTTTCCGGTGATTTCACCGCAGGTGATCCCGTCGACCTCTTGGACCAAAACGGGCGTGTCGTGGCCCGTGGACTGGTCAACTTTGACTCGTCGGAACTTCCGGGACTTCTGGGCCGGTCGACTCGGGAGTTGGCCGCCGAATTGGGCTCGGCCTACGAACGTGAGGTCGTCCATCGCGACGATCTGGTGGTGATGACGTCCAGGTGAGAGAGGAGCCGCATGACCGAAGATGCGGCTGCCGTTCGCCTGCCCGGCGTCATGTGGCACGTGACGCTGACTCTCCACGGTCAACCTCAGGAGCCGGAATCTCTGGCGCAGCGTCTGCAGCACCTCGCCTTCAGCCACGGAGTCGAACTCGCCGCGCGCTACAGCGAGGACACCGTGGAGTTGCGCTACTGGGATGAGGGGCAGGACTGTCGGGTGGTGGTCGACCACGCCCTCGATCTGTGGGACGCGCACCGGGAGGGTGCGGACCTTCCTCTGTGGCCGGTCGTGGGCATCGAGGTACTGGATCGGTCGTCGTTTCGGCGTCGTTGGCCGTCCGGGACACCGGCGGAGCTGCTCGCACCGGGCGTCGCCCCCATGCCCGTCGCGGCCGACGATGAGGGCTGAGCCCTACCCTTGTCGCATGAGTGACACCCCTTCGTCCGACCAGGCAACCTCGTCCGACCGGGCAACCTCGCCCGACCGGGCAACCTCGCCCGACCGGGCAACCTCGCCCGACCAGGCAACCTCGCCCAACCACGACGACTCATCCGCCCGGCAGGCCGTGATCGCCGCCGCGGCTCGGGCTCGCGATGCCGCTGTCGAACTGCGGGCCACCACGACAGAGCGGAAGAATCGCGCCCTGAGCGCGATCGCCACGCATCTGGACAAGGACCGCGCGGCCATCAGCGAAGCGAACGCCGCGGACGTCGCGGCGGCCGTGGCGGCAGGAACGAGTCCTGGACTGGTGGATCGCTTGACGCTGTCGGACGACCGGCTCACGGCCATCATCGACGCCATCACAACCGTGATCGAACTCCCCGACCCGGTCGGTCAAGTCGTGCGGGGGTACCACCTGCCGAACGGCCTGAAGGTAGAACAGACCCGGGTCCCGATGGGTGTCGTCGGCATGATCTACGAGGCCCGTCCCAACGTCACGGTCGATGCTGCCGCCCTGTGCCTCAAGAGCGGCAACGCGGTTCTGTTGCGTGGGTCGTCCTCGGCAGCGCGCACGAACGAGGCACTGATCGCCGCGATGCGCACCGCCCTGGCAGCAGAAGGTCTACCCGCCGACGCGATCCAGGCGGTCCCCGGATCAGGCCATGAGACGGTGGACCATCTCATCACCGCCCGGGGCTGGGTGGACGTGGTGATCCCCCGCGGAGGGGCCGACCTCATCAACCGGGTCGTCGACGGCGCCCGGGTACCCGTCATCGAAACCGGGATCGGCAACTGCCACGTCTACGTCGATCGCGACGCCGACCCCGATGCCGCCGTCGACATCGTGGTCAACGCGAAGACCCAGCGCCCCAGCGTGTGCAACGCTGCCGAGACGCTGCTGGTCCACGAAGACCTGGCCGACACGCTGTTCCCGCGGATCGCCACGGCCCTCATCGAACGAGGCGTCACGCTGCACGCCGGCGACTCGGCCGAGACTGCCCTCGCGGCAGCGGACCTTCCGTTCACCCCGGCCACGGACGACGACTGGGCGGCCGAGTACTACTCCTTGGACATCGCAGTCGCGCTGGTTCCCGACGTCGACGCAGCGGCGGCCCACATCCGCCGCTGGAGTTCGGGGCACACCGAAGCCGTGGTCTCGGATTCGGCGGCCACCATCGACCGGTTCATCGCCCGAGTCGACTCCGCGGCCATCGCGGTCAACGCCTCGACGCGATTCACGGACGGGGGCGAGTTGGGCTTCGGCGCCGAGATCGGCATCTCCACTCAGAAACTGCACGCGCGCGGACCCATGGCGCTGCCGGAACTGACCACGACCACCTTCCTTCTGACCGGCTCAGGACACATCCGGTCCTGAGCCAAACCTGCCTCCTCACCTGCTCCAGGACACGTCCGGTCCTGAGCCCCGAACCTCCTCACCTGCTCTAGGACACATCCCGTCCTGCGCCGAATGACGTGGCGCCGCCCCTGAGCGCGGCCGGCTTCGGTACGCTTCGGGCTGTGACTTGGAGGACACGATGAACCACTTGGCGACACTGGCGCTCCTGGCCAACGAATCCGAACTCGTCGAGTCGGAGTCGGTGGTACCGCTGCCTTCCTGGGTGTACGGCGCGATCGCTCTGGTGACCCTGCTTCTGTTGCTCGTCGTGGTGACCCGGCTGAACCTCGACCGCTGACCGCCATGCCGCCGACCGGCCCCGTGGGAGTCATGGGCGGCACCTTCGACCCCATCCACCTCGGTCACCTGGTGGCGGCCAGCGAGGTCGCGCACCGATTCGCGCTCTCCGAAGTCCTGTTCGTCCCCACCGGACGGCCCTGGCAGAAGACGCACCGGACGGTCACCGACGCCGACCACCGATACGCCATGACCATCATCGCCACCGCCGCCGACGACCGATTCACCGTCAGCCGGGTCGACATCGACCGACCCGGTCCCACGTACACGGTCGACACGCTGCGCGACCTTGCGGCGGGACCCACGGCAGGTCGCGAGATGTTCTTCATCACCGGCGCCGACGCGCTGCAGCAGATCCTGACCTGGCGGGACCCGGTCGAGGTGCTGCGGATGGCGCACATGGTCGGCGTCACGCGCCCCGGTCACCGATTGGCCGCTCCGGACGTCGATCCCGCGTCGGTTAGTCTGATCGAGATTCCCGCGCTCGCGATCTCATCGTCCGACATCAGGTCCCGGGTCGCGGCGGGCCGACCGATCCGATACCTCGTCCCTGACGGGGTGGATCACTACATCGCCAAGACCGATCTCTACCGGGACGACGTGTGACCGATACCGACCACCAGGCGGAACAGCACCGCCTGCGCCGGACCACGCGCCACCTGATCCTCAGCCTCGCCGCAGTCGCAGTGTTCGGGATGGCGTTCGCCGGAGTGTATGTGTGGACCGTCGATCGGCAGGTGCCACCGCAGCCGACTCCCACGCCGGCTCCCACCGCCACCACTGTCCCGCTGCAGGAGACGCTGCTCATCCAGGCCACCACGGCGGACGGGGCGGTCGGGAACCTCTTGGCGGCAGTCAGCACCGATGCCACGTCCTCGGTCGTGTTCCCGCTGCCGGCGGAACTGGTGGTCACCGGACCCCAGGCGGCCCCCGAACCACTTCGTCTGACCGTCGCTGGGCTCGACACCTTGCGGTCATCCAATGCAGTGGCCGCGACCCTGGGCGTCCGGGTCGATGCCGCCTGGCGGATCGACCGCAAGGCCCTCGCCGGGTTGGTCGACTCGGTCGACGGACTTCCGGTCACCGTGCCCGAGTCGGTCCGCGTGCGCGACGAGGCAGGGGAGGTCGTCGCCACCGTGCGGGCCGGACGACAACGCCTCGACGGAACCACTGCCTCTTGGTACGCGGTCGGTACCGTGCCGCGCCAGACCGCCGCCGAAGCCACGAGCCGATTCACCGACGTCATGACAGGTGCTCTGCGCCGTCTGCCCCGCAGCGACGTGGCCATCCGGGAGTCCCTGACCGCGCTCGGGGCGCTGGCCCCGTCCACCATCGGGACGCAGGAACTCGCCGTGTTCTTGCTCGACCTGTCGCAGTCGTTGACCCAGGAAGGGGCGACCATCACCGAACTCGCCACCACCACAACGCCGGTGGGGGAGTTCGAACCGGAATGGCTGGACTACAACCGGGCCACGCCGCAGTTGCGCCGGACCGTTCCCTACGCGCTGTGGCGCACGGGGGTCGATGGGCCGGCTCGGGTCCTGGTGTCCGCGATACAAGTGCGGCCGGGTCGCCTGGCGCAGGCGAGCACACGGATCTCCGACGCGGGCTTCGTGTTCGTGGACGGGCGCGGGACCCCCGTTCCCTCCGGCCAAACACGCACGACCGTGACCGCTCGGGGAACCCGAGCCCCCGCGATGCAGGTTGAGGCTGCCCTCGAGATCCCGGATGCTCGCACTGAGGTCGTCCCCGCCGGCGAGCCCGGCCGGCCCTGGGCGGACGTGGACGTCGTGCTCAGCGGACGAAGCGGCGAATGATCAGGTTGATCCCTTCGCCCTAAGCTTCAATCCACCGATCCACCGGCTGCTGCGCGTCACCATCGAGGCGCCCTGGCTTCGTTACAGCCACTCAACAGTGGCCCACACTGCCCTCGTGTCTGTGCCTTGCCATGGCACCCCGCTGGTGACGCTCGTTGCGCCAAGGACCGGTGGATTGAAGCTCAGCCCGGAGGCGACGTCCTTTCCGCAGCGGTTAGTCTGCCCGTCATGGTGCCTGGCTCAAAGACGACTGGCTCAAAGTTGACTGGCTCGACGACGATGGGATCCGCGCGGGGACGATCCTGGATCGTGACCGCCGCTTTCGCCACCAGCGGGGTGGTCCACCTGATCCGCCCCAAGGTCTTCGAGCCGCTGATCCCCGCAGCTCTCGGCCCGGCGCGACCGTGGGTCCTGGCGAGTGGAGCCGCGGAACTCGTGTGCGCGGCCGGACTGGTGACGCGTCGACGCTGGGCACCCCCGGCGACCGTGGCTGTCTTGGCCGCGATCTGGGTGGGTAACTGGCACATGGCCATCACCTGGCAGCGCGACCCCCGCCGTACCCGCGCCCAACGCCTCGTTGCCTGGGGCCGACTTCCGCTGCAGATACCGCTGATGCAATGGGCGTGGCAGGCGCCGACGATTGGGCGCGTTCCGGCACCGACTCGTACCCTGGAGCAATGACCTTGAGGACCAATGACCCAGAGGACCGATGACGGCGAGCGCTGAAGCGGTCGAGTGGGCGCGCGTGGCCGCCGCGGCCGCCTACGACAAGAAGGCCACTGATGTCGTCGCGTTCGACGTCAGTGATGTGTTGTTCATCACCGACATCTTCGTGATCTGTTCTGGCTCCAACCCCCGCCAGGTCGGCGCCATCGTCGACGAGATCGAGACCCGCGTGAAACAGGCGGGTGCCCCGTCCGTGCGTACCGAGGGACAGCGCGAAGGGCGGTGGGTCCTGCTCGATTTCGTGGACCTCGTCGTTCACGTGCAACTCGACGATGAGCGTCTGACCTACGGGCTCGAACGCCTGTGGCACGACCGGCCCCAACTGGACCTGTCCGACATCGAAAGCGCCAGTTGACGCGCCACGCGATCCTGTGGCGGCACGGCCGCACCGAATGGAACCACGCCCAGCGATTCCAGGGTCAACTCGACGTGCCACTCGACGACGTGGGGCGCGAGCAGGCCTCTCGGGCGGCGGCTGTCCTGGCGCATCGGCAGCCGGCCCTCATCGTCAGCAGCGACCTATCGCGGGCCACGGCCACGGCATCGGCGTTGGCCGAAGTGTCCGGGCGGCCGGTGATCTCCGACCCCGATCTGCGGGAAGCTCATGCCGGCCGGTGGCAAGGCCGCACCCACGCCGAGATCGCACAAGACGATGGCCCTGCACTCGATCGGTGGCGCACCGCCTCGGATGTGCGCCCCGGCGGTGTCGGCGAGACCAGGTCCGAAGTGGCCGCCCGCGTGGCCGCCGCCGTGAATCGCCACATGGCAGCCGTTCCGGCTGACGGATGTGCCGTCTTCGTCACCCATGGCGGTGCTGCGCGAGCCGCGGTCGCACAGTTGTTGGGGCTCGCCTTGTTGGACTGGCAGCGCATGGCGGTGTTGCGCAACTGCGCCTGGGCCGTGCTCGAAGTCGATCGCTTCGGATCGTGGCGACTCGAGAGCTACAACGCGGGACTCGACCTGCCCGGAGTCGCCCCGATCCCGACGGAGGTTCGGGACGGTATCGTCTGAGGCGCCCGGTCATGCGGGCCGAGCAGAGGGGCTATCCTTGTCGGAGCATCGGGGCTGTGGCGCAGCTGGTAGCGCACTTGCATGGCATGCAAGGGGTCAGGGGTTCGAGTCCCCTCAGCTCCACCGAAACCTCTTCTCCCCGCAGTATCTCCACACCATGTTCGCGGCGAACACCACGTGACCAGTTCAGCTCACCTCCTCGTTCTGGGGGACTCACTGGCCTTTCACGGTCCGGTGCGAGCCGAGGTCCCGGATCATCCCGACCTGTTCGCCAACGTCGCCGCGCGCGCACTCGGTGACGATGTCCACGTCGACATCGTCGCCCGGATGGGATGGACCGCGCGCGATGGCTGGTGGGCTCTCACCAAGGACCCCATGGTCTGGGGCCGGTACCTACCTCGAGCATCGGGACTCGTCGTCTCGCTCGGCCACTTCGACCAGTTGCCCGCCGCGCTACCCACGTGGTGGCGCGAGTCGATCCCGTACGTACGACCGGGCGCCGTGCGTCGTCGAATCCGCTCCGCCTACTCGGCGGGGGCGCCTGCACTGATTCGAGCATTCGACGGACGAATGACCCAGTTGTCGCCGCGCGCCACATCCCACCTCTTGGGCCGCATCGTCACCTCCGTCCGGCACCTGTACCCGGAGCTTCCCATCGTCCGCTTGGCGCCGTCGCCGTGGGACAGTTGCCTCTACCCGGTTCAGCGATCACACGAGCCCGCGGTCGCAGCCGCGCGGGAATGGTCCGCGATGTTCGATGTCCCCCTGGTCGAGGTGGACCCGCTGGTGTCGACGGCCACGAACAACCCCGACGGTCTGCACTGGGGGTGGGACTCGCACGAGCGGGTCGGAACCGCCACGGCCAAGGCGTTGCTCGCAGCCGGATGGGAGATCTGATGACCGGTGCCGCCTGGCTCGCGATCCTGGTGGCGGTGGTGGCCGCCCCGGTCGATTGGTGGGCTGTCGCGCGCGAGCGACTCGAGACCGAGTACGTCGCCAAACCCCTGGTGCTGGTCGCGTTGATCGCTGCCGCAGCGGCCCTGACGCCCGGCGATGCGGCGGTGCGCACGGCTGTGGTGGTCGGCCTCACGCTGGGGCTGATCGGGGATGTGCTGCTGATGCTGGATCGCTTCATCCCTGGGGCCGCGGCGTTCCTGCTCGGACACCTCGCGTACCTCGTGGCCTTCCTCCTGGTTCCCCAGAAAGGCCCGTTCCTCTTCGCCGGCGCGATCGTCATCGGCATCCTGCTGGGCCTGGTCGCGCGGCCAGTCGTGGCAGGCGCGCGCCAGCGATCCACCACGTTGACCGTCGTGATCGTCGCCTACCTGATCGTCCTCGGCGCCGTCGTCGTGTTCGGCTTCGGCACCGGCAACCCCTGGCTCATGGCCGGGGTCCTCTTGTTCGCGGTGTCCGACGCTCTGCTCGCGTACGGCCGTTTCGTGGGTTCCGCGCCCGGTGGGCGCGTGGCCGTCCACGTGACCTACCACCTGGCCCAACTGCTGATCGTGCTGTCACTGCCGACATTGGTGTAGCAGTGCCCCCAAGGCACGCGACGATGCGGCAGGTTGACCGGGACATCCCGTTGGTGTGACCCATCACCAACGGGCCGCAGACGCGGGTCTGGCGTCGACCACGGGTGGCTACCATGGGGCGTCCCCCGAGAAGGAATCCCATGGAACCCAGCACGACCGCCGACGTCTACGACCCGGAACTGTTGCAGCACACGTGGCTGCCGGTGTGGGACGAGTTGCAGCCGTTCCGGTCCGGGGACCCCGCCGACCAGCGGCCGAAGAAGTACGTGCTCGACATGTTCCCGTACCCGTCCGGCGACTTGCACATGGGCCATGCCGAGGCCTACGCCCTGGGCGACGTTCTGGCGCGCTACTGGGTCCAGCGCGGCTTCAACGTCCTGCACCCGATCGGGTGGGACGCTTTCGGGCTGCCCGCCGAGAACGCGGCCATCAAACGCGGTGTCGATCCCACCGCCTGGACCTACGAGAACATCGAACAGCAGAAATCGTCCATGCGCCGCTACGCCTGTTCGTTCGACTGGGACCGCGTGCTCAACACCTGCGATCCGGAGTACTACCGGTGGAACCAGTGGCTGTTCCTGCGCATGTTCGAGCGCGGGCTGGCCTACCGGAAAGACTCCCAGGTCAACTGGTGCCCCAACGACCAGACGGTGCTCGCCAATGAGCAGGTGGTCAACGGCCGGTGCGAACGCTGTGACGCCCTGGTCACGAAGAAGAAACTCACCCAGTGGTACCTGCGCATCACCGACTACGCCGACCGACTGCTGGCCGACATGGAGCAACTGCAGGGCGCCTGGCCCGAGAAGGTACTGCTCATGCAGCGCAACTGGATCGGCCGTTCGACGGGAGCCGAGGTCGACTTCGCGATCGAAGGCCGCGCTGAGCCCGTCACCGTCTACACGACCCGACCAGACACTCTGTTCGGCGCGACGTTCTTCGTGGTTGCCGCGGACAGCGATCTGGCCGCCGAACTCGCGACGGGCTCCCCGGCGGAGCAGGAATTCGCGGACTACGTCGAGCGGGTGAAGCTGACCAGCGAACTCGACAGACTGGCCACCGATCGCGAGAAGACCGGGGTCTTCCTGCACCGCTACGCGGTCAATCCCGTCAACGGCGCTCGACTGCCGATCTGGGCCAGTGACTACGTCCTGGCCGACTATGGGACGGGCGCCATCATGGCGGTGCCCGCCCACGACCAGCGCGACCTGGACTTCGCCAGGACGTTCGATCTCCCCGTGCAAGTCGTGGTCGAAGCGGGGGAGGACCCGAACGAAACCGGTGTCGCGACCGTCCGACGACGGTGTCATGGTCAACAGCGGACCGTTGAACGGGCTGGCCAAGGACGAAGCGATCACGCGGATCATCGAGATCCTGGCCGAGCGCGGAACCGCCCGACCCGCGGTGAACTACCGGCTGCGCGACTGGCTCATCTCGCGGCAGCGCTACTGGGGAACCCCCATCCCGATCATCCACTGTCCCGACTGCGGCGAGGTGCCGGTGCCCGACGACCAACTGCCGGTGCTGCTGCCCGCAGCCGAGGGTCTGGACCTCACCCCGCAGGGATCCTCACCACTCGGGGCAGCGACATCGTGGCGTGCCGTGGCGTGCCCCGCCTGCGGTGCGGCCGCGCAACGCGACCCCGACACCATGGACACGTTCGTCGACTCGTCGTGGTACTTCCTGCGGTTCCTCGATCCCCACAACGAGACCGCCCCATTCGACCCGCGGCAGGCGCGGGAGTGGTTGCCGGTCGACCAGTACGTCGGCGGCGTCACCCACGCGATTCTGCACCTGCTGTACGCGCGGTTCTTCACCAAGGTCCTGCACGACATGGGCATGCTCGACTTCACCGAACCGTTCACCCGGTTGCTCAACCAGGGCATGGTCGTCATGAACGGTTCCGCCATGTCCAAGTCCCGCGGGAACCTGGTGCGACTGACCGACGAGCTCGCCGACAACGGGGTCGATGCCGTACGGCTGACGCATGGTGTTCGCCGGTCCTCCCGAGGATGACATCGACTGGGCCGATGTCTCGCCGGCGGGAGCCAAACGGTTCCTCGCACGGGCCTGGCGGCTGGCTCGGCGACGTGACCAGTTCCCCCGGGAGCGATGTGGCCCAGGGTGATCTCGGGGTGCGCCAAGCCACCCACCGTGCGGTGGACGAGGCACAAACCGCCGTGGAGTCGTTCCGCTTCAATGTCGCGGTCGCCCGCACCATGGAACTGGTCAATGTGCTGCGCAAGGCCGTCGATGCGAGATGTCGGCGGCGCCGACCCCGCGGTGCGTGAGGGGGTCGAAGCGGTCGCCGTGATGCTGTCGCTCGTTGCCCCCTACACCGCCGAGGACATGTGGGCAGCGCTCGGGCCGGGAGCCGAGCGTCGCCCGCGCCGGCTGGCCGGCCGTGGATCCGGAGCTCGTCGCCCGCGAAGCCGTCACCTGCGTCGTTCAGATCGGCGGCAAGGTGCGCGAACGCATCGAAGTGACTCCGGACATCGGCGACGACGAACTGCAGGCGCTCGCCTTGGCGACACCCGCTGCAGTGGCCGCGCTCGATGGTGCGCAGCCGCGCCGGGTCATCGTGCGGCCCCCCAAGCTGGTCAACATCGTGCCCTGA
The DNA here is from genome assembly GCA_037045355.1 of Candidatus Nanopelagicales bacterium. Classification (NCBI taxonomy): domain Bacteria; kingdom Bacillati; phylum Actinomycetota; class Actinomycetes; order Candidatus Nanopelagicales; species Candidatus Nanopelagicales bacterium. Next base: position 69,553 of record JBAOHO010000010.1, on the reverse strand, counting down.
CCCGTTCCTCGCTCTCGTCCCTCCCTCACGTCCCTCGATCTCGCCCTCTCGTTCCTCACGATCGATCCGTGAGTAGCCTGACAGTCATGTCGCAGCAAACGCTTCCTGCGCTGGTCACCGACTCCACCGCCAACCTGCCACCCACGCAGGTGGACTTCTGGGGGATTCGCGTCGTGCCCGTGCAGGTCATCGTCGGTGACCGGGCACTGCAGGAGGGGGTGGATGTCAGTGCGTCGGACGTGGCGGCCGCGCTGAGAGCGGGAACCACCGTCAGCACTTCCCGCCCGGCACCCGCGACATTCGCGCAGGTCTACCAGCAAGCCGCCGACGCGGGTGCGACGCACATCTTGTCCGCCCATCTCTCGGCGGATCTGTCCGGCACGTACGACGCGGCGGTGTTGGCCGCCGCCGACGCCCCGGTCCCCGTCACGGTCGTCGATAGCCGAAGTGTGTCGATGGGGCTCGGGTACGGCGTGGTGGCGGCCGCACGGGTGCTGGCCCGCGGCGGAAATGTGGACGAAGCAGCGGCGGCCGTCGTGGCCACAGCGCAGGCCAGCCGGGTCCTGTTCTACGTCGACTCACTCGATTTCCTGCGCCGAGGTGGCCGGATCGGATCGGCGCAGCGGCTGATCGGGTCCGCCTTGGCCATGAAGCCGATCCTCCACCTGGCCAAGGGCAGGGTGAAGCCGCTGGAGAAGGTGCGCACCGCGTCGCGGGCCTTGGCCCGGCTGGAGGAGCTCGCGGTGGAATCGGCTGACGGTCAGCCCGTCGGAGTCGCCGTCCTGCACCTCGATGCCGCCCGGCGGGCCGCCGACCTCGCCGTCGGCATCCGCTCCCGCCTGCCCGAAGCCGACGTGATCATCGGCGAGGTAGGTGCGGTCATCGGGTCGCACGTGGGCCCGGGCATGGTCGCGGTGGTCGTGAGCCCGGTGCCCGACCCGTGATGGACCAACTCCAGGTCGCCGAGCCGCTCGCCCTGCTGCTCGCCGCGGTCGTCGGCTATGCCATCGGGTCCGTGAACCCCGCGGCCATCATCGCGCGGATGCGCGGCATCGATCTGCACTCCGTCGGGTCGGGTAACCCGGGGGCGACCAACGCCGGCAGGGTGCTGGGCAAACGCACCGGGGTGATCGTTGCCATCCTCGACATCCTGAAAGGACTGGTGCCGGTCCTGCTGTTCAGCAGACTGGGAGTGGCCGCTGCAGAAGTCGCCGGTTTCATGGCCGTGGTCGGGCACATCACGTCCCCGTTCCTCAAAGGTCGCGGCGGCAAAGGTGTGGCGACCACACTGGGTGCGGTCCTCGGCGTCTATCCGCTGTGGATCCCCTTCGTGTTGGTGGGCTTCGCCGTCGGGTTCCTGCTCAGTCGCCGAATGGGCATCGGTGCGGTGTTCGGTGCGGTCGTGCTGATCGGGTGCGGCATCGTCGCCCCCCAACTCGATGGCAAGATCTACGGCATCGCACTGGGTGGCCTGGTGCTCGTGCGGCACTGGCGCAATATCGGTGCGGTTCTGCGCGATCGCCAGGTCAATCCGCGCGAACCACTCGACGAAGACGGCTGACCTTCCCGGGGCGCAGCCGGCGGCCACAGGGATTCGGCGGTCGCGATCGTCCACAGGCGATTTCTCATCCCGCCCGCTGGACACGGCGCCGGATAGACGTCAGGCATGACCGATTCCCGGCACCGCGCAGTCCCCTTCGAACGTGGCTCGACGCTGGTCGTCGCCCTGGTCATCGGCGCTGCCCTGCTACTCGCCGGGCTGTGGTGGTGGGATGGGCGGTCGCGGTCGACACCGGTGGTGACTGCGCCGGCTGTTCAACCGGGCAACGGGTCGCCGTCCGCACCGATTCCCTCCGCTGTGGGTTCATCTGCTCCCGCGCCGACGAGTGGAACGTCGCCACCGGTGACCGTCACCGTGGACATCCGTGGGGCGGTGCGCGCCCCCGGACCGCGCGAGTTGCCGGCGGGGAGTCGGGTCATCGACGCCGTGAATGCCGCGGGCGGGTTACAGTCCGGGCGCCGATACGGCCCGCTGAACCTTGCCCGAGTCCTGACCGATGGCGAGCAGATCAGGGTCGGTCACGCTGACACAGCGCAGCCGGTCGAGCCCGCTACTGCGGCACCTTCGGTGGGTCCGGGTAGTCCGACGGGCCTGATCAACCTCAACACCGCCGACGCGGTCACGTTGGAGGAACTCGACGGCGTGGGCCCCGTGTTGGCCGCTGCCATCGTCGAGTGGCGCACCACCAACGGTCCCTTTGGGTCGGTGGACGACCTGCTCGACGTGTCGGGCATCGGCGACGCCACGTTGGCGGGGCTGCGCGATCAGGTGACTGTCGGGTGATCCCCGATCTGCGTACGACGATGCTGGCCGGTGCGGCATGGGTCGGCGCCGCCATGGGCTGGTGGGCTGGTGCGCCCTCCCTGGCTGTCGTGGCGATCGTCGCTGTGACCGCGTGTGTGCTCTCCGCCCTGATCCACCGACCGATAGCGGCGCCGGTCGTGGTCATGATGGTGGGGGCGACTGCCGTCGCGGCGCTCTCCGGTCAGGCTCGGCGGGTGCCGACCGACGTCGTGGATCGCACGGTCGAAATCACTGCCGTGGTCACGGGTTCGGCCCGACCCGTCGCGGTGGATCCTGGTCGCGCCCCCGCCCTGTTCCTGCCCGCCACCGTGCGGTCGGCGCGGGCCGGTTCAGCGCGGTGGGACCTGTCCTTGCCGGCACGAGTGTTCCTCGACCGATCGGACCTACCGCCGGCCACCCGACCCGGAACGACGGTGGTGTTCCACGGACGACTGGCCGACCGCGAACCCAGCGCGGCCGACATCAGAGTCGTGGCAGTCAGCTCAGTGCGAGTGGTCGCCGACCCCTCGGCGGGGGCATCGGTACTCAACGCCATCCGTGTTGGCCTGACCGACACGACCGCCTCTGCCGATGCCGACGCCGCCGGACTGGTTGCCGGTATCGCGCTGGGCGACGAGTCCCGACAGTCACCGCAGTTCGCCGAAGCCATGCAGGACTCGGGGTTGTCCCACCTCACGGCCGTGTCCGGCGGCAACTTCACCGTCATCATGGCCGCACTGCTGCTGATCACGCGGGCCTTGCGCGCGCCCCCACCCGTCCAGGTGTCGCTCACCGCAGCAGCGGTCGCCGGGTACGTCCTGCTGGTGGGGCCGCAACCCAGCGTGGTGCGGGCAGCCGCCATGGCGGCGGTCGGGCTTCTCGGTGTTCTGCTGGGTGGGGTCGAGCGTGGGCTGCCCCTGCTGTCGGCCTGCGTGGCAGTACTGCTGGTGCTGTCCCCGGAACTGGCCTGGTCGCTGGGATTCGCGCTGTCCGTTGTCGCGACCGCGGGACTCCTGGTCCTCGCTCCTGTCCTCCTGCACGGGATAGAGGCTCACGTCCCGATGGTCCTGGCTCTGCCGCTGACCGTCACGCTCGCCGCGCAGGTGGTCACCGCCCCACTGCTGCTGGCCGTCGGTGCGCCGGTGTCGTGGGTGAGCGTCCCCGCCAACCTGGTCGTGGCCGCCTTGATCGGCCCCATCACGATTCTGGGGCTTCTCGCGGCCCTGGTCGCACCGATCTGGTCACCGCTCGCCAGCCTGTTGGCTGTCCCGGCGCTGAGTCTCGCCCAGGTTGTCGTCTTCGTGGCCCGCACCGCCCAGCAGGTGGCGTTGTCCCCCCACGGGCGTGAGATCGGCCGGCTTCTCGTCGTTGTCGTCGCCGCCGGTCTCATCTGGGTCGCGGTGGTTCGGCTCGCCGGCCGGCGAACCGCGACCGCGGCGGCTGTCCTGACGGTTCTCGGTAGTCTGCTGATCGGCCGACTCGCCGGACCGCCGGAGGATTGGCGGTTGGTGGTGTGCGACGTCGGGCAGGGCACCGCGGTGGCGCTGCGAACGGGTCCGAACAGCGCGATCCTGGTCGACGCGGGCCCTGCGCGGGCCGACCCCGGTGATTGCCTGGCGGGGGCGGGGGTAACCCGGCTCGACGGTGTCCTGATCAGTCATTACCACGCCGATCACATCGCGGGACTCGCTCCCGTGATGGCCGGCAATCGGGGTACGCCGGTCTGGGCCACCGCTTTCGCCAAGCCGGACGCTGCTGTCGCCGACCTCGAACTGCTGACCGGCGGACCGGCAACACCCTTGGTCGCGGGTAACACGATCACGTGGGGCGAGGCCACGGCCACGGTCCTGTGGCCACCCGCCGACTTCCGTGGGTCGGAAGACGATGCCAACAACGGCAGCCTGGTGCTGGCAGTGCAGTGGCCAGACGGCTTCACAGCGCTGATTCCCGGCGACGTGGAACCGGAGAGTCAGACCCAGATCATGCAGCGGTGGCAGGGCCCGGGATTCGATGCAGTCGTGATCCCGCACCATGGATCGGACCACCAACAGCCCGGTTTCGCCCAGTGGGCCGCCGCCGACGACGGCACGGCTGTCGCCAGCAGCGGGCTGGGCAACACTTACGGGCATCCAGCCACGGAGACCCTGACGGAGTACCTCGCGGCGGGAGCTGACGTGCGGCGCACCGACACCGAGGGATCGGTCTTCCTCCCCGACGGGCGGTGATCCCGATGACCCACGACGACGAGTGACTCTTCCACGGCGAGGCTCCGGGGTGGGCTCCGGGTTGGCTCCGGGGTGGGCTGCGGGGTGGGACAGCCCATGGCTGTGGGTGACGGCCAACGCGGACTCCGGTGGCGCAGTAGCGTTCCTCCATGACCGCGACAACCACCCAGCGGCCCTCCTACCTGGACTGGTCCAACTCGGGACGGTCGTCAGGTTGGCGCTATCTGTCGGGTGCGCTGCTCATCCTGATCATCTGGTTCATCGGACAAGCTCTGCTGGTCATCGTCGGCGCGCTGGCACTCGGGGCGGAGATCACCCCGGCCGGCGAGATCCGGGGAATCCCGCAGTGGTGGGTGCTCCTGATCTCCGTGGGCAGCTTCATCCCCTTCTTCATCGCGACCCCGTTGATCGTCCGGTTCATCTTGGACCGCCCCGCCCTGACCGTCGTCACTCCCTTCCGGCGGATCTCACCGCGACTGATGCTGTGGGGCGGCGCCCTGTGGCTGGTGGCGGTCATCCTGCCCTCCATCCCGGTTCTGATCACCCGCAGCGCCGACCTCACCTGGAACTACCAGCCCGGGGTGTTCTGGCCCGCTCTCGGCGTCGCCATCGTCCTCCTGATCTTCCAGACCACCGCCGAGGAGCTGTTCTTCCGCGGGTACCTGCTGCAGTGGTTCGGCAAGAAGTTCACCGGTGCCTGGTTCCTCGGCGTCGCCAGCGGAGTGTTGTTCGCGCTCCCCCACCTGGCCAACCCCGAGGTCGCGGAGGCGGACGGCTGGGGATGGCTCCTGGCGTTCGCCGCCTACTTCCCGATCGGCTTCGCGCTCGCGGTCGTCAGTGTTCGTTCCGGCACTCTGGAATTGGCCATCGGCGCTCACTTCGCGAACAACTTCCTCAACGTCGTGGTCGTGTCCGTGTCCAACTCGGCACTGGGCACCACTGCGTTGTGGATCGACACGGCTCCCAGCATGCTCGAAAGTGCGATCGGCGCTGCGGTGTCCGCCGCGCTGTTCATCGGCCTGTGCTGGAAGCTGCGCGGCTCCGGTGAGCCCCGCCCGCTCCAGCCCCGTTGGGTGCGTCCCGCACCCGTGATCGCGCCCCCCGGCTGGTTCCGCGACCCCCTGGGCGCTGCCGCACTGCGGTACTGGGACGGAGCCTCGTGGACTCACTACACCCATCCTCCGCAGGCCGCCCAGCCGGCGCAGGCCGCTGAGCCCGTGCAGGCCGGCGGGGGAGCGCAGGCGTCGCAGTACACGCAGGATTCCCAGTCCGGGCCGGTGGCCTGGGAGGCATCACCCACCGACCCCACACCCCCAGGACTCCCCGGACCAACGGAACCCCCCAACGCGACCGACCCGGGTTGACCTGTCCACTCCGGTCGTCGCCCTCTGTGTCCCTTGGAGTCCCCGCCGTTCGCGTGGTGCCCTCCGGGAGTTGCGTGGCGCCCTCCGAGAGTCTTGTCTGCCGCCCGAAGTCGTGCGCGTCTACTCCCAGGAGCTGTGGACCCGCGGGACGGTGGACCGGCGGGACGGTGGACCGGCGGGACGAAAGGGACGGCAGTGATCAGGAACAGCAGCGACGCGAGGGTGTGTCGGGGCGCCATGACAGGATCACCCCATGGCACCGAGTCCCCGCCGAGCCGAACCGGCGATCGTCGTCACCGGGCCCGAGCCGCTACTGGTCCGGCGCACGGCTGACGATGCCACCGAGCGGCTCCAGGCAGCCGAACCCGAGCGAGGTCTGCGAGTCCTGGACTGCGCGCGCAAGTCCGATTCGGGGATCGACCTCGCCCAGGTGATCGCGCAAGCCGCGGCTCCCAGTCTCTTCGGTGACGCTCCGATCCTGCGGGTCGACAACATCGAACTGTCTGACGACGGCGTGCAGTCGGTACTCAAGGACCTCATCGCCGACTCCGGGGGAGGGGCGGTGGTCATCACTCACAACGGCGCCGCCCGGGGTCGAGGGGTGGTCAACGCGGCCACCAAGTCCGGTGCGGAGGTCATCAAGTGTGCCCGGCCCAACGAACGCGAGATCCGGCGCATGGCCCGAGCGGAGGCGGCCTCGGGTGGCGGCACACTCACGGACCAGGCCGAGCAGTGGCTCGTCGATGCACTCGGCACCGATTCCCTCGAACTGCTGCTCGCTGCGGTCCGCCAGGCGGTGACCGACACACCACAGGGCCGAGTCGACGAGGACACGGTGCAGGCGATGTTCCCGCAGCAGGCCAAGGTCAGTTCGTTCGCTGTCGTCGACCAGATCTGGGCCGGGCGTACCACCGATGCGCTGCGGTTGCTACGCGGAATGGAGCAGCGGGAGCGGGGGGTAGGGGTGTCAGTGGTCGCGGCTCTGGCTCACGGATTGCGCATGATGGCACTTGTCGGCTTGCGCGGGTCCAACCCGCCGCCGGACATGTCCGTGGCCCCATGGCAGAAGGACCGCGCCCGGGACAACGCCCGTCGCTGGGGAGCCACTGCCGCCAAGATCGCCGCCGTATCCGCGCGCCTGCCGCAACTCGACGCCGACATGAAAGGGGGAGTGGACGGCGGCACCGCACTTGACGACGAGCAGAAGATGGCCATCATCGAGATGGTCGTGGCTCGGCTGGCAGCGGCGTCAGAGCGCTGACGACCGGCTGATCAGGCGCTGATCAACCCAGCGCGGCGGCCTGCCGAAAGATCGCGGACTTGCGGTTCGCGGCCTGGTTCTTGTGGATGACGCCCTTGCTGGCCGCCTTGTCCAACTGCCGCCCCACGGTCTGGGCGAGTTCGTGTGCTTTCGCCGCATCACCGGCGGACACCGCCTCGTTGAAGTGGCGCACTGAGGTCTTGAGGGCGGACTTGACCGCCTTGTTGCGCTCATGGGCCTTGTCGTTGGTCCGGTTGCGCTTGATCTGCGACTTGATGTTCGCCATGGGTCCAGAAGCCTTCGTCGGTGGGGCACTCGTGCTGATGGTCGGGCGCGAGGAACGCGCACCAACAGGAGTTTAGGATAACGGTGCAGGACCCACTCGCGCCAAATCCCCCGATCGGACAGCCGTGACAGACACCTCAGACGGCGCGGCCGCCACCCGGCCCGGCGCCACCGATCAGGGGCTGATCCGCAACTTCTGCATCATCGCGCACATCGATCACGGCAAGTCGACGCTCGCCGATCGCATGCTCCAACTGACGGGTTTGGTCCCCGATCGCGAGATGCGCGCTCAATACCTCGATCGGATGGACATCGAGCGCGAGCGAGGCATCACGATCAAGAGTCAGGCCGTTCGACTGCCCTATCAGGCCGTCGACGGGCGCACCTACGTGCTCAACCTGATCGACACGCCCGGCCACGTCGATTTCACGTACGAGGTATCCCGCAGCCTGGCCGCCTGCGAGGGGGCAGTTCTGCTCGTCGACGCCGCGCAGGGGATCGAGGCGCAGACCCTCGCCAATCTGTATCTGGCGTTGGAAGACGACCTGCACATCATCCCGGTGCTCAACAAGATCGACCTGCCCGCCGCCCAACCCGACAAGTACGCGGCGGAACTGGCACACATCATCGGCTGCTCCGCCGACGATGTCCTGCGGGTGTCGGCCAAGACAGGGGAGGGAGTCGGCGACCTGCTCGAGCAGGTCGTGCACGACGTCCCGCCACCCGGCGGAGACGCCGACGCTCCCGCACGCGCATTGATCTTCGACTCCGTCTACGACACCTACCGCGGAGTGGTCACCTACGTGCGGATGGTCGACGGTCATCTGGGGCATCGGCAACGAATCCGCATGATGTCGACAGGCGCGACGCACGAGGCGCTCGAGGTCGGTGTCATCTCCCCTGAGCCGGTGGCGTCACTCGGCTCTGGCGGCCGGCGAGGTCGGCTACCTCATCACGGGAGTCAAAGACGTCCGACAGAGCCGGGTGGGCGACACCGTCACGACATCCGACGGCGGCGCGGACGTCGCCCTCGGCGGCTACCAGGATCCCAAACCGATGGTCTACTCCGGGCTGTTCCCGATCGACGGCTCGGACTACCCGGTTCTGCGCGACGCGCTCGACAAGCTCAAACTCAACGACGCTGCCCTCGCCTACACGCCCGAGACCTCGACGGCGCTCGGGTTCGGGTTCCGGTGCGGATTCCTGGGTTTACTGCACCTGGAGATCGTCCGCGAACGGCTCGAGCGCGAATTCGACCTCGATCTCATCTCGACCGCACCAAGCGTCGTCTACGGCGTGGATATGGAGGACGGTGACCATCACGTGGTCACCAATCCCAGCGAGTTTCCCGACGGCAAGGTCGCAGCTGTCACCGAGCCCGTCGTGCGCGCCACGGTCATCGCACCGTCGGACTACGTCGGCACGATCATGGAACTGTGCCAGGCGCGGCGCGGCACGTTGCTGGGCATGGACTATCTGTCGTCGGACCGGGTCGAGTTGCGCTACACGCTGCCGCTGGCCGAGATCGTGTTCGACTTCTTCGACGCCTTGAAGTCGCGAACCCGGGGCTATGCGTCGCTGGACTACGAACCGGCCGGCGAGCAGCAAGCCGACCTGGTCAAGGTGGACATCCTGCTGCACGGCGATCCCGTCGATGCGTTCAGTTCGATCGTCCACCGCGACCGCTCCTACGCCTACGGCGTGGCGATGGCGGCACGGCTGAAGGACTTGATCCCGAGGCAGCAGTTCGAAGTCCCCATCCAGGCGGCGATCGGCTCGCGCATCATCGCTCGCGAGAACATTCGCGCGATCCGCAAGGACGTGCTCGCGAAGTGCTACGGAGGCGACATCAGCCGCAAGCGCAAACTGCTCGAGAAGCAGAAGGCGGGCAAGAAGAGGATGAAGATGGTGGGCTCTGTCGAGGTTCCACAGGAAGCGTTCATCGCGGCCCTGTCCACGGATTCCGAACGCTGATCGAGCGATAGGGGCGCATCGCAGGCCCAGGGCGTATAGGGTTCCCAGGATGCAATCGACCGCCCCAAGGAGGCGTTGACGGATGACTGAGGTCCCCTCGGCTGGAATGACAACCGGGTCACTGAACGAGCCCTACCCCAAGCAGGCGCCCTCCTTCGGGCAACTGATCCTGGATCGGGTCGCGAAAGGCCCGACCAAGGAAGCCTTCCGGGCCCCCACGAAGGACGGGGGCTGGCGTTCGTACACGTGGGCGCAGTCCCTGGACGAAGCCAGTGAGGCCGCGGCCGGTCTGGTCGCGCTCGGGCTCAACATCGAAGAGCGTGTCTCGATCGCCAGCAACACGCGGCTGGAGTGGATCTTCGCCGACATGGCCATCATGCTGGCCGGCGGTGCGACGACCACCGTGTACCCGAGCACGCAGCCTGAGGACGTCAACTACATCCTGGAGGACTCGCACTCCCGGATCCTCATCGCCGAGGACCAGAGCCAGATCGACAAGGTCGATCGCGCCGCCAACCCCGACCTGAAGCACTTCGTGCTCATCGACGGCGAAGGCGACGGCGACACGGTTCTCAGCTGGGCGCAGTTGCGCGAGAAGGGCAAGGCCCTGCTCGCCGAGAACGCCAACCTGATCCAGGAGCGGGTCGATCAGACCGGCCCCGACGGTTTGGCCACCTTGATCTACACGTCCGGGACGACCGGCAAGCCCAAGGGCGTCGAACTCACCCACGGCAACTGGACCTACGAGGGGGCCGGACTGTCGGCGCTCGGCGTGATCCAGGAGGACTGGGTGCAGTTCCTTTGGCTGCCCATGGCGCACTCGTTCGGCAAGGTGCTCATGGCGGCCCAGATGCAGATCGGGTTCGTCACCGCCGTCGACGGCCGGGTCCCCGAGATCATCAACAACCTTCCCGTGGTCAAGCCGACCTTCATGGCGGCCGTTCCGCGCATCTTCGAGAAGGTCCACGCCGGCGTCAATCGGCAGGTCAACGAAGAGGGCGGTGCCAAGGCGTCGATCTTCGCGTGGGCGTTCAAGGTCGGCGCCAAGGCGCGCGAGAAGCGACTCGCCGGCGAGAAGGTCGGTGGCCTACTCGGAGTGCAGTTGGGTCTGGCCGACAAACTGGTGTTCTCCAAGGTGCGCGAACGCATGGGCGGCAATCTCCAGTACTTCGTGTCCGGCTCGGCCGCGTTGTCCAAGGACATCAACGCCTGGTTCGACATCGCGGGACTGACCATCCTCGAGGGTTACGGCCTGACGGAAACCTCCGCCGGCACCACGCTGAACCGCCCTGGCAACGTCGCGATCGGCACTGTCGGCCAGCCGCTGCCGGGCACCGAGATCAAGATCGCCGACGACGGCGAGATCATGATCCGCGGCGGGGGCGTCATGCGCGAGTACCGCAACCGGCCCGAGGCCAACACCGAGGTCTTCGGAGATCAGGCGCCCGGTCCCAACCGCTGGTTCGCCACCGGTGACATCGGCGTGATCGACGAAGGCGGCCGGGTCAAGATCACCGACCGCAAGAAGGACCTCGTCAAGACCTCCGGCGGCAAGTACATCGCCCCCGGCGCGATCGAGGCCCAGTTCAAGGCGCACTGCCCCCTGGCCGGCCAGGTGGTCATCATCGCCAACGAGCGCAACTTCGCCAGCGCCCTGGTTGCTCTCGATCCGGATGCCGCGAAGCAGTGGGCCGAGGCCAACGGCAAGGCCGGGGCGGACATCCCCACCCTGGCGAAGGACCCGCAGGTCATCGCCATCATCCAAAAGGGCGTCGACGACTTGAACGGCGAACTGAACAAGTGGGAGACGATCAAGCAGTTCCGGGTCATCCCGCAGGAGCTGACCGTCGACGACGGGTTCTTGACCCCGAGCCTCAAGGTGAAGCGCAAGGTCGTGGAGCAGAGCTTCTCCGGACTGGTCGACGACATCTACGGCGGCACCAGCAAGTAACCGTCTGAACGACCGCAGCGCCGGTCGGGTATCGGTCCCCGTGCACGGCACAATCGGACCGTGACCCGACCGGCGCTGCGTTTCTACGTCCACGTCCCGTACTGCAGCGCGCGGTGCGGCTACTGCGACTTCAACACCTATGTCCCCGGAGAGTCCGGGCGGGGAGCTCCCGGGCTCTGGCGCGGTGCCGCCGAGGCCGAAACCCGGCTCGCCCGCACGCAACTGGCCGACGATCCGCGACCGGTGTCGTCGATCTTCTTCGGTGGGGGGACTCCGACCCTCCTTCCCGCCGACGACCTCGGTGCCGTCATCTCGATGATCAGGTCCGAGTTCGGGCTGACCCCCGCCGCGGAGATCACGGTCGAGGCGAACCCCGAGAACATCTCCGAGAAGCTGCTCGGTGAGCTCCTGAGCGTCGGGGTCAATCGTTTGTCGATCGGTATGCAAAGTGCCGATCCGGTGGTGCTGAGTCACCTGGATCGGCGCCACGGCGGCGACGCGGCCGTGAGGGCCGCCGATCTGGCGATCACCGCGGGCTTCGGGCGGTTGAGTCTCGACTTGATCTACGCGACCCCCGGCGAGACTGATGACTCCTGGCGCGGCACCGTACAGGCGGCCATCGACTCGGGAGTCGGACATGTGTCGGCTTACGCACTGAAGGTCGAACCCGGGACCGCTTTGGCCCGGCAGGTGTCCACCGGAGTCATGCCCCCGGTGGATGACGACGCCGCCGCATCCCGGTATGAGATCGCCGACGACATGCTGTCCCACGCCGGGCTGCAATGGTACGAGATCTCCAACTGGGCCCGAGCCGGCCAGGAGTGTCACCACAACCTGGGCTACTGGCGCGGCGACGACTGGTGGGGAGTGGGCCCCGGCGCCCACAGCCACGTGGCCGGCACCAGGTGGTGGAACCGGCGCCATCCCCAGGCGTGGATCGACAGCCTGCGCGACGGTTCCGGTCCGCGAGCGGGCCAGGAGGTCCTGACAGGCCCTCAGCGGACCACTGAAGCCGTGATGCTCGCCATCCGCCTGGCGGAGGGTTTCGATCCGGAGGCGCTGGCTGGTCCGGCCACCCCCACCGCGGACCTGATCGATCGAGGTCTGCTCGAAAGATGTGGCGAGCGGCGGTGTCGGTTGACCCGGCGTGGCCGGCTGCTGGCAGATGCACTCACCCTGGAGCTGTTGGCTGCGGCCGAGTCGTCCTGCGAGGCGAGCGACGACGACGTGCCCCGCACCAAGGTCGGGTAGGCTCCCCTCAGCGCCATGTGGAGCACGAAACGGCCATGTGGCGCGATACCGCGCAACCCGCGACCCGGTCGATTCGAGGACGGTATGACCGACACCGACACCTTTATCGCACCCGACGCCGAACCCGACGCCGAACCCGACGCCGACAGCGCGGCCCCCTCGAAGTCCCGGGTGCGCCACCGTGGTGCCTACATCGAGATGCTGATCTCCAGTGTCCTCGGGCTGATCGCTTCGTTCGTGTTGTCGGTCGACGCCCTGGCGATAGCCGCCGACCCGGACGCGGAGTTCTCGTGTGACATCTCGGCCACCATCTCGTGTGGGGCGGTCGGGCGCACCTGGCAAGCCGAGTTGCTCGGGTTCCCGAACGCTTTCCTCGGACTGATCACCGAGCCGGTCGTCATCACCGTCGCCTTGGCGGCCCTGGGCGGGGTGCGGTTCCCGCGCTGGTTCATGATCACGGCACAGGTGTTCTATTCGATCGGCCTGATCTTCGCGTACTGGTTGTTCTACCAGGCCTACTTCAACATCCACGCGTTGTGCCCCTGGTGCTTGCTCATCACGGCCACCACAACGTTCGTCTTCACGTCGATCACCCGGGTGAACATCCTCGACGGCCACCTGGGCGAGGGTGTGCGCCGAAAACTGACGCCTGCCCTGCGATACAACGCGGACACCGTGGGCGCGGTGCTGGTCCTCGCGATCATCGCGGCGATGGTGACCTACACGTACCTGTGACGGGATTCGGGGACCCCTGAGCCGGCCGGTCTCTCTGCGCTCCCTGCCAGGTTCACGCCCGGGCACTAGGCTCTCGGGTGAGGTCTTGGGCTCCTGGGCGCGCGGTTCTCGGAGTGAAGACCAGGGGGCAAGCGACTGAACGCGGGAGGCAAACGTGAGCGATGACCGTCGCCTCGCTGTCCTGCGCGCGATCGTGGAGGACTTCGTCGCCACCAATGAGCCGGTCGGCTCCAAATCCTTGGCCGACCGCCACGATCTCGGCGTCTCCCCGGCCACCATCCGCAACGACATGGCCGTCCTCGAAGACGAGGGCCTGATCGTACAGCCGCACACCAGCGCCGGCCGGATCCCCACCGACATGGGCTATCGGTTGTTCGTGGATCGGCTCGCCGAGGTCAGGCCGATGTCCGCCGCGGAACGCCGTGCCATCCAGACGTTCCTCGAATCGGCGGTCGACCTCGACAATGTCGTCGAGAGGGCGGTCCGCCTGCTGGCCCAACTGACGAATCAACTGGCGCTCGTCCAGTACCCGTCTCTGCAGCGGTCCCGGGTGCGCCACATCGATCTGGTGGCACTGGGCCAACACCGGCTGCTGCTGGTTCTCATCGCCGATTCCGGCCGGGTGGAGCAGCGCATCCTGACGAGCTCCGACGACATCGACCCGAAAGTCGCGGACGACCTGCGCACCCGGCTGAACGCCGAACTGCACAACAAGACATTCGCGGAGATCTCCGCTGCCGTCGGCGGCCTACCGGACCGGGTCCCCCCCGAACAGCGTGACCTCGTCGCGGCCGTCGTGAATCTGCTCGTCGAGGCCGGTGTCGAGCAGGTCGAGGAGCGGGTCGTGATCGCCGGAACGTCCCACCTGGCGAGGTACGGCCGCGATTTCCCGCAGACACTGCATCCCGTGCTGGAAGCCCTGGAGGAGCAGATGATCCTCCTGCGGCTCTTGGGTGAGGCCACCGCCACAGACACCATCAGCGTGCGAATCGGACACGAGAACGACCTCGCGGCGATGGATTCCGTGTCTGTCGTCACCTCCGGCTATGGTCCCGCGGACACCGCCGTGGCCCATCTGGGGGTGCTCGGACCGACTCGGATGGACTATCCCGGCTCGATCACGTCGGTACGCGCAGTGGCCCGCTACCTGGGTCGCATCCTGGCCGAGCAGTGACCAGTGCCAGCGGTTGGTGCTCCGTTCACCGCTGGCGAAGCCGGATGGCCGAACGCCGCGGGTGAAGTAGATTTGGTCAGTGCCGCCGCGAAACGACTACTACGACATCCTCGGGGTGTCCCGAGAAGCCGACCCCGGCGAGATCAAGCGGGCCTACCGACGTCTCGCCCGCGAATTGCACCCCGATCTCAACCCTGACCCCGTCACCCAGGAACGGTTCAAGGACGTCACCGTCGCCTACGAGGTCCTGAGCGACCCCGACAAACGTCGGCTGTATGACAGTGGGGTCGATCCCATGGCCGCCAACGCAGCCGGCGGGCCGTTCGACTTCGGCGATCTGATGGACGCGTTCTTCGGGCCGTCGGCTCCCCGCGGCCCGCGCCCCCGCCGGCAGCGTGGCCAAGATGCCCTGATCCGGATCTCCGTCGAACTCGACGAGGTCATGTTCGGCTCCGAGCGAGAAGTCACCATCGACACCGCCATCGCGTGCACAGCCTGCGCGGGAGCGGGCACGGCCCCCGATACCGAGGTCGTCGGCTGCACCATGTGCAAGGGCCGCGGTGAGATCCAATCCGTCCAGCGCTCGTTCCTCGGTCAGGTGATGACCACCCGCGTGTGCCCCCAATGCCGTGGGTTCGGCACGGTCATCCCGCACCCGTGCCCAGAGTGCTCGGGCGACGGTCGGATCCGGACCCGGCGTACGGTCGGATTCCGGGTCCCGCCCGGAGTCGAGACCGGGACCCGCATTCAGCTCAGTGGCGAGGGCGAGGTCGGCGCCGGAGCCGGCCCGGCCGGTGACCTTTACGTCGAGATCGTCGAGAAACCGCACCCGCTGTTCCAGCGCAACGGCGACGATCTGCACTGCACCCTGTCGGTACCCATGACCGCTGCGGCGCTGGGCACCGAGATCTCCCTGACGACCCTCGACGGGGAGGAACTGATCAAGGTGGCCCCCGGCACCCAATCCGGCACCGAGAACATCATCCGCGACCAGGGTGTGCCCCGCCTGCGTGGCACCGGGCGCGGCTCCCTGACCGTGCACCTGCAGGTCCAGACCCCCACGGGCGTCGACTCCGCGCAGCGGGCTCTGCTGGAGCAACTGGCCGATCTGCGCGGCGAGGACAACCCGCAGGGAACACCCATCGCCCAGACCGGTGGATTCTTCAGCCGCATCAAGGATGCCTTCGCCGGCAAGCAGTGACGGCCGCCGACAATGACGCCGCCGGTCTTCCTGGTCGACCCTCACAGCGTCGCCGATGCCGAAGTCGGCGACGTCATCCCCGTCCTCGGCACCGAAGGCCATCACGGCGCCGCTGCCCTACGACTCCAGCGGGGAGAACAAGTCGACCTCGTCGACGGGGCGGGGCTTCGCGTCACGGGAGCCGTTGACTCCGTGGGCCCCGGATCGTTCGATGTGGCGATCGATTCGGTCACCACCGACGCCGCGCCGCGCCCGCTCATCACCGTCGTGCAGGCGCTGGCCAAGGGAGATCGGGGCGAGTCCGCGGTGGAGATGCTGACAGAGTGCGGAGCCGACCGCATCGCCCCCTGGGCGGCCGCGCGGAGCGTCGCCGTGTGGCGGGGGGACAAGGCCGATCGGGGGACCCGCCGCTGGCGTGCGGTCGCCCGGGCGGCGACCAAGCAGTCGCGCCGCAGTCGGATCCCCGAGGTCACGGGAATGGTGACGACCTCCGCTGTGTGCGCGCTGCTGCAATCCGCCAGCCTGGGCCTGGTGCTGCACGAGGAAGCGGCGGCCCGGTTGTCCCGCTTGACACTTCCCGACGACGGGGACGTCGTTGTAGTGGTCGGCCCCGAAGGTGGGATCACGGATTCCGAACTCACGGCGTTCGTCGAGTGCGGAGCGCTTCCGGTGCGGTTGGGGGAGTCCGTCCTGCGGACCTCGACCGCCGGTGTTGCCGCGACCGCGCTGCTCATGGCCGCCTCCGGTCGATGGGGGTGAGAGGCATCTCACCGCGTCCGAGCGAGAAGGCGCCCATTGCAGAGCACACAACTGCGAAGTGAGAGGTAAGTTTCCCCCATGACCGACTGCCTGTTCTGCAGCATCGCCGCCGGCGAGATTCCGGCCGACATCGTGCACAGCGATGAGACGTTCATCGCGTTCCGGGACATCAACCCCCAGGCCCCCATCCACGTCCTGGTGATCCCACGTCAGCATGTGCCCACTGCAGGTGAACTGGCGGCTGCGGAGCCCGACATCGCCGGGCGCCTTTTGGCCACGGCGGCGGCGCTCGCCACCGAATTCGGACTTGCCGCCGGCTACCGGATCGTGCTCAACACAGGCGACGACGGTGGCCAGACTGTTCCCCATGTGCACGCCCACCTGCTCGGGGGACGTCGGATGGGCTGGCCGCCCGGATGACCTGCGAGTGGACGAAGTCCGATCGACCGACGACGATGGAGCGGGTGGTCCGTGAGAGACCGTTCCGCCCGGGGAAAGAAGCGGCCGGGAAAGAAGCGGCCGTGAGAGAGGTGTCATGACGTCGACGAGCGTCGAGGCCCGTATCGCTGTGCCCGCGTCCCAACCGATGCTCGCCTTGTTGGGCGTCTCCGACGCGCACCTGCGGGTGATCGAGAACTCGTTCCCCGACCTCGACGTCCATGTCCGGGGCAACGAGATCACCGTCGCCGGTCCGGAACACGAAGTCCGCCTGGCTGAGCAACTCTTCGCGGAGCTGCTCGCGATGCTGCGGACCGGCCAGGCGCTCACGTCCGACACCGTCGAGCGTTCGATCGGCATGCTGCGCGCGGGGGATGTCATGCCGTCGAGTGTGCTGACGGCGAACATCCTGTCCAGCCGCGGACGCACGATCCGCCCCAAAACCCTGAACCAGAAGCACTATGTCGACGCCATCGACAAGAACACCGTCACGTTCGGGATCGGGCCGGCGGGCACCGGCAAGACCTACTTGGCCGTCGCCAAAGCGGTTCAGGCGCTGCAGGGCAAAGAGGTCAGCCGGATCGTGCTGACCCGACCGGCAGTGGAGGCCGGGGAGCGGCTGGGGTTCCTCCCAGGAACGCTGAGCGAGAAGATCGACCCCTACCTGCGACCCCTCTACGACGCTCTGCACGACATGATCGACCCCGACTCGATACCGCGACTGATCACCACCGGAACGATCGAGATCGCCCCCTTGGCGTACATGCGGGGACGCACCCTCAACGACGCTTTCATCATCCTGGACGAGGCCCAGAACACCACCCCGGAACAGATGAAGATGTTCCTCACCCGGCTGGGGTTCGGCTCGACCATGGTGGTCACCGGTGATGTCACTCAGGTAGACCTTCCCAGCGGACAGTCGTCCGGTCTGCGCATTGTGGAGGGAATCCTCTCAGGGCTCAACGATGTCGCGTTTTGTCGGCTCGATGCCCGCGATGTCGTTCGCCACGAACTCGTCGGCAGGATCGTCGCTGCTTACGGCCAATGGGACAGTGAGCAGGCATCTACCCGGCATCGATCGGATCGTCGGGGCCAGCGTGCCTGAGCATCCGGCGCTGGATGTCCGTGACGACACGGCCGAGGGTTTCGACACGTCCGACATCTCCGGGCTTGCCGGCTACCTGCTGGACACCTTGGGCATGGCACCGGACGCCGAACTGTCCATCACTGTCGTCGACGAACCAGCGATGGCGCAGTTGCATGTGGAGTGGATGGACGAACCCGGGGCGACGGATGTGCTCAGTTTCCCGATGGATGAGTTGCGGGAGCCCGCTCCGGGGGCACCGCGCGCCCGCGGAGTCCTCGGAGATGTCGTGGTGTGCCCGGCGGTCGCCCGCCGGCAAGCTGTTGTCGCCGGACACGACGAGACCCATGAGATCCGAGTGCTGGTCACGCACGGGGTGCTGCACCTGCTGGGCCACGACCACGCGGACCCCGATGAAGAGCTGCTGATGTTCGCTCGCCAGGAGCAACTCGTCGCCGCCTACGCTCGGGGGAGCGCTCCGTGACGTCGGGAACGTTCGCGCTGCTGGGCATCGTGGTCGTCCTGGTGCTGATCTCGTGGTTCTTCGTCGCGGCCGAGACCGCGTTCGGGCTACTTTCCCGAGTTCGACTCCAAGAGCTCAGTGACGAGGGCGACAAACGTGCCGGTCGTCTGCTCACGTTGGTCGCCGACCCACCGCGGTACATCAACGTCCTGCTGCTGTTGCATACGTTCATCACCCTGGCCGCTCTTGCCGTCTTGTACCTCGCGCTCGGCGACTTCTTCCCCGGCGACACATCTGTCGATCTGCTCATCGCCACGGCCGTCATGACCGTGGTGTCCTACGTGGTACTCGGCGTCTCCGCTCGGACGGTCGGACGACAGCATCCGGAACGGGTGGCTGCCGCAGCCGCGGGGATCGCGCGGGTGCTGGCGGTGCTGCTGACCCCGGTGTCCTGGGCATTGATCCACATCGGTAACGCGATCACGCCGGGCAAGGGTTACGCCCGCGGGCCATTCACATCCCAGGCGGAGTTGCGGGCGCTGCTGGACCGGGCCGGCGAGGACTCCCTGATCGAAGACGACGAGCGGCAGATGATCCACTCCGTCTTCGAGTTGGGTGGCACCATCGCCCGAGAGGTGATGGTGCCGCGCACCGAGGTCGTGTTCATCGAACGGGACAAGAGCCTGCGACAGGCGATGTCCCTGGCGCTGCGTTCCGGTTTCTCCCGAATCCCGGTGGTGGGTGAGGACGCCGACGACGTTGTGGGAGTCGTCTTCTTGAAGGACCTGGTGAAGCGCAACTTCGAACACCGTGACTCCGAGAAGGTGGAGCAAGTGGGATCGATCATGCGATCCGCGCACTTCGTCCCGGACAGCAAGCCCGCCGACGAACTCCTGCGCGAGATGCAGGCCAGCCGCGTCCACATGGCGATCGTCGTCGATGAGTTCGGCGGGACCGCAGGGCTGGTCACCATCGAGGACATCCTGGAGGAGATCGTCGGCGAGATCGACGACGAGTACGACACCGGTGCCCCCGAGGTAGTTCGGCTGGGTGACGGGGTGCTGCGCGTCAGTTCGCGTCTGTCGGTCGAGCACCTGTGCGAGCTCACCGGGATGGACCTGGACCCCGACCGGCTCGGTGTCGAGACAGTCGCCGGACTGCTGGCGCGCCGGTTGGGACACGTCCCGATCCCCGGTGCCGAGATCACCGAACAAGGGTGGCGCCTGGAGGCGGAGTCGGCGGAGGGGCGCCGCAATCGGATCGGTTCGGTGCTCGTGGAACCACAGTCCGGGAGTCACGTATGACCGCCACCCCGCAGCCGGAGGACGACAAGCCCGAGGCGGAGGGTGAGAAGCCCGATCCGGACGACGAGAAACTGGTGACGCTGGCGCGGGCCGCGCGTGCTCGGATCATGGCCGAGCACGGGGCCGCGGTCCGCGACGACACGGGCCGGACGTATTCGGGTGCGGACGTGACAATCGGGGGTCGCGCGATCACCGCGCTGCAATTGGCCCTGGCCCAAGCGCGCGCGGCCGGAGCCAAGGGGATCGAGGCTGCTGCGGTGGTCGGAGGCGGACCCTGTGACATCAGCGATGTGGCCGCGGAAGGCGGTCCCGGGATCCCTGTGTGGATCGCAGACCGCAAGGGCACCGTGACTGATCGGCTCGTGACATGAGTGTCGAGTTGGGCAGTGAGAAGTCCGGCGGCGACGAGTTCCGCAGTGGATTCGTGTGCATCATCGGGCGGCCGAATGTGGGCAAGTCCACGCTGCTCAACGCGCTGGTCGGATCGAAGGTCGCCATCACCTCCGACCGCCCCCAGACCACCCGACATGCGATCCGCGGAGTGCGTCACACCCCCAAGGGTCAGATCGTCGTGATCGACACTCCCGGTCTGCACAAGCCGCGGACCCTGCTCGGTCGGCGCCTGAACGATCTGGTTCGGGCCACGTGGAGCCAAGTGGATGTGCTGGTGCAGTGTTTCCCTGCGGACCAGAGCGTGGGCCCGGGGGATCGGCTGATAGCCCGAGAGTCGGCGGCCGCCCACCGGGGTCCGCGGGTCGCGGTGGTCACCAAGAGCGATCTCGTTGCGCCGACAGTGCTCCCCGAACGGTTGATTCAGGTGCAAGAACTCGCGGATTCCCTGAACCGCCCGTTCGACGACATCGTCCCGATCAGCGCCGTCACCGGGGACCAGGTCGAGGTGCTGGTCGAGGTTCTCCTGGGTCATCTGGGGCCGGGGCCCGAACTGTATCCCGAGGGGCAGATCACCGAGGAACCGGAACGGACTCTGATCGCCGAGATCATCAGGGAGACCGCCCTGGCCGGGATGACCGACGAACTTCCCCACTCGATAGCGGTGGTCGTCGAGGACATGGCCCCACGACCCGACCGGCAGGACCCACTGATCGACATCACCGCGTTCCTCTACGTCGAGCGGGACAGTCAGAAGGCGATCGTGATCGGGGCCAAGGGAGCCGGAATCCGCCGCATCGGGCAGCAGTCCCGCGAACGCATCGAGGGGCTATTGGGAACGCGAGTGTTCCTGGATCTGCGAGTCAAGGTAGCCAAGGACTGGCAGCGGGATCCCAAGCAGATGAACCGGCTGGGTTTCTGACGTCGTCGTCGGCAACCTGCTGAGACGGAATCCGGCCGGGCGGTGCCGCGAACAGGTCCGCCAACGGTTCGGGTTCGTGGAACAGGAAGCCTTGGCCGTAGTCGATGCCGAGTTCACGGACGTGGTGCAGGATCGTCAGATCCGTGACCTGCTCGGCGACTGTCTCCGTGCCCACCAGGCCCGCGAGTTCCACGAAACTGCGCACCGACAGGGCGTCGATCGGGTCCCGCCCCAGCCCTTGGATGAACTGGCCGTCGATCTTCAGCAGGTCGAACGACATCGACTTCAGGTAGGAGAACGACGACAGTCCCGATCCGAAATCGTCGAGCGCGATCCGGACACCGAGCTCGCGCACAGCGTCGAAGAACGGACGTGCCGTCAGGATGACTCCGGATGAGGCGCTCTCCGAGATTTCCAGGCACAAGCGGGTGACGATCGAGGGGTCGGCGTCGGCCAGCAGCTCGATGACCTCGTCGTGGAACTTCGAGTCCGAGATGGCACGCGCCGACAGGTTCACCGTGAGCGTCGACACCCGAGTGAGGTCGGGGTGTCCGGCGAGCATGTCGAGAACGGAGTTCAGCACCCACCGGTCGATGCGCGTGGACAGGTCGAACATCACCGCAGACGGCAGGAACATCCCTGGGTTCAGGATCTTGCCGGAGGCGCCGGGCAGGCGGAGCAGGACCTCGGCGTGCAGTCGGGGATCAGGGTGGCTCAGGGGTTGGATGCGCTGCCCGAACAGTTGGAACCGAGAGGTGTCGAGCGCTTCGCCGAGTCTTGTGGCCCACTGGGTGTGATCCGACCGGTCGAGGATCAGTTCGTTGCTGTGATCCCATTCGAAGACCCGGTTGCGGCCGGCGTCTTTGGCGCAGTAGCAGGCGCTGTCCCCGGCCCGGATCAGTTCGACGGAGTTGCGCCAGGTGGGGTCGATCGGTACCAGCCCGATGCTGGCTCCACCGCGATAACTACGGCCCTCATGGATGAATCGGTAGGTCTCCATCGACTGGCGCAATCGTTCTGCGATCCGCAGGGCATCGGCCCCGGCGCAGTCGTGCAGAATGATGCCGAACTCGTCGCCGCCCAGGCGTCCCAAGGTGTCCTCATCGCGCAGGTTCATCTGCAGCAGAGCCACCACCTCGAGCAGCATCCGGTCGCCGGCCGCGTGCCCGCACGCGTCGTTGACGATGCGGAACTGGTCGAGATCGAGGTAGAGCAAAGTGTGCGGAGTGTCGTCGCGCTGGACGTGATCCAGTGCGCGCCCCAAAGCAGTGTGGAACTCGCTGCGGTTGACGAGCCCGGTCAGTTCGTCGTGGGTGGCCTGGCGTTCCAGGTCGGCCGCCAGCGTGCGGACTTCCGTGACGTCCCAACTGACCCCCACGAAGCGGCGGGGGGTTCCGTCCGGATCGGTCACCACTTCGGCCGCCGAACGCAGGTGATGCACGGTCCCGTCCGGCCACCAGACCCGGAACTCGGTGTCGAAGTGGCTCGGATCGGACATGGAACTTCGGATCAGATCCTGAAGGCGGTCGTGATCCTCGCGCAGTACCCGGCGCTGCCACTGCTCTGGTGCGACGGGGCCGTCTTGAGACGAGTGCAGACCGTACAGTCGGTACATCTGCTCGTCCCACAGCAGCGTGTCGCGCGCCAAGTCGTATTCCCAGACCCCGATCCCGCCACTGTCGTTGGCGATCTGCATCCGCTGTTGGGCGGCGGTGAGATCGGTCACCACATCCTGGAGGCGCTCCTCTTGTCGTTTGGTGTCGGTCATGTCCAGGTGCGTCCCGAACATCCACTCGGGTTTGCCGTCCGACGTCCACGTCCACACGCGGCCCCGGTCCAGAACCCATACCCAGTGGCCGTCGCGATGGCGCATCCGAGACGTGCACTCGTAGAACTCGGTGTCGCCACGCAGATGCTCCGCGACGAGGTTCTCGGCGACGACCAGATCGTCGGGGTGGGTGAGCCGATCGTTGTCCTCGATCACGCGCGGTGTGAACTCGACCGGGCTCCAGCCCAGCATCTCGATCCACCGGTCGTCGGCGCGGAACTCGCCGGTCTGGACGTTCCACTCCCAGGTGCCTGCGGCGGTCGCCTCCAACACGTGCTGCAGGCGCCGTTGGGGATCGCCGGCACCGATCGTGACATCTTCGGCGACCGCCAGGCTCACACCGTCGCCCAGAGGGTGGGCCCGCACACGGACATCGCGCAGGGTGGAGTGGGATCCGAGTCGGACCACGAGGTCGATGTCGTTGCCCGCAGCGAACGAACTGCGCCATTGCCGTTCGACGCCCGGACGGCGCTCGACGGAGACGGCCTGCAGCCAATCACCGCGCCACAGGTCCCACCACGCGGCATTGGCGTGGACGCACGCACCCTCGGCGTCGAGCAATGACGCAGGCAGCGGCATCGCGTCGCACATCCGGTTGTGTTCCGGATGTGACTCCGGGTCACGGGTCACGGAACCAACTTACGGGGGAGTGGCCCTCGTTGTCGGCGCACTGTGCCGATTACGGCACATAGGGTGAGTTGTCCGGTGGGCCCACATGTGGCGGTTCCGCCCTCGTGTTCGGCAGGTCCGCCGGGGCCGTCGTGTCCGAGAACTCACCCTCGTTCATCTCGGCGATGAGTTCGTAGCGCTGCCCGTAGGTGTCGATGACCGCGATGACGGCGGCCGCGATCGGGATGCCGATCAGGGCCCCGATGGGACCCCAGATCGCGAGTCCCACGAACACGGCACCCAGCGCCACTGCGGGATGGATGTCCATCGTCGCGCGCGAGACGCGTGGAGTCAGGACGTAGTTCTCGATCTGCTGGTAGATGGTGGCGAACACGACGATCCACACGGCGTCGATCGGCTGGTCCAGCAATGCGATCACGACGGGTACCGCCACCCCGATGTAGGTGCCGATGGTCGGGATCAGTTGGCTCGTGACCCCGGCGAAGATGCCCATCGGGAGCCAGTAGGGCAGATCGATGAGCCAGAAGAACACGCCGTGCGCCAGTGCCGAGATCGTAGCCAGGATGAGTTTGGAGACCACGAATCCGCCGGTCTTGGCAAGGCTGATGTCCCACACCGTCAACAGCACCCGTTGGCGTCGCGGGGGGAGCCACGACGCGATGGTGCGCCGCAGTCGCGGCCCGTCGGCAGCGAGGTAGAACGCGAAGACCAGCACCGTGAGTCCGTCGAAGAGGATCGAGAAGGCGACCCCGAGCGCTCCGACAATGCCGCCGGCGAAGTCGCTGGCGTACGTTGCGATCTGGCTGGCGTCGATGTTGAGCTGGCTGGTGATCGTGTTCGGATTCAGGTCCAGTTCGAAGGTCTCGTTGATCCAAGCGACGACGTCGTTGATGATGACCGGCAGCGACTGGACGAGTTGCGCCAACTGAGTCGAGAACACACCACCCAACATCGCGAAAACCCCGATGGTGGCGAGCAACCCAAGTAGCAGGGTGAGTCCCGTTCCCAAGCCTCGGGACCAGCCGCGCCTTTCGAAGAACCGCACCGACGGCTCCATGGCGATCGCGATGAGCCAGGCCAGCAGCAGGAGGAACAGGAAATGCCCCGTGACCTCGAACAACCACCGGGCCACCGCGTACAGCGACAGGATGACCAGCAGTGAGATCACCGCACGCCGGAACCACACCGGTTCGACGGCGATG
Organism: Candidatus Nanopelagicales bacterium; assembly: GCA_037045355.1. Taxonomy (NCBI): domain Bacteria; kingdom Bacillati; phylum Actinomycetota; class Actinomycetes; order Candidatus Nanopelagicales; species Candidatus Nanopelagicales bacterium. The sequence goes on along the minus strand of JBAOHO010000010.1, from coordinate 44,768 downwards.
AACTGCACGTTGTCGCTGACCGGCAACTCCTCGGCGACCGGTGGCACCGAGTCGGGGCGCGCCACCGACGCCATCGGGGGTTGTGGCGGTCGGCTCCACTTGATGCTGGGGCGACGCAGGCGGCGAGCTCCACCGGCGTTGTCTTGGCTCACGTCTCAGACGGTAATGCACCGGCCTGGTCTGGAGGAGGCCCGTCTGCGGGGCAGGGGCCGTGCGCGTCGAATGTGGCACGACGACGCCGCGGTGCCACACTGTCCGGGTGGCTGTCTACCGGGACGAGGGTGTCGTGCTCCGCACGCATGATCTCGGCGAGGTCGACCGCATCATCACCCTGCTGACCCGTGCCAACGGACGGGTGCGGGCTGTCGCCAAAGGAGTGCGGCGCTCGCGCAGCCGCTTCGGAGCCCGGCTCGAACCCTTCGGTCACGTTGACATCCAGATGTACGAAGGCCGGTCCCTCGACACCGTCACCCAGGTCGAGTCGTTCCGTTCCTACGGCGCGGATCTCGTGGCCGACTACGCCCGTTGGACCGCGGGCACGACCATGCTCGAGGCGGCTGAGCGACTCACGCCGGTCGATCGTCAGGCGGCACCGCAGCAGTACCTGCTCCTTGTGGCCGGATTGCGGGCTCTCGTCGCAGCAGAACGCGACCCGCGGATGGTGCTCGACGCCTACCTCCTGCGTTCGATGGCTGTCTCTGGCTGGTCGCCGTCATTCTCGGACTGCGCTCGCTGTGGTGCCGCCGGACCACACCGAGCGTTCCATCTGGCGTCTGGTGGCGCGATGTGTCCGGCGTGCCGTCCCGCCGGTTCGGCCAGCCCGCGAGCGGACACGCTGGTGCTGTTGGGGGCACTGCTCTCCGGGGACTGGGACACCGTCGACGACACCGATCCCGGGTCTCACCGCGAAGGCAGTACGCTCGTGGCGGCATTCGTGCAATGGCACCTGGAACGGCAGTTGCGGTCCCTGCCGCTGGTCGAGACGGTCCGGTGATCATGGTCCGCGCACCCACTGCACACCCCTCCGGCGCCCGGCCTCCGCGCATTCCGAGCGACCTGTTGCCCCGTCACGTCGCGATCGTCATGGACGGCAACGGCCGATGGGCCAAGGAGCGCGGGCTGCCCCGCACTGCCGGACACTCCGCGGGCGAGTTCGCGCTGCTCGATGTCATGCACGGTGCGCTCGAACTCGGGGTGCGGTGGATCAGTGTCTACGCGTTCTCCACCGAGAACTGGCGTCGTTCCCCCGACGAGGTCCGGTTCTTGATGAGTTTCAACCGGGAGGTCGTGCGTCGGCGCCGGGATGAGATGAACGAGTTGGGCGTGCGGGTGCGCTGGGCGGGGCGGCGTCCGCGGCTGTGGAAGAGCGTCATCACCGAGTTGGAGTCGGCGGAGCGCCTGACCGCAGGCAACGACCGTCTCACGCTCACGATGTGTGTCAACTACGGCGGTCGCGCCGAGATCGCCGACGCGGCAGCAGCTCTCGCCGCCGACGTCCGTGCCGGTCGGGTGCGCCCGGAGCGCGTCACCGAGAAGATCTTCGCCCGGTATCTCGATGAACCCGACATGCCCGATGTCGACCTGTTCCTGCGGACCTCCGGAGAGCAGCGCATCAGCAACTTCCTGTTGTGGCAGTCTGCCTACGCTGAGCTGGTCTTCATTCCCGAACTGTGGCCCGATGTGGACCGGCGGCACCTATGGCGGGCAGTGGAGCAGTACGCCGACCGTGACCGACGCTACGGTGGTGCCGTGCCCAATCAGGTCCGTTCCCCCGAACCAGTCCCGTCACCAACGGCCGAGGGCCTTCAGCACCGCCAGCCCGAACAAGACCACTGACACGATCACCCGCACTGCGCGGCTCGACCCCGTGAGGATCGGCCACGACAAGGCCGTGAGCCACGTCAGGAAGAGCCCGATCACGACGAGCAGGATCGCTCCCAGCCACGCCCAGTCCCCGGCCAACAGCAGCCCGAGGAACAACATGATCGCCAGCCCGATGGGAACCACCCATCGCGGCATCGCGTGCAGGCGGATGAGCCAGGGGGCGCTGAGCTCCTCGAGGCGACGTCGCGAAGAGCTCTGCGCCGGAGCCACCGAGGCCGTCTTGCGACTCGGCCGACCGGAACCGCCGGACGCCCGACCGCCGGAGGCCCGACCGCCGGACGCGCTGTGCGACCGGCTGTTGCGGCTCGACTTGCTCGACATGGAACCCTTCCGCCGATCAGTTGGCTGAGTCCATGGTGGCCCACAACTGCTTCTGTAACCAATCCGGGTTCAGTGTGGATCCGGCCCTCAGCGTGGATGGCCGTGGGTATCGGACCGAACCTGCGTGTCAGTCGGGGCAGGGTTCCGGCATGCTGGGGGAGTGATGGTCCTGCTGCGCTACACCGACGCCACGATCGCACCGCTTCTCGAACAGGCACTCGCGACACTGTCGGCCCAGCCCGGTTTCGTCACGGGATGGCTGGGCCGTTCGCCGGATGATCCCACCGTCTGGGTCTTGGCCTCGCAGTGGTCCGATGCCGGGACTATGCGGCATGGGCTGGGCTCCTACGAGGCCAAGATCGCCCTCGGACCGCTCCAAGCGTTCAGCACCGGAGACGATCTCGTCCTCGAGCAGTTGGCCAGGGCGGACGAGTCCGGGGTGGTCACGTCGACGAGTGACCGCGCGACGGATGCGGACAGCGCCGGGCCCAGCGGTAGCGGGTAACCTTGGGCGCGCCCGGCCGGTCCGGGCACCGCCGACAGCCAGCCGGAGTGGAGCATCAATGGCCGATCGCGTCGACAACGTCGTCAACCTCTGCAAGCGCCGGGGATTCGTCTTCGCCTCCAGCGAGATCTACGGCGGCACCCGGTCCGCCTGGGACTACGGACCGCTGGGTGTGGAGTTGAAGGAGAACATCCGGCGCCAGTGGTGGCAGTCCGTTGTGCGAGGACGAGACGATGTCGTCGGTATCGACTCCTCAGTGATCCTGGCGCCACAGGTGTGGGTGGCGTCGGGACATGTCGACGCGTTCGTCGATCCGTTGACCGAGTGCAAGCAATGCCATCGGCGATTCCGCGCAGACCAGTTGCTCGAGGCTTTCGAGGAGAAGAAGGGCCGCGCCCCGGCAGGTCTGGCCGAGATCGCCTGTCCCCACTGTGGCACGAAGGGGGAGTTCACCGAACCGCGCGATTTCAACGGGCTGCTGCGCACGTCCATCGGCCCTGTCGAGGACCAGGGATCCGTTCACTACCTGCGTCCCGAGACTGCGCAGGGAATCTTCGTCAACTACCTGAACGTCGCCAACTCGGCGCGACTCAAGCCACCGTTCGGGATCGCGCAGACCGGTAAGTCGTTCCGCAACGAGATCACCCCCGGCAACTTCATCTTCCGTACTCGTGAGTTCGAGCAGATGGAGATGGAGTTCTTCGTCGCGCCCGGCACTGACGAGGAGTGGCACGAGTACTGGCTCGAGCAGCGCATGAACTGGTACACCGACCTCGGTATCAGGACCGAGAACCTGCGACTGTACGAGCACCCCCAGGAAAAGCTGTCGCACTACTCCAAACGCACCGTCGACATCGAGTACCGCTTCGAGTTCGCGGGCTCCGCATGGGCGGAACTGGAAGGTGTCGCCAACCGCACGGACTTCGATCTCACAACGCACAGCCAACACTCCGGAACTGACCTGTCGTACTTCGACCAGGCGAGTGGGGAGCGGTGGATGCCCTACGTGATCGAGCCCGCTGCCGGACTCACGCGGGCGGTGCTGGCGTTCCTGCTCGACGCCTATGCGGTCGACGAAGCCCCCAACACCAAGGGAGGGGTGGATAAGCGCACGGTGCTACGGTTCGACCCCCGGATTGCCCCGGTCAAGGCCGCGGTGCTTCCGCTGTCCCGTAATACGGACCTTTCCCCCAAGGCCCGCGGTCTGGCGACCGAGTTGCGCCAGACCTGGAACGTCGACTTCGACGATGCCGGCGCGATCGGCCGGCGTTACCGCCGCCAGGATGAGATCGGCACCCCCTACTGCATCACCGTGGATTTCGACACGCTCACTGACGACGCTGTCACGATCCGGGAGCGGGACTCGATGGCCCAGGAACGAGTGCCCATCGGCGGGGTGAAGAACTGGCTAGCCGACCGCCTGCCCCTGTGATGCCTGCTCCCCAGCTTTCAATGCTGAGCTGGGATTCCCAGCAGATTCCCAGGGTGTCCGCGAACCCGCTGGGAACTCGCTGACAGGTCAGTCAAGATCGGCGTTCGGGGGTGGGATCGCCGGTTCCGCGGGCACATGCTCGGTTCAGGACCGAGGAGGATCCGTGGCCATCGTCCAACACCCCGCGCAGAGCCAGGTGCCGCGCACCCCGTCGCGCACGCCCCTGCCCACCCCATCGCGTGTACCGCAGGCAGCCGCGCGTCGCCCTGAAGTGTCCCGGGCCGTTCCCCTCGGGGTCGGCGCCATCGGGGGCGTCACGGGCGCGTTCTGGTTGCTCAACGGTGGACTTGCGCAGTTGGGACAGACCGCTGGGGGCTGGCTCGCGGTCGGACAGCTCACCGGCATCATCGCCGCGTTGGCAGCCTTGGCCGGCTTGATCCTGGTCGCCCGCCCCACGTGGCTGGAGCGCTCAGTTGGGATGGACACGCTCTGGGCCTGGCATCGGCTGGCGGGGATCATCACTGTCTTCGCGTTGCTCGGGCACGCGTTCGCCAGTTCAGTGGGATTCGCCGGGGGATCGGTGGGCGATCTCGTCTCCGAGGTCATCTCGCTCATGGGAAGCGCGTCGTGGATGGTGGCCGCTGTCGTGGCTGCCGTCATGTATCTGGTGATCGCCGGATCGAGTTGGCGCCGGATTCGCACACGCATGACGTACGAAACATGGCTCGCCCTGCATGTCGGCGGCTACCTTGCGGTCCTGCTCGGTTTCGGGCATCAGATCACAGTGGGCCAAGACTTCTCCGGGACCGAGGTCACCACCACGATCGCGAGATTGTGGTGGATCGGCCTCTTCGCGGCCACTGCTCTGGTCATCCTGTGGTCCCGGGTCGGCGACATCGTGCGCTCGTTCACCACAGGTCGGGCCACGGTCGTGCGGGTGGTACCAGCAGCGCGGGGCAGCGTCGCCATCGAGATGCGGGTGTCCGGGCGGCGGTTGCGCGCGGCCCGCGCGGGACAGTTCTTCATGCTGCGAGTGCTGACGAGGGATCTGTGGTGGCAGTCCCATCCGATCTCCCTGTCCGCCCGCCCCCATGATGGACTGCTCCGGTTCACGGTGGGTCTGTCCGGGGACGGCTCCCGCCAGATGGCGACCGTGCGGCCCGGCACCCGGGTCGCCCTCGAGGGCCCGTACGGGATCCTCACCGCGGACCGGGCGGGGAGCCGGCCGGTGGTCCTGTTCGGTGGTGGCGTCGGCTTGACAGTCATCCGGGCGGTGCTCGCCGACTGCACACCGGCGCAAAGCCCCGTGGTGGTTGCACGAGTGTCTGCCGCCGACCAAATCCCGCATGCCGACGAATTGCGCAGGATGACAGCGGATCGGGAGGGCCGGTTCATCGTCGTGGCAGGCTCGCGTCGGCAATGGCCGCACAGCCGCCCTTTCGCGCCGGAGTTGCTGGTGGCGGGAATCCCGGACATCGCCACGCGGGATGCCTTCATCTGCGGGCCGCCCGGGATGGAACGTGACCTGGAGCGCTCGTTGCGGAGCCTCGACCTGCGCGAAGACCGGATCCATCTCGAGAGTTTCGGAGTCTGAACATGACCACTGTGATGAAGGCCATCGCCCCCGGCGTCGCACTGGGCGGCGCCGCGCTGGGTCTCGTAGCGGGTTTCGACCGGGCGGTCCATCCCGCAGCGGAAGCCGCGAGACCACCAGCCACCGACACGCCGGCCACCAGCAGCACGGCCCAATGCGGGCAGACAGTGACCGGGGACTCGATCTCCACCCGGTGGGGTCCGGTCCAGGTCGAAGCCGCCGTCGCCGCCGACGGGAGCATCTGCGAGTCCCGCGCGGTGGTCTACCCGGACGGTGACGGCGAGAGTCTGCAGATCAACGCCTACGCCCTGCCCATCATCGAGGACGCCGTGCTTGCCCAAGGTGTGCAGTTCGACGCAGTCAGCGGGGCCACCTACACCTCGGAGGGATATCGCGCGTCTCTGCAATCGATTCTGGACAAGTGGGTGGCGCCGTGAAGTCGTTCCGGACCACTTTCTCGGTGATGGGCACTGTCGCCTCACTGACCGGGCCGGCCGGGCTGCGGACGGTAGCCCCCGACGTCGAGCACATCTTGCGGGCAGCGGACGATCGGTTCTCGCCTTTCCGAGCCGACAGCGAACTTGTCCGGATGCAGCGAGATCCGGGCCGACATGATCCGAGCGACGACATGCGGGAGGTTCTCGCCGGCTGCCGGGTCCTGACGGATGTGACTGACGGCGACTTCCAGGCCGTCGATCCCCGCGGTCGCGTCGACACGACGGGCTACGTGAAGGGCTGGGCGATGCAACGCGTTGCGGACACTCTGAACGACGCTGGTTGGCATGACTGGTTGCTCGTCGTCGGTGGCGATGTGATGTCTGCCGGCACCAACGCGGGCCGTCCTTGGCGGGTCGCGATCCGGCATCCCGCGCTGGCCGCCGGTGTGGCCGACGTCCTCGAACTGCCTGACGGCGGTGCGGTGGCGACCTCCGCCGACTACGAACGCGGCAACCACGTCTGGGGAAACAAACTCGGGGATGTGAGCTCTCGGACACGCGCAGGATCAGTGACGGTGGTCGGGCCGCGAATCGACGTAGCGGATGCGCTGGCGACCGCGCTCTGGGCGAATGGACGGCCGCGGCCATCGTGGCTGGAGCGGGTACCCGACTACCGCGCCTTCACCCTCGACGGGCTGGGTCACCGGATCGCCGCCTGACCGACGGCTGACCGCTGGGACACTGGATCCATGTCTGCGTCCCCGACCTCGCCATCGCGCAGTGTGCCGCTCGGCCCCGCGCTCTTGCAGGTGCCGGGACTCTCGATATCCCCTCCGGTGGTACTGGCCCCGATGGCAGGCATCACCAACCGAGCCTTCCGGCGGCTGTGCCGTGAGCAGGGGGCCGGCCTGTACGTGTCCGAGATGGTCACTGCCCGTGCCTTCGTCGAGGGCAACGAACGGACCACTCGCCTGATCACCTTCGATCCCGATGAATCTCCCCGGTCCCTCCAGTTCTATTCCGTGGACCCTGACGTGCTCGGGGCGGCGGTGCGCACGGTCGTCGATCGCGATCTCGCCAACCACATCGACCTCAACTTCGGCTGCCCGGTTGCGAAAGTGACTCGCAAGGGCGGCGGCAGTGCGCTGCCGTGGAAACGCGATCTGTTCGCAGCCATAGTGACGTCAGCCGTGAACGCCGCGGCAGGGCGGATCCCGGTGACGGTGAAGATGCGCACGGGAATCGACGACGACCACCTCACCTACCTCGATGCCGGCCAGATCGCGGCTCGCGCCGGGGCTGCGTGGGTAGCGCTGCACGCGCGGACCGCCGAGCAGTACTACGGGGGAGCGGCGGACTGGTCGGCTATCGCACGACTCAAGGACCACCTCGGGCAGACACCCGTCCTGGGCAACGGCGACATCTGGTCCGCGGCGGACGCGGCGGCCATGATGGCGCAGACGGGCTGCGACGGAGTGGTCGTCGGCCGCGGTTGCCTGGGTCGGCCCTGGCTGTTCGGCCAACTCGCGGACACGTTCGCGGGGCGGCCCGTGCGGCCGGACCCCGATCTGACAGGAGTCGTCGCGACCTACCGCAGACACGCCCAGCTGCTCGTCGAGGCATTCGGAGAGCACATCGGCTGCCGGGAGATCCGCAAGCATCATGCCTGGTACTTCAAGGGTTACCGGGTCCGCCGACAGGTCCGCGCCGGGTTGGGTCAGGTCGCCAGCCTCAGTGAGGTGGACGAGTTGTTGGGTCAGATCGATCTCGCCCAGCCACACCCGGAGGCCGCGTCGGGGATGCGGGGCCGGACGTCTCCGCAGCGCCCGGTCGCCCTGCCCGAAGGGTGGCTCGCGTCCCGACAGCTGGGAGCCGGGGTCGATCTGAGAGCCGCCGAGCATGCCGTCAGTGGAGGATGAACTGTAGACCCCGGGGTCGGCTGTCCTCCCGGACCCCGACGCGCCAGACTGGGACCAACCGACGAACCGATGAAAGAGGCAAGGATGACTTCTGGGGCTGCTGCCGCACCTGCCCACAACTCCCGCTACGTCTTCGACTTCTCCGAAGGTGGCATGGAGATGAAGGACCTGCTCGGTGGCAAGGGGGCGAACCTCGCCGAGATGACCCGAATGGGCCTTCCGGTGCCGCCAGGTTTCACGATCTCCACCGAGGCCTGCCGCTACTACCTGCAGGCCGGCGATCCGCCACCCGACCTGGTCAACCAGGTGCGATCGGCGCTCACGCGTCTCGAGGTCGCCACCGGGCGCGGACTCGGGTCAGCGACGAACCCGTTGCTCATCAGCGTCCGTTCCGGAGCCAAGTTCTCCATGCCGGGGATGATGGAGACCGTCCTCGACATCGGCCTGAACGACGACACCGTCGGCGCCGTTGCCGCGCTCGCCGGTGACGACCACTTCGCGTGGGACTCGTATCGCCGCCTGATCCAGATGTTCAGCAAGACCGTCTTGGGGCTCGACTCCGAGTTGTTCGAAGTGCGCCTCGAGCAGGCCGTGGCTGCGGCTGGCATCAGCAGCGACGTCGAGTTGCCGGTGCCCTCGCTGCAGCAACTCGTGTCCGACTACCGCGGCATCGTCCGGGAACAGACGGGCGAAGATTTCCCACAGGATCCGCACCGGCAGTTGATGATGGCCATCCTGGCGGTCTTCGAGTCCTGGAACACCGAGCGCGCCCGGCTCTACCGGCGCCAGGAGCGCATCCCGCACGACCTGGGAACCGCCGTCAATGTCCAGATGATGGTGTTCGGCAACCTCGGCCATGGATCCGGGACCGGTGTGGCCTTCACCCGTGACCCCGCCTCCGGAGCCAAGGGTGTCTATGGCGACTACCTGCCCGACGCCCAGGGTGAGGACGTCGTCGCCGGGATCCGGAACACACTGCCCCTGGCAGCCCTGCGCGATTTGGATGCCGACAACTACGAGAAGTTGTCGGACATCATGGCGCAACTCGAGGAGCACTACCGCGATCTGTGCGACATCGAGTTCACCATCGAACAGGGCCACCTCTGGATGCTGCAGACCCGGGTCGGGAAGCGGACCGCCGCCGCGGCTTTCCGCATCGCGGAGCAGTTGGTCCAAGAGGGTCGCATCGATCTCGACGAAGCCCTGCGGCGGGTCACGGGTGCCCAACTCGGTCAACTCATGTTCCCGCAGTTCGACTTGTCCGGTGGCGTCGATCTCCTCACCTCGGGCATGGGTGCGTCGCCTGGCGCCGCCACGGGGCACGTGGTGTTCGACTCGGCGACGGCGGTGGCCGCCGAAGCGGACGGCCGCGATGTCATCCTCGTACGCCGCGAGACCAACCCCGACGATCTGGCCGGAATGGTCGCAGCGGTGGGAGTCCTGACCTCACGCGGAGGCAAGACCTCGCACGCGGCCGTGGTGGCGCGGGGGATGGGCAAGACGGCGGTCTGCGGCGCGGAGGAACTCGAGATCGACTACGACGCCCGCTCCCTGACGTTGCCCGACGGTCGCGTGATCGCCGAGGACGATGTGGTCAGCATCGACGGCACGAGCGGTCGCGTGTACGCGGGGGCGCTGCCCGTGGAGCCCTCGGCGGTGGTGAAGTACTTCGACGCCGGTCTGGACGCGGCCAATGATCGCGCCGACGAACCGACACGGGAACTGGTGCGGGCAGTCGACACGATCATGCGCCATGCGGACAAGGTCCGTCGGTTGACCGTCCGGGCGAACGCCGACACTCCCGACGACGCCGCCCGCGCACGACGGATGGGTGCCGGGGGGATCGGGTTGTGCCGGACCGAACACATGTTCCTCGGGGAACGCAAGGAGATCGTCCAGCGGCTCATCTTGGCCGCGAACGATCAAGAGCGTGAGGACGCGCTCGCCGAACTCCTACCGCTGCAGCGCAAGGATTTCATTCGCATCCTCGAACGCATGGACGGCCTGCCGGTCACCATCCGGTTGCTCGATCCGCCGCTGCATGAGTTCCTGCCGGACCTCACCGATCTGTCGGTGCGCGTCGCGCTGGCGGAACAAGGGGGAACCGACGCCGAATCGGAGCTGGCACTGCTCGCGGCGGTGCGCCGCCACCACGAGCAGAACCCCATGCTCGGTCTGCGCGGCGTTCGGCTGGGTCTGGTGTTGCCCGGCCTCTTCGCCCTACAGGTGCGTGCGATCGCCGAGGCGGCGTGCTTCCGGCAGCGCCTGGGGGGTGACCCGCGCGCGGAGATCATGATCCCGCTCGTCGGATCGGTGCAGGAACTCGAACTGATCATCGACGAGGCCAGCGAGGTCCTGAAGTCCGTGGCGGAGCGTAACCACTGCGCCCTGGAGTTCCCGATCGGCACCATGATCGAACTTCCCCGGGCGGCGCTGACGGCCGCGCAGATCGCTGAGGCCGCCGAGTTCTTCTCGTTCGGCACCAACGACTTGACGCAGACGACCTGGGGCTTCAGTCGCGACGACGTCGAGGCGAACTTCTTCTCCGCCTACCTGGAGCGCGGTGTGTTCGGCGTGTCGCCGTTCGAGTCCATCGACGTGGCCGGGGTGGGGCGGTTGGTCCAGATGGCGTGCGACGAAGGCCGGGCGGTGCGCCCCGACCTGCATCTGGGAGTGTGCGGCGAACACGGGGGTGACCCCGAGAGTGTCCACTTCTTCCACGACGCGGGCCTGGACTACGTGTCGTGCTCGCCGTTCCGGGTGCCGGTCGCGCGGTTGGAGGCGGCGCGCGCGGTACTGACCACGGATGCGGGCTCCGACACGCGGTGACGCGCGCACTGTCAGGTCCGAGCGAGGCCTTCGGTCAGAGCCAGGTAAGACACACCCCGAAAGTCTGGAATCTGTCGGGTGCCTCGGTGACAATGGGCAGATGCCAGCAGTCACCGCCACGCCGCCGCGGGTTCCGGCGCGCCCGCCCGCGGTGCGGCGCCGGCGGTCCGTCGTGCCACGGCTGCTGCTCGCCGGGTTGGTCGCTGTCGTCATGGTCCTGCTCCTCGCGGCCGGGGCGGTCGTCTCCTCCGCCCGGCAATACGACGACAGCCGCAGCGACGCTCTCGTCGTCCTCGGTGCGGCCCAGTACGGCGGGGAACCTTCCCCAGTGCTCGCCAACCGACTCGAGTACGCCGCCGAGCTCTACCGCGACGGTGTTGCTCCCTTCATCATCACCGTAGGTGGGGGCATGCCCGGCGACCGCACCACCGAGGCGGAGTCGGGCTCCGCCTACCTGCAGCGATTGGGAGTTCCCTCCGATGCCATCGTCGCGATTCCCAAGGGTCGCGACACGCTCACCTCTCTCGCGGCCGTCGCCAACCGTGCCGATCGCGAAGGATGGGGTGAGGTCACCGTCGTTTCCGACCGGGCACATCTCGCCCGCAGTTCAGCGATCATGTCCGAACTCGGCTTCCGCACCCACTCCAACGGACCCGCCATGGGCGATGGGGCGTTGCTCACCCCCGAGTACGTCGCCCGTGAGTCACTCGGGCTGGTGCGCTTCCACCTGTGGGATCGGTGGCACTTGGCCGGCGACCGGTCATGACCGACGCCGGGTCTCCCGGCTATGACGGCGCCGCGGTCGAGCGGTTCGTGTCCGAGCCGGACAAACCCACGCTGCGTTCTGCCTTCGCGCGGGATCGCGCGCGCGTGCTGCACTGTTCTGCGCTGCGGCGGCTCGCGGGCAAGACACAGGTGCTGGTGGCGGGGGAATCCGACGTGCCGCGCACGCGGTTGACGCACTCCTTGGAAGTCGCCCAGGTGGCCCGGGAACTCGGCGGTGCGTTGGGTTGTGATCCGGACATCGTCGACGTCGCAGGTCTGGCGCACGACCTCGGCCACCCGCCCTTCGGGCACAACGGCGAGGATGCCCTGAACGCACTGGCGCAATCGTGCGGCGGGTTCGAGGGCAATGCCCAGACGTTCCGCGTGCTGACTCGCCTCGAGGCCAAGATCATCGATGAGGATGGCCCTGTCAGCGTCGGGCTCAACCTCACCCGCGCTTGCCTGGATGCCAGCAGCAAGTACCCCTGGCCGCGTGCCGAACGGGTGCCCAAGTTCGGTGTCTACGACGACGACCGGGTGATCTTCGACTGGATGCGCCGGGATGCGCCCGCTGCCACGGTGTGTCTCGAGGCTCAGGTCATGGACTGGGCGGATGACGTCGCCTACAGCGTCCACGACGTCGACGACGCTGTGCAGTTGGGCTGGCTCATACCCGCGCGCCTCGATTCGGCCGTGGAACGCGAACGTGTGGTCCAGCGTTGTCTGGCCTGGTACGCGCCGCAGGCGGACCCGGCTGCCCTCGCCGAGGCCCTCCAGCGGCTGCGGTCGCTGGATTGCTGGGTGGAGTCGTTCGATGGCACGACACGGTCGTTGGCCGCGGTGAAGCGCATGACCAGCGAACTGATCGGCCGGTTCTCGCGCGCCGCCGAACAAGCAACCAGGCAGCAATTCGGCAGCCGTCCGCTGCGGCGCTATGCCGCCGACCTTGTAGTACCCGACTCCATCCGACTCGAGGTCGCCGTGATGAAAGCAATGGCAGCGGCTTACGTGATGCTGCGTCCGGGCGCCGATGAGTTGTACGCCGAGCAACGTGAACTGCTGACCGACGTGGTCACCGCGCTGCTCGATCGCGGCGGGGACGAACTCGAACCATGGCTGCGCGTGCGCTGGACTGCGGCCTGCGACGATGCCGCCCGGACGCGGGTGGTGCTGGACCAGGTAGCCAGCCTGACGGATGCGTCACTTCTTGTGTGGCACCGCCGGCTGTGCGGGTGAGCCCACGTCCGCCCGACCCCCGAGTCAGAGGTCCGCGAGATCCGCGAGCACGCTCAGCGCACGATCGAGCTCGGCCTGGGTGTTGTATGCGTGTGGACTCAACCGTAGGACAGATCGCTCGCCCAACTGCCGGGGATTCGTGGGGGCCGTGACCTCCCAGCCATTCACGCCGGCGCGGGCCAGCGCTGCGACGGTGTCGGCGATCGACCGGTACTCGTGACGGGCGGTGACGATGCCTGAGCGTTGGGTGCCACGGTCCAGGACCCACCACCCCGGGATGGCTCCGATGTGACTTCGCAGGTACTCGGCACTGCGCGTGATGGCGCCGTGCAGCACGGGAATCGAGACCGCCTGGGCGTACCGAGCGGCCTCGATCAGGCCCAGGTTCACCGCAACGGAGCGCTCGAACGACTCGAACCGAGTGGCGGACGCCGCCACCTCGAACTCGGCAGAGCCGATCCAGCGAGCGCCGCGAATATCAACGGGAAAGCCGTCGAGTCGAGCCAGGGCCCGATCGCTGACCGCCAACAGCCCACTGCCGCGCGGCCCGCGCAGATACTTGCGTCCGCTGGCGATCAGGAAGTCGCAGTCGATGCGGCCCATGTCGATCGGCAACTGGCCCAGCGATTGGCAGGCATCCACGAGATACCAGGCATCGGGGGCGTTGCGCCGCAGGACCTCGCCGATCGCGGCAACGTCATTCACGACGCCGTTGTGGGACGGCGCGTGCACCACACTCACCAAGCGGACATCGTCATCCACGGTCGCTGCGAGAAATTCGACGTCCATGCTGCCGTCGACTCCGTCCGGGATGAACTCGACCCGCAGGCCCATCCGCCGGGACAACTGCAGCAGCGGCAGCACGGTGCTGGCGTACTCCGACCCCGCCACCAGGACGCGGTCGCCTCGGCTCAGGGATACAGCGGACAGGACCCGGTGCAGCCCGGCAGTCGTGGACTCCACCAGAGCGACCTGCCGCGCCGTTGCGCCGACGAGTTGTGCGATCACGTGGCGGCCAGAGGCGAGTTCATCTGCCACTTGGGCTGCCGCCTCGTAGCCCCCGATCTGTTCCTCGAGACGCAGGTGGGTCACCATCCGATCGACGACCACCGCAGGACTGAGGCTGGCACCAGCGTTGTTCAGGTGGGCCACCCGCTCGCACCCCGGGGTGTCCCGCCGAAGGCTGCCCCGGCTCAGCGATCCCCGGTGGCCGCGATCGACAAGTGGTTGCACTGCGGACATGCCGCCCATTTGATCATGTCGAAGCGGGCGTTGCGGCGTCCACAGGGCACCCGCGCCCGCCCGGCGCGTGCGAGGTCGTTGCGTAGGATGCGGCCATGTCCGGACGTATCGCGGCCGCTGATATCGCGACCGTGCGCGATCGGATCCGCATCGACGAGGTCATTTCGGAGCACGTGACCCTGCGTCCGGCCGGCGGCGGTTCGTTGAAGGGCCTGTGCCCCTTTCACGAGGAGCGGTCACCCAGTTTCCACGTCACTCCCGCGAAAGGCCTGTACTACTGCTTCGGCTGCGGAGCGGGAGGCGACGCGATCGACTTCCTGATGGCGATGGACCACCTGTCCTTCCACGAAGCCGTGGAGAAACTCGCCGGCCGGGTCGGGGTCCAGCTTCGTATCGAGGGCGGAGGCGCGGGGCGTGGCCCCGATCCCGGCCAACGGGCGCAGGTCGTCGCCGTGAACACTGCGGCGGCACGGTACTTCGCCGCGCAGTTGCAGGGCTCCGGGGCGGTTGCCGCCCGCGAATTCCTGCAGTCGCGGGGCTTCGACCCCGACGTCTGGGAGCATTTCGGTGTCGGTTATGCGCCCAGACAGGGTCTGCTCGGGCACCTTCGGGGCGAGGGTCTGAGCGAGAGGGCCATCATCGCGTCGGGTGTGGCCGGTCAGGGAGATGGTCGCACCTACGATCGGTTCCGCGACCGTGTCATCTGGCCGATCCGGGACGTGTCCGGCGACATCGTGGGGTTCGGGGCCCGCAGACTGGCCGACGACGCCGGACCGAAGTACCTCAACACCCCCGAGACCGTTGCGTACAAGAAGAGCCAAGTCCTCTACGGCCTCTACGAAGCCCGGCGCGCGATCGCCAAGGAACACCAAGCCGTGATCGTCGAGGGCTACACCGATGTCATGGCCTGCCACCTCGCGGGCATCGACACCGCGGTCGCAACGTGCGGGACGGCATTCGGATCTGGGCATGTCAAGGTCCTGCGCCGGTTGCTGCTCGATGACGACAGTGCCCAGGTCATCTTCACCTTCGACGGTGACGCCGCCGGGCAGAAGGCGGCGCTGCGCGCCTACGACGAGGACCAGCAGTTCGCGGCTCGCACCTACGTGGCGATCGCCGGTGACGGGTTGGACCCCTGCGATCTGAGGCTGCAGCGCGGAGACGAGGCCGTGCGTGAGTTGGTGGCCGAACGCCGCCCGCTGTTCGAGTTCGTCCTGCGCACCTCGCTCGCCGATCTCGATCTGCGTACGGCTGAGGGTCGTGCGGCAGGGATGCGCGCGGCCGCGCCGATCGTCGCGGGTCTCAAGGATCCGACACTGCGACCGGAGTACGCACGGCAGGTCGCGGGCTGGCTCGGCACCGACACCGAGCAGGTGATGAGACAGGTGGCGGCCGTGCCCGGCCAGTCTGCCCAGCCACGTCGTCCACCCCCCGGCCGGATCCCCTCGCGGGGTGCGTCCGACCTCGAGCGTCAGGCGCTGCAGGTCATCTTGCAGCAGCCCGAGGTAGCTGGTCCGTGGCTGGAATCGATCGAGGAGGACGCCTTTGCCGAGGGCATGGCCCGGGATATCTACCAGGCCATCATCGCCGCCGGACCGGTGGCCGATGGCCCGGCGTGGGTCGCGGCCGTTCTCGATGCCTGCGTGGACGACGACCAACGGCGCGCCATCCGTGCGCTCATCAGTGGTCCGCTGCCGGCGGATCAAGGAGACGAGACCTACGGTGTCGGAGTGCTCGCCCGGCTGCTCGACCAGGCCGCGGCCCGGCGGGTCGCCGATCTGCGCGCCGCCATGGGCGAGCCGGCCGCGGAATCCGACCCTGCCCGGCAAGCGCAACTGCTGGCCGACCTGCTGTCGGTCGAGGACTACCGCCGCATGCTGCGGGGCTACTGGGCGGGCGACTGATGCGGATCCCCTGGCGCCGGGACACGGTGCCCGCTGACGTCAAACAGGCGCTCGTGCTCAAGCCCGGCGAACGGGTACTGTCCGTCTGCCACAGCGAAGACACGGCGTACCTCGTGGCCACCGACCGTGCTCTGCACCTGGTGGACCCTCCGGAGCAGGTCCGCTGGCGGTGGGACGAGATCGATCGCGCCACTTGGCAGCCTCCGTTACTGGAGCTGCAGCTACAGGTCGAAGGTGGGATCAGTCAACGGGTGGTGCCGGTGGACGCGCAAGGGGAGCTGCCGGCGGTGGTCCGTGATCGGGTGACCAACTCGATCATCGTCAACTCCCGCGTCGTGGTGCCGGGCGGGCAGGTGCGCGTCGTGGCGCGCCGCAACTCGGACACCGGGATACTCGAGTGGCGGATCGTCCCTAGCCCTGGCGTCGATCCCACGGACCCCGCGGTGCGCGCTCAGACGGACCTCGAACTGACCCGACTACGAGGCCAACTCGGCGTGTGACCCCGCCGCTGTGCCGAGCGCCTCTGGGCCGGTACAGTTGGGCCTCGATCAGTCCCGCGTAGCTCAATCGGCAGAGCATTCGACTGTTAATCGACAGGTTGCTGGTTCGAGTCCAGCCGCGGGAGCCCCTTCGACGTCTCTCGGGGCGGTAGCTCAGTCGGTTAGAGCAGCGGACTCATAATCCGCCCGTCGTGGGTTCGAGCCCCACCCGCCCCACGCGGTCAGGTGCGTCACGATGCGGTGGTCGACCATGGCTGCCACCATCGATCGACCCACCCCCGGTAGGCCACGATGTCCTGTTCGGCGCACGTGGCCTGATCCGGAGTGGCTGCGAATTCACGCCCGCCATACGCCGACCAGAAGTTGCTGTCCATCTGCCATTTGCCGCGGTATTTACCGCTGGGGTCGGAGACATCGCACTGTCCGCCGGATTCGCGTTGCACGACCATCTGGGCTGTCGCCGACGATGCGAAGGCAGTCACCCCGATCGACTGCCGATAGTTGCGTGAAGTGCGTGCCGCGGTGGTCGTGGTCACGTCGGTGGCGGGGGCGGCGACGCGGCTTCCGAGGGCTTGCCAGGTGGCACGGTTGACGATTCCGGTGACGGCGAGTCCGGACTCAGCCTGGAATCTCTCCACAGCCGCTGCGGTGACGGGACCGAAGTAGCCGGACGCGGGTTGCACGGCCAGCGCGACCTGCAGTGCTTGAACCCACGCCGAACTGTCACCTTGCCGCAGCGTGGGGCGATCGGCGAAGTCACCACCCTCGGAGGCGGTCGCCGGACTTCCGAGCAGCATCCACATCCGCACGGATACCACCGGCTTGTCCGACAGTCCGTGAGCGACCCGAAAGGCGCGGACCGCGCGTTCCGTCGCAGCTCCGAACGGTTGGCGGGCCGGGACGATGCCGAGGGCGCGGTGCAGTCTCCTGACCCACACGCCACTGGCGCCAGCACGCAGAACCGGGCGACTTTGCGCCTCCGCGCGACTGACCGGGACAACGGCCGAGGAGCCGCTCGGTGCCGCCGCCGCCAGGCCGGGAACGGTGGACCCCAGCGCGAGCAGCGCCACCACCAACCCCGGTCGCACCGCCAGTCGCAACAGTCGCATGAAGGCCCCTTCTGTCGTGGGCGACCGTAGCGACCGGCGGACCCGGCCGCCGGAAAATGGCCAATGTTCGCCCTCCTCTCCCCGCAACTCCAGTCGTGGCTGTGACCTAAACGTGACGTAGATCATGGGTGACGCAACAACCACCGCCCCTCGCGGCGTTCGATACTTGAATGACATCGGAGGTAACCGTGGGTGACAACCGTGGAAACGATGTGAGGTCTTTCCGGGTACGCAAAGTCCGGATCCACGGCTACGACCGTGCCTTCGTCATGGCGGGTCAGGGCCCCGCCTTGCTTCTTCTGCACGGCATCGGGATGAACCACAAAACCTGGCTCCCAGTCCTGCCCCAACTCGCCCGTTCCTTCACCGTCATCGCCCCCGACCTGCTGGGCCACGGCGAATCCGACAAGCCGCGCGCCGACTACAGCATCGGTGGATACGCCAACGGCATGCGCGACCTGCTCACGTACCTCGATATCCCCAGCGTCACCGTCGTCGGCAACAGCCTCGGCGGTGGCATCGCGATGCAGTTCGCCTATCAGTTCCCGGAGATGACGGAACGAATCGTGCTGGTGGCCTCAGGAGGACTCGGTCGCAGCGTCAACCCCGTGATCAAGGCGTTGACGGTTCCCGGTGCGGGAATCGCGCTCGCCGCCGTTTCCGCGCCACCGGTTCGACCCGTCGTGCGCGCCACCATGAGCGGACTGGCCGCCAGCGGCCTTCCCTGGACAGAGGATCTGCCTGGCCTCGCCGAGGCGTACGAGGCGCTCGCCGACCGCCGTTCTCGCGTCGCGTTCCGTCATGTGCTGCGGGCTGCGGCCGACTGGAAGGGTCAGGTCATCACGATGATCGACCGCGCCTACCTCGCGCGCAGCGTCCCCACCATGGTGGTGTGGGGCGACCGCGATCTCGTGATCCCCGTCAAGCACGCCTACTCCGCGCACGAACTGTTGCCCGGCTCCCGATTGGAGATCTTCCGCGGATCGGGGCACCTGCCGCACGAAGACGATCCCGACCGATTCGCGCGCGAGTTGACCGACTTCGTGATGGACACTCCGGCTGCGACCTATGAACGAGACGGGTTTCGACAGTTGCTGAGATCTGGCCACAACCCACGACATGCCGATGTGGACGATCGCGTGGTGCGCCTGCCGGAGCAGACCGACGCGTGGAACGCGGTGCCCGGGGCCTGATCAACTCCCGCCGACAGGTCAGAAGCGTCGCGTCTGCGTGCGCGGGGGCGCGGGGCGGGTCCGGTCGGTCCACTTGGTACCGGACCAGAACCACTGGTTGCCGTCATTGTCCGGCGAGTCGTACCACCCAGGGGGCGCGACATCGCCCAAAGCACTCACGACGCGGCGCCACTGGACGAACGCGGCGATCGCACCGACGAGGGCGGCGCCCACGACGAAGGCCAGAACCACGTCCATCAGGGCGGCCATCACACCGACCCGGTACACCCCGCTGAGGGCAGCGACGACAGCGACGATGACACCACCGGGGACGCCCCAGGCGATCCCGGCTTGGAGGGGGCTCATCCGGGTCTTGCTGCCCTTGGCTTCCTTTGTCACTGCTGCTCCTGCGTCGCTGATTTGTCTGTGTCTCATCGTGATTTCAGTGTCACCCGCGATGCGTCAGGTGCCGTGATCACGCCAGGGCGTGTCGCTGAAATGTGATCAGCGGGTGGGCTCGAGCCCCACACCCTGACGCGCCAACCAGGACAGGCTCTCCGCCACCACCGCGGCACGCCGACCAAGCTCAGCGCGTAGTCGGTCATGGCCGCCGACCGATGCCGCGATCCGGACCCGGTGTTCTCCGAGGACCACCATGAGTCGCGAGAGCACCGTCCTCTCCCGCGTGCCTGCCGCCGGCGTACCCAGGCGGTGCGCGGTCAGCGCGCGGGCCAGCAGTTCGACGCACGCGGGGCGGATATCTCCGACCCCACCCGGGAACCGCGCCGAGGGCGGGACTTCGCTCACTGCCAACGGCAGCAGGCTTTGGTGCAGTGCGAGGGTGATGGTGGCCGCGATGTCTTCGTCGTCCGGTGCCGATTCGGGATCGGGAGCCTTGCCGCGCCGCCGCAGCGGTCGGAACGCGGTGGCCGCTTCCAGACGACTGCGCCGGGCCACCTCCATCCACGAAGGCGGCACCCCCAGGTCGGCGAGGACCCTGCGGCGGGCCTCGTCCCCGACCTCGGGCCGGACGGTCACGGACACGCGGTCGAGTGGATCGACCCCGACCAAGTGCACCAGAACCGCGGGCAGGTCCACTTCGCCGATCGCATGCCGCAGTTGATGGGCGTGGTCTCGATCCCAGTCGTGGTGTTCGGGGTCACCCACGAGTGCCGACCGTTCCCCGATGACCCTGCGGGCCATGGCGAACCGAGTCAGCTCGGGGGCCGTCGTGGCAGGGTCCGTCGCCAGGATCTGCTCCATGTGCCAGGTGAACTGCAGAGTGGCCAGGTTCAGTGCGGAGGCCAACTCGAGATCTCCAGTCGGCTCGTGGGCGGGGGTGGGGCGCGGGTACAGCGCCTGCGCGATCACGCGGGCCACGCCCTCATCTGCCAGGCACGTCGCGAGATCGTGATTGGCGAAACCGCCGCCGACGCTGACGTCGATCGCCTGGGGGAACCGAAGTCCGATGGGAAGCCCACGGGTCACCGGATCGGCGGGGTTGAAGACATTCACCCAGCCGTCGACGCGGTCGTAGGGAAACTGGGAGTTCAGGTCGTTGAGGTTGGCAGGTAGCTTGCGGCGGGCCAGAGCCGACGCAGCTGTGACCAGTAGCGGGACATCCGTGTCGGGTGGCAGATGCCGGATCAACTCCAGTGCCACCAGCGCACCCAGACTGTGGCCGATGATGACAACAGGTCCCGCAGGCACCAGGCGCAGCACCCGGTTCAAGATCGCCCGTCGGCGCAACTCGTCATCGACGTATCGGCCCACCTCGCCATACAGCATGCCGATCACCACCCGCTCGCCGATGGCATCGATCATCCCCGGCACTCGGGCGAAACCACGGCGGCGATGAGGCCACATCGAGTTCGATCCGCGACTCACGAGAACTTGGTGCAGGTCGGCCTGCTCGGCGCGGTAGCGGCGGCGGTCGAGCGGCGTGACGGCAAGTCGGGTCGTCGGTGGTTCGGGTGTCCAGGCAATCGGTCCGGTGCTCGTCAACAAGTCCCCGTAGTCGGGGGCAACCACCGAAACCCCGTTCAACGGCGCCCCGGCGCTGAGCGTGAGACGTTCCCACCAGTCACGCCTGGTCCCGTCGTCACCGACGCCGTGCAGATACAACAGCGTCGTCACACGACCAGTTTAGAGTTCAGGAAGTGCCGTTCTCGGTGGCGCCCGCATGCGGTTGGGGGAGGTCCGGTGGAACGCGCAACACCCAGACTGTGAACCCCGCGGACAGCGCGAGCAGTCCGATGCCGGTCCACAAGCTGATGTTGATCCCAGCAGCCTGCTCGATCTCCTCGTTGCTGGCGGTGAAACCGCTCGCCGTGACCAGGACTCCGAAGATCGCGAACATGGTGGCGATGACGAACCGCAGGTCCAGCAGCCGCGCGCGGCGAGGGATCTCCTGTCTCACTTCGGGCTCCACTCTGCTCGGTTTCCTGTCTCTTCCGGCTCAGACAAACACAAACTCAGACAAACACAAACATGAGATACATGGCCAGGGCCAGCACAATGGCCGCGGTGCCGAGCACTGCTGGGGACCGGATCCACGTCACAGCCGTGGTGTCGGATTCGTCGCGGACTTCCATGCCCTTGACCAGGCCCACGAGCGCGTGGTCCGGCAGCGGTTGGGTGCGTCGTGAGACCGCGACCGTGACGACGAGGTCAACTGCACCGGCGACGATGCCCATCCACATCGCCTGTTGGAACGGGGAACGGAAGTACTCCGGGTTGAGTGCGGCGTATGCCCACACACCGCCGGCACCGAGAATCCCGGCGATCAGGCCGTAGAAGCCTCCCCATGGTGTCGTGCGTTTCCAGAACATCCCGAGGATGAACGTGATGAACACGGGCGCCTGGAAGAACGAGAACAACGTCTGCAGGTATTCGTTGATGTTGTTGTATCCGGCGGCGATGAAAGCGGTACCGATACCGGCCACGACACCGATGACCGTCAAGATCCGGCCCAAGCGCAGGTAGTAGTGGTCCTGCCGTTCCTTGATGATGTACGCCTTCCAGATGTCGTAGGTCATCACGGTGTTGAAACTGCTCACATTGGCCGCCATGCCCGCCATGAATGCGGCGACCAGTCCCGTCACCGCAACCCCCAGGACCCCGGAGGGCAGCAGATCGCCCATCAGCAAGGGGATCGCGTTGGTGTAGGTGAGGCTGGGGTCGGTGTCGCTGCCCAGTTCCGGTATCAACATCGCTGCCAGCAGACCCGGGAGGATCACGATGAAGGGGATGAAGATCTTGGGGAACGCTCCGATGATGGGTGCTCGGCGCGCGCTGTTCAGGTTCCGGGCCGACATGGCCCGTTGGACCTCGGCGAAGTTGGTGGTCCAGTATCCGAACGACAAGACGAACGCCTGGCCGAGGATGATGCCCACCCAGTCGCCGATGGGGTTGGGTTCCGAACCTCCGTCGATCGAGGTTCCCGACCAGGGTTGGTACCAGTACTCCGGATAGTCCGACAGGCGGTGGACCACCTCGGCCGGCCCTCCCACCGCCGCGATGGCGACGATCGTGAGCGGGATCATCCCCGCGATGATCACGAAGAACTGCAGGACCTCGTTGTAGATCGCTCCGGTGAGCCCGCCGACGAGGATGTAGACCAGGACCAGCAGGGCGGACACGCAGATGGCCAAGGGCAGGTTCCAGCCGAGTAGGGCCCGCAGGACGATGGCCAACGAGTACAGGTTCACGCCCGCGATCAGTACTGCGGACAGAGCGAACGACGAAGCGTTCACCAGGTGGGTGGGGTTGTTGTAGCGGCGGCGCAGGTATTCGGGAACGCTCTTGATCTTCGATCCGTAGTAGAAGGGCATCATCACGACGCCGAGGAACACCATCGCCGGGATGGCCCCGATCCAGTAGTAGTGCACGCTGGCCCAGCCATATTGAGCCCCGTTCGCGGCGAACCCGAGGATCTCGATGGCTCCGAGGTTGGCGCTGATGAAGGCCAGACCCGCGATCCAGGCCGGGATGGACCGGCCGGCCTGGAAGAAGTCCTCACTGGACTTGATCGACCGTTTCACCATCCAGCCGATGCCGAGCACGAACGCGAAGTACGTGAACAGGAGCGCGTAGTCGACGAACTTCATGTCGAGCAGTACGCCGTCGCCAATGGTGGCCTCGCTGATCACGACGATCACGGAGCACCTCCCGTCGGGGGCGATCATGGCAGTGCCACACGCGTGTTGTCAGGGACACGCCTGTTGTCCCGGCGTTGTTGTCCCGGCGTCAGGGCGGACTTTCTGGTTCGATGGCCCTGCGTAACAAACGGGAGTGCACCCACACAGGAGTGTGACCATGTTCGAGGTCAAGCTGTCACCGCGCCGCATCGAGGATCTGTCGGTCGTCGTTCCCCAGGATCGGATCAATCGGCTGCGCGACGATGTCGTTCCGCGGATGAAGGAGAAACTCAACGGCAACCAGATCATCAACGTCAACTCCACCGCCGCGGGTGGCGGAGTCGCGGAGATGCTGCATGTGCTGTTGCCTTTGACCTTGGGTGTCGGAGTCCCGACCCGCTGGTTCGTTCTCGAAGGAGACCCCGAGTTCTTCGCTGTCACCAAGCGGCTGCATCACAGGTTGCACGGCAACGAGGGCGACGCCGGTCATCTCGGCCCGGACGAGCAGGCCGTGATGCGCCGGGTCACCGATGCCAACGTCGACGTGCTCCTCGACAACATCACCCCGGGCGACGTGGTGATCCTGCACGACCCCCAGCCGGCGCCCATGGCCGCCATCCTCGCGGCTCGCGGAGTCCCGGTCGTCTGGCGCTGCCACGTCGGTGTTGATTTCGACAACCTGTTCACCGACGAGGCATGGGAGTTCCTGCGCGAGTTCCTGTACGGCAATGTCGGTGAGTACGTCTTCACGCGCCCCAGTTATGCCCCTGAGTGGGTGGCTCCCGACCTGTTGCGGATCATCAAGCCGTCCATCGATCCGCTGGCGCCCAAGAACCAGGAACTCAGTTCGGAGACCGTCCTGGGGGCGTTGTCCGGGTCCGGCATCATCCAGGGGCCGGGGTTCGGATCGGCGTCATTCGTCCGGGGCGACGGCACCAGTGCGCCGTTTCGCATGCAGGCGGAGATTGTGCGCTCGGGGGAACCGCCGACGCCGGACACGCCGTTGGTGGTGCAGGTGTCGCGGTGGGACCCGCTGAAGGACATGGCAGGTGTGATGCGGGGATTCGTCGACCACGTCGCGGCCGACACCGTGGCGCACCTCATGCTGGTCGGACCCTCCACGGCCTCGGTCTCCGATGATCCCGAGGGGCAGTCGGTGCTGGACGCCATCATCGCGCAGTGGCGCACCCTGCCCGATGACGTGCGGTCTCGGGTCCATCTGGTCAGTCTGCCGATGGACGACCCCGAGGAGAACGGCGCCCTGGTCAACGCTCTGCAGCGCCACGCGGCGGTCGTGACCCAGAAGAGCCTGGCCGAAGGCTTCGGACTCACGGTCACCGAGGCGATGTTCAAGGGCACGCCAGTGGTGGCATCGGCGGTCGGTGGTATCGCCGACCAGATCGACGACCAGGTGTCGGGCATCCTCATCGCGGATCCCCGCGACCTGCAAGGGTTCGGGCACGCCATCGTCGGACTGTTGGGTGACCCGGTGACCGCACAGCGGATCGGCAGAGCAGCCCGGCAGCGTGCCATCGACGTGTTCCTCCCCGACACCAGCCTGGACATGTGGGACGACGCCGTCCTGTCGGCCATCAGCCATTTGCAGTCCCGGTCCAAATGAACCTGATGAACCTGATGAGCCAAATGAACCTGATGAACCTGAGGGTGCAGGCACACCCGTGATCCCCGATCTCGACACCATTCGACTCAAGTCGGACGGCCCGGTGCTCACCGCCCGGATCGACAACCCTCCGACCGATCTGCTCGACGCTGCCGTGATCGCGGACCTGGGGGAGCTCACCCTCCACCTGGCCAAGGACTCCGGCGTCCGCGCTCTGGTCCTCGCGGGACCCCGGCCTGGGGTCTTCGTTCCCCACTACCTGATCGATGACATCCTCACGGGCACCGAGCAACTGGGCATGGCCACCCCCTATGCCGCAGCGCGGGCCGGACTGGCTGCTGTCGCCGGGCTGTCCCGTGTCCCCGGTGCCCGCTCGCTGCTCGCGGCGACACCCGCCGCGGGACTGCTCGATCTGGTCGACACCCATCGGACGTTGAACCGGCTCGGTCGACTGCCACAGGTCGTGATCGCGGCGATCGACGGAGACGCGCTCGGTGGAGGGTGCGAACTCGCGTTGGCCTGCGACATCCGGATCATGTCCCGGGGTGATTACCGCATCGGACTTCCCGAGCTGTCCGCCGGCATCCCGCCCGGCGCGGGCGGCACCCAACGGCTCATGGCCGCGGTCGGCCCCCTGCGGGCTCGCGCGCTCATCCTGGGAGCCCAGACCCTGTCACCCGACGAGGCGTTGGGGCTCGGGCTTGTGGACTCGGTCGTCGCTCCGGCCGAACTGGCCGGTGTCGTGGCCGGCATCGCGGACACCGTGTCCGGGTGGAACCCCGCCGCAGTCGCGGCGGCGAAACGCGCACTCCGCCCGCCTGACCTGGCCGCCGGCCTGCGTCGGGAGTCCGGTGGTTTCGTGGCAGCGGTGTCCGGCTCAGACGCCATCGAGCACCTGCGACGCTTCACCACCGCATCGAGATCCGAGTCCGGCCGCACCCCCTGGCGGGACCGCTCGTTCCTGCCTGCCCGGTTCGGAGTCAGCCGGCCAGCCAGCGCTCAGCAGCCCGCTCCGCGAGCGCTGTGATCGTCCAGGACGGGTTGACCCCGATGTTCTCCGGCACCACAGAGCCGTCCATGATGCGCAGGTTGTCGTAGCCGAAAACGCGATGGTCCGCATCGACGACGCCAGTGTCGGCTGTCGGGGCCATCACGGCTCCGCCCAGGATGTGAGCGGTCGCTCCGATCCCCAACAGAGACTCCAGGACGGTCGTGTAGGCCCGCCCCCCACTGGCTCGCGCCACCGCCGCCCCCGCCGCGTCCGCCTGCGGCAAGTGGGTCGGAATCGGCGGAACACCGGCAGCGGTACGGGACGCCAGGCGCCACGATCCTCTACGTCCGAGTGGTCCCTTGACTCAGTTCGAGCCGGATCTCGTTGTCGTCGTGCTGCATCACCGTCAGCACCGTCGTGCGGCGATGCCAGTCGCGCGGCCACACGTTCGCGAACGACTCGCGCGGATGGCGCAGCATCGCCGCCAGCGTGGCACGTCGACGCTCGCGCTGGTCACCTCCGGTGACGGCGGGACTGAGGTACCACTTCATGAACGAGTAGGACTTCGGGAAACGGTTGTTGGTGATGTGGGTTCGCTCGTCCGGGTAGAAGTCGCTGGAGATCGTGGAGCCTCGGGTGACGTCGGTGCCCGGAGGGTGCAGCACCGCGGCGAACGCCTCGGAGTTGGTGCGCACGTGATCGCCGAGCCGCGGCGAGAGGTCGGGCATCGTGCCCCACCGGTCCCGGCACGACAGCAACAGGCCGGTCGTGCCCAGAACCCCGGCTGCGAGTACCACCTCACGCGTGATCAGTGAGGAGATCGAACGCCTGTCGACCGGATCGGACAGCACCACTTTCCACCCGTGGTCGCCGCGTTCGCCCAAGGGCACGAGCGACTCCACCCGGGAGCGGGTCCGCACCGTTGCGCCCAGGTCCTCGGCGCGACGCAGATACGTCAGGTCGGTGGACCTTTTGGCGCCGTATGGGCAGCCGGTGATGCATTGCCCGCACTGAACACAGTCGTCGAACTCGATTCCCTGCCACGTCGCACCGTACGTGTCCGCGGCACCCATCGCGGCTGCTGCCTGCTGCAGCCATTCGTCCTGGATCCCGCGGTGGGGATTGCGTTGCCGCCCCAACATCTGCGCTGCGGTCGCGAAGTGGGGCTCGAGTTCTGCGTGCCAGTCGATCCCGGTCGCCGCCCAACCCGGCGCAGCGAGGACTTCGGCGTCGGGGCGCAACAGCACCGCTGCGTAGACGAGTGAGCCGCCCCCCACACCCACACCGCCGACCACTGTCACATGGCGCAGGACCGTCTGCCGGAAGTAGCCGCTCAGGCCCAGCGCCGGTTCCCACAGCAGCGCCCGGGTACTGTCCGCGCCGCGCTGGAGGTCCTCAGGGGTGACCCTGTTGCCCTGTTCGCACACGATGACGGAACGCCCGGCCTCGGCCGCCCGCAGCGCAGCGACGCTGCCGCCGAAACCGGATCCGATCACTGCTACGTCGCAGTCATAGCCACCCACACCAGTCAGCATCGCAGACGTCGCAGGTGACACCATCGGTGACCATGACCCCCCTTACCAAAGCCCAGATCCTCGACCTGGCCGAGCAGTACGTCTGTCCCGACCGGGTCCGGTTCCTGCGCAACGCGGGCATCGACCTGGTCATCGGCCGTCGTGAGGGATATCGGCTGTGGGACATGGACGGTCGGGAACTCATCGACGTGCACCTCAACGGTGGCGTGTACAACCTCGGCCACCGCAACCCGCGGTTGATCGAGGTGTTGACCCACGCGCTGAGCGACTACGACATCGGCAATCACCACTTCCCCAGCAGCGCCCGAGCGATCCTGGCACGCGACCTTGTGGCGGCGACGCCCGGCGCGCAGTACGCGGTGTTCGCCAGTGGTGGCGGCGAAGCGGTCGACCTCGCCATCAAGAGTGCACGCCGCGCCACCGGGCGTACCCGGATCGTCTCGGCACGCGACGCCTACCACGGACACACGGGGCTGGCTCTGGCCGCCGGTGACGAGACTGCGGCGAGGTCGTTCTACTCGGACTCCGACTCGGTCACCAGGGTGCCGTTCAACGAACACGGCCGCACTCGCCACCGCCTTGGAGGCAGGCGATGTGGCGGCGGTGATCCTCGAGACGCTGCCCGCCACCGCGGGGTTCATCCCACCTGAGCGCCGGCTACTTGGAGTCTGTGCGCTCACTGTGCGACCAGCATGGCGCCATGTACATCGCTGACGAAGTGCAGACCGGGCTCGGACGGTCCGGCCACATGTGGGCCGGCGAGCGGTTTCAGGTGGTGCCCGACATCCTGGTCACCGGCAAAGGGCTGTCGGGCGGTCTGTATCCGATCGCGGCCACCCTGCTGGGGGAACGCGCGGGGGAGTGGCTGCAGTCCGACGGTTGGGGTCACATCTCGACTTTCGGGGGCGCGGAGTTGGGCTGCGTCGTGGCGGGCGAGGTCCTGACCATGACGGCCGAGACGTTGCCCTCGGTCCCCGACCTGGAACGTGCCTGGGCGGCCGGACTAGCGGACGTGCAGAAGGCCCACCCCGACTGGCTCGTCGAAGTGCGACAGACCGGCGTCATCATCGGGCTGCGCTTCGCTCATGAAGCCGGCGGCATGCTGATGACCCGACTGCTGTTCGACGAAGGAGTGTGGGCGATGTTCGCCGGTTTCGACCGCAGCGTGCTCCAGGTCAAGCCGGGACTGCTCATGGATCCCGCGGACACCGCCGCCGTACTCGCCGCTCTGGACCGAGCCTGCACGGTCGCAGAACGGACCTTGCATCCGAACGAGGCCAACTGATGGACGTCACGGCCGGAGCAGTCGCCCTGCAGCGACTGGAGGATGGTTTGGATCCCGCGCACCCGGAACGCTCCGGGGTGCAGGTGCTCGCCTACGGCGAGATCTCGGCCGCGCTCTTGGTCCCCCGCGAGCCGGCCCTCGCCGACGTCGTGGTCAAGCGGATGTCCGGCTTCGCCGACGACGCCGCTGCGACGAAGTACGTGGAGTTGCTCCGGGAGTATCTCGAACGACTGTCGGGATTGGGGATCACCACCCTGCCCACTGAGCCGGTCATCGTCACCCGTCGCGGCCGCGGCCCCACCGTGTACCTCATGCAGCCCCGAGTGGCCGCGGACGACCTGGGCAACCGGGTCCTGTTCGATGCGTCAGACGATGAACTCGCGGCGGCGGTCACGGCCGTTTTGGTGGAGGTCGGCAAGGTTCTGGAGCGCAACGCGGCGGTTCTCCGGCAGTCGGGACCGGCCGACGAGATCTCCATCGACGCCCAGTTGTCGAACTGGGCGTTCCACGGCGAGGTGCCGGTGCTGATCGATGTCGGCACGCCCTTCATTCGCCGAGAAGGCTCCGTTCGCGGGTCCGGCGGCCACGCCTTCGACCAGGAGATCCTGCTCAGTGCCGTCCCGCCGGGGATCCGCCACTACTACCGCCGCAAGGGCACGGCAAGCGAGTACATGGACGACTACTTCGACGCGCGCCTGATCGCCGTCGACCTGCTGGGCAACTTCATCAAGGAAGGCGCAGCCGAACGGCTCCCAGTCGGGATCGCGGCCGTCAACGAATGGCTTCGCGGCGCGGGGAGTAATCTGCCTTCGGGCGTGGGCACCCGCCCCGACGTCACCCGACCGGAGGTCGAGGAGTACTACGAGAAGGATGCGGCGACGCTGGCTCTGTTCCTACGGGTGCGCCGGATGGACCGGCAGATCAGGCACCTGTTGCGCCGCCCCTACGACTTCATCCTTCCGGGACCAGTGCGGCGCTGAGAGCTCACCAGGAAGGCGCTCAGCAGGAAGAGGGCGCCCACCGCGGCGGCGAGGTGTCCGCGTCCGTGCCGGCGAGCCGTTCGTTCAACCGCCGCCGGTAGTCGTTCATGGTGCGACGGCTGAAGTCACCGTGCGTCTGGCATCGCCAGGGTCCGTACCGTTCGTGGTGGAACCGACTGCGCACACTCTCGCTGTGGCCGATCACGTCGCCGGTCGCCAGCCCGAACTCGGTGACCAGCCACGACGTCAGGGCCAAGGAGGCCTGCCGCTGCCTCCGGTTGCCCATCACCGCCCCATCGGACATGCCGACATGCTCGATGCCGATCATGCTGTCGTTCAATCCGACCGTGTGCCGACACCGGATGGTCGTCGACACCAGCTGATAGATGGTGCCGTCGCGGTCGATGACGAAGTGGGTGCACACCCCGGGAAGCTGCCCCAACTCCGGATCCGGCTGGTTGGCTCTGAACGTCGCGAACACTGACTCCAAAGAGTTGGTCGCCGTGTAGTGCTGCACGACACCGCGCGGCTGCAGCCGCCACTCAGCTTCGCCGTAATGGATCTTCGAGTAGTGGGCCATCTGATGCCTGCGCGCGGCACCGTAGGGAATCGGACGTTGCACGATCGTCGGGCGGGTCCCCGGTTGAGTCGCCGGTTGGCTCGCGGGCTGGCTCGCGGGCTGGCTCGCGGGCTGCCTCGCAGGGTTCGAGTCGCCCGCTGGTGCCGCATCAGTCGGGGGAGCGCAAGCTGCGGGCCCGGCCAGTGCGGTGGACATCACGATCACGGCGACGGTTCCGATCAGCGATGCGGTCATACTCCATCATCACACCCGCGCAGGTTCGGCTACCGTGAGACGTCGGCATGGACAGCCACGACACAGAGGGGCGCGGCGGATGACAGTCCTGGGTACGCGCATCGACCCGTCCTCTGCGCAGGCACTGGCCAACGACACCGCCAACCGGGAAATCGCCGCCGATCTTCACGCTCGGCTGGCCGTCGCCGCGCAGGGCGGCCCGGAGCGGTCGCGCAGCCGCCACGTCGAACGGGGCAAACTCCTGCCCCGGCAGCGTGTCGATCACCTCCTCGACCCTGGATCGCCGTTCCTGGAACTGTCCCCGCTGGCCGCGACCGGCATGTACGACGACGAAGCGCCGGCCGCCGGGATCATCACCGGCGTGGGGCGCATCAACGAGCGGCTGTGCATGGTCGATCGCCAACGACGCCACCGTCAAGGGCGGCACCTACTACCCGATGACGGTGAAGAAGCACCTGCGCGCGCAGGAGGTCGCGGCGCAGAACCGGCTGCCGTGCATCTGCTCTGGTCGACTCCGGCGGGGCGTTCCTGCCGATGCAGGAGGATGTGTTCCCCGACCGCGAGCACTTCGGACGCATCTTCTACAACCAGGCGCGCCTGTCCGCGCTCGAGGCATCCCGCAGATCGCCGCGGTGATGGGGTCATGCACCGCCGGGCGGCGCCTACGTGCCCGCCATGAGCGACGAGGCGGTCATCGTGCGCAACCAGGGCACGATCTTCTTGGGCGGACCCCCCGCTGGTGACGAGCCGCCACCGGCGAAGTCGTGACTGCCGAGGACCTCGGCGGCGGCGAACTTCATTCCCGCACGTCGGGGGTCACCGACCATCTCGCGGACAACGATCGCCCACGCCCTACAGATCGTCCGGGACATCGTCGACACACTGCCGCCACCCCCGGCCGCGCCCTGGCAGGTCCGCGATCCCGCCGAGCCCGCCGTGGACCCTACGACCCTGTACTCCGTGATCCCGCAGGACACCCGCACGCCCTATGACGTCCGCGAGATCATCGCCCGACTTGTGGACGGCAGCGAGTTCACGGAGTTCAAGTCCGAGTACGGCACCACGTTGGTCACTGGCTTCGCGCACATCATGGGACACCCGGTCGGCATCATCGCCAACAACGGGGTCCTGTTCTCGGAATCCGCACTCAAGGGCGCCCACTTCATCGAGCTGTGCGACCAGCGTCGGATCCCATTGCTGTTCTTGCAGAACATCAGCGGTTTCATGGTCGGCCGCGACTACGAGGCCGGAGGCATCGCCAAGAACGGCGCCAAGATGGTCACCGCCGTGGCCTGCGCCCGGGTGCCCAAGTTGACCGTCGTTATCGGAGGGTCCTTCGGGGCGGGCAACTACTCCATGTGCGGCCGGGCCTACTCGCCCAGGTTCTTGTGGATGTGGCCGAACGCGCGTATCTCGGTCATGGGCGGTGAGCAGGCCGCCTCTGTCCTCGCGACGGTGCGCCGCGAGCAGTTCGAGGCGCGCGGCGAAGAGTGGCCGGTGACCGCCGAGGAGGAGTTCAAGGATCCGATCCGGCAGTCATATGAGGAGAAGGGCAGTCCGTACTACGCGACCGCCCGACTGTGGGATGACGGTGTCATCGACCCGCTTGACACCCGCCGGGTCGTCGGCCTGGCCCTCGGTGTGTGTGCGCTGGCACCCCTGGAGCCGATCTCGCTGCGGCGTGTTCCGGATGTGATGGGGATGTACGACACGGTCCTGATCGCCAATCGCGGCGAGATCGCCGTGCGCGTGATCCGCACTCTGCGGGCGATGGGAATCCGCTCGGTGGCTGTCTACAGCGACGTTGATTCCGGATCCCGCCATGTGCTCGAGGCCGACGAAGCAGTGCGCATCGGTCCCGCCCCGGCCGCGCAGTCCTACCTGGACATCGACGCGGTCATCGCGGCAGCCCGCCTCACCGGAGCCCAGGCGATCCACCCCGGCTACGGATTCCTCAGCGAGAACCCCGACTTCGCCACGGCGTGTGCGCAGGCGGGTATCGTCTTCGTCGGCCCGCCGGTCGCGGCGATCGAGGGCATGGGCGACAAGATCGCGGCCAAGAACACAGTCTCGGCGGCGGGCGTTCCGGTGGTGCCGGGGCGCCACGACCCGGACATGTCCGACGCCAATGTCGCGGCAGCAGTTGCCGAGATTGGATACCCATCGATCCTGAAACCTTCGGCCGGCGGCGGCGGCAAAGGGATGCGCGTCATCCGCGACGAATCAGAGGTCTGCCGCCGGTATCGCAGCAGCGCGGCGTGAGGCACGGCGCTCCTTCGGCGACGACACGATTGCTCGTGGAGCGTTACATCGACCGGCCGCGGCACATCGAGGTGCAGGTCTTGGCTGACGCACACGGCAACGTCATCCATCTGGGCGAGCGGGAGTGCAGTCTGCAACGGCGTCACCAGAAGGTGATCGAAGAGGCCCCGTCGCCCTTCGTGACTCCCGCCGTCCGCGAGCGACTGGGCAGGGCGGCCGTCGATGCCGCACGCTCCTGCGGCATACGTCGGCGCGGGGACAGTGGAGTTCATCGTCGATGGCCGCGACCCCGACTCGTTCTACTTCCTCGAGATGAACACCCGTCTTCAGGTCGAACATCCCGTGACCGAGATGGTCACCGGCGTGGGACCTCGTCGAGTGGCAGCTGCGGATCGCCGCTGGGGAGCGACTACCTCACCCGAGGCCCCGGAGCTGACCGGTCACGCGATCGAGGCGCGCGATCTACGCGGAGGATCCCGGCCGCGACTTCCTGCCGAGTTCCGGTCGGCTGCTCACCATCCGCGAACCGACCGACGGTGCGGGTGGACTCGGGAGTCGTCGCCGGTCAGGCGATCACGGGGGACTACGACCCCATGCTCGCCAAGGTCATCGTCGCCGCGGCCGATCGCGAGACCGCCCTGGATCGACTCACCCAAGCGCTGACGCGTACCACCTACCTCGGGTGTCGCCACCAACACCCGATTCCTGACCCGGCTGTTGGGTCTGCCGTCGGTTCGCAGCGCCGAGTTGCACACCGGCCTGATCGAACAGCACCCGGACATCGCGGCGGATCCCGCGCCGACCAGACCACTGCGTCGCCGCCGCCGCGGCTGGAATGGCTGCTGGCGCTGACACCCGACAGGTTCCGTGCGGACCCCTGGGCCGTGCCGGACGGCTGGCGGCTGGGCGGACCGCCTGCAGCAGTCTGGTCTGACCCTGCGATCGCCGGGCGGACGTCGTCCCATCAGGTGGCGCATCACCGGCGCTGGCGCACGGACTGCACCGTCGTCATCGACGACGAGCCGCGCGCTGAGCGCTGTCCGCGCCGAGTGGCGCGGCGACCTACTCGTGGTCACCGCGAACGGGGACACACGGCCCTATGACGTAGCCCGCGCCGGTACTGACGTCTGGTTGGCCGCCGACGGCGTGACCGAGCGTTTCACCGAGACTGAACGGCTCGCCGCCGAGGGTGGCGCGGCGGGCACGGCAGGAGTCGGTGCCGTGCACAGTCCCATGCCCGGCACGGTGATCGCCGTCGCTGTCGCCGCGGGGGACCGGGTCGCTGAAGGCGCCCCGCTCGTCACGGTCGAGGCCATGAAGATGGAACACACCCTGACTGCTCCGGCGGCATGCGACAGTCCGCGACGTCGCCGTTGTCACCGGCGCGCAGGTGGCGATGGACGAGTTGCTCGTCCTGCTGGAGGCCGACGATGAGTGAGTTGCCCGACGCCGTCCCGTCCGAAGCCGCTGCCCTGCCGGACGTCGTCTCCCTGCCCGGACTTCCCGAACGGGTCACCATCTGGGAAGTGGGCGCGCGCGACGGACTGCAAAACGAACCGGGGATCATGCGACACAAGCGTGAAGGTCGAGTTCATCGAACGGCTCGCGGCCGCGGGTCTCCCGATCGTCGAGGCGACATCGTTCGTGCGTCCTGAGTGGGTGCCGCAACTGGCCGATGCCGGTGGATGCTCATGTCCGGCATCACGCGGCGCGAGGGCACCCGGTACCCGGTGCTGGTGCCCAACCTGCGGGGCCTGCAGGGTGCGATCGACGTGGGGGCCACCGACATCGCAGTGTTCGCCAGCGCGACCGAGACCTTCGCGCAGAAGAACCTCAACCGTTCGTTGGCCGACGCAGATGGAGATGTTCGCCCCCGTCATTACCGCGGCTGTCGCCCGACGCGGTATGACAGTGCGGGGCTACGTGTCGATGTGTTTCGGCGACCCGTGGGAAGGTCGGGTGCCGCCGCAGCAGGTCATCGATGTGTGCCGCCAGTTGGTTGACGCCGGCTGCACCTCGCTCAGTCTCGGCGACACCATCGGCGTCGCGACCCCGGGCCAGGTCACGGGACTGCTCGGCGAGCTCGCCGATGCCGGGATCGCGCTCGACACCGTCGGCGTGCACTTCCACGACACCTACGGCCAGGCGCTCGCCAACACTCTCGCCTCGTTGCAGGCCGGCATCACGACGGTCGACAGCAGCGCGGGCGGCCTGGGCGGGTGCCCCTACGCCGAAGTCGGCCACCGGCAACCTGGCCACCGAGGACCTGGTGTGGATGCTGGACGGCCTCGGCATCGACACCGGCGTCGACCTGCCCGCGCTGGTCGAGACGAGCGTGTGGCTGGCCGGCCACCTCGGCCGCCCCAGCCCCAGTCGTGTCGTGACCGCTTTGGCACGCGGCGCTTCAGGTCAGCGAGTCCTTCAGCGCCCTGATGCGATCTGAGGACTGCAGCAGTTGATCCCGATCGAGCGTTCCGCGGTCGATCGCGCGCTTGACGGCCTTGACGACTCCGATCGGATCGGTCGAGCAGGTCATCGCCCAGTCGACACCGGCACGCAAGGAGGCGACGGTGGCCTGGGCCTCGGTCAGCCCCCGCGCGGACGATGCCGCCGCCATGGACAGAGAGTCGGTGATGATGACCGTGTCGGGTCCGGCCTGGCCGCGGAGCACGGAGATCGCCTTGCGCGACTGCGTGGCGGGAACACCGTTCGGCGTCAGGCCCCGCGACTGCACGTGCGCGACCATCACGGCGGGAACACCCGCGGCGAAGGCGTCCTCGAAGGGCACCATGTCGGCGCGCTCCAGTTGGGCGCGGTTGGGGACGCGGGCCGCGAACTGGTGGGTGTCACGGGCATGGCCGTGGCCCGGCCAATGCTTGACGACCGGAGCGACCCCCGACTCTTGCAGACCACGAGACCACGCGATGACGTCCTTGCCCACATGGCTCGGACTGGACCCGAAGGATCGCCCCAGATCGTCGATGTAGGAGCCGGGCACCCGCAGATCAGCGACAGGAGCCAGACTCATCAGCACTCCCAGTTGCGCCATTCCACGACCGTATTTCGCAGCCACACGCTGCAGTTTGGCCACCGGCCAGTTGCCCATGGTCTCCGCCGACGGCAATGGGCGGATCACGGAGTCGAGCCGCTGTACTGAACCGCCCTCCTCGTCGGAGGCGATCAGGGGCTCATGCCCCTGCGGCGCCGCGCGTTCCACACGCGTCAACTGCCGCCGCAAGTCGCTGGGGGCGTCGTTGCCGAGTAGGACGATCCCGGCCATACCTTCCTTCGCCATCCGGCGTTGCATGCCGGCGTTGCGCATGTCGGTGCACCCGAACAGGACGTCGGCTGCCAGGGTCCGGTTGGACACCTGCTCGTCCCCGGCTTGCTCATCGACTGTCACAGTGGCGGACCCCGAGAGATCGCCCCGACACCGCACCGATCGACTCCCCGTGCGCCGCCGCGACCCCGGGCAGGAGCACGGCGACCGTCAATCCCGCTGCGG
Organism: Candidatus Nanopelagicales bacterium; assembly: GCA_037045355.1. NCBI lineage: Bacteria > Bacillati > Actinomycetota > Actinomycetes > Candidatus Nanopelagicales > Candidatus Nanopelagicales bacterium. The sequence continues at coordinate 8,787 of JBAOHO010000010.1, read as the reverse complement.
CGGCTGTGGTGATGCGCATGGCTTGGCCCTTCCTTCTGCGGTCCTTCTGCGGCTCCCTGCGATTGTCCCCCGGAATCCGGGGTGCTCCGACCCAGTCACGTGTTCGGCGACTCATCAGCCGGACAAATGCTCCCGGATGACTCGGGCCGCGAGTTCGCACGCGGCGAGACCGACGGCGGGCCGCTTGGCCAGGTCCATCGAGTTCAGCCCCATCAAATGGCGCAGATGAGAGTCGGGCTGAAACACGACGACGGGGGTGCCATGACGGGTGACCGCGGCGATCTCACGGTCAAGCTGGCGCCGCAGCGGTGACCGCGGGATGTTGACCAACTCGAGTGCGAACGGATCGGTTGTGCTCAGCGGGGCGGAGACGAGGATCAGGTCCAGTGGGGGGCCGTCGGGCAGGGGCCCCGCGAGCAGGTCCAAGTTGCACACCGAATGCGCACCGCCGTCCACGTATCGCTCACCGTCGATATCGATCGGGCTGAAGTACCCGGGAATCGCGCACGAGGCACTGACCGCCAGCGGCACCGTCGTGACAGCATCTCGCCCGAACACTGTGCGCTGGCCGCTTCCCAGATTCACTGCGGTGATCCACATGGGTCGCTGCGGCCATTCCTCGAACAGCGACCGAATCCAGGGTTGACCTCATCGACCGAGATGGTGCCGGTCGGCAGAAGAGCCGCGAGCGCCACCCCCAGGGGGAACCTCAGAGGATTGCCCACAACAGCGCGAAGCAGCCGAGGGGAGGCAGGTCGCAATGGTCCGCGGCGACGTCGCGGTGGTTGCGGGATCGACCCCGATGCGGTCGAGCACCCGAGCGGCCTCGGCTGAAACCGGGCGCCCCGATACTCGGTTGAGGTACTCCGCCGGGGGGAAGCCGGCACGCAGCAGTGCTGCGGACGTGGAGCCCGCGGAGGTGCCGACGATGACCTCCGCGTCGCGGGCGTCCCACCCCTGTTGGGCCAGTGCGGTGAGCACACCGGCGTGGAAGGCGGTTCCGGTGATCCCGCCGCCGCCGAGTACGAGTCCGATCCGAGGCACCCGCCCAGCCTGACACGTTGGCAGGCATGGGATCGTATGAGGGCACGCGAGCCGGAGGAGAGTCCAGTGCCCGATTTCCGTTTGTCATCCGAGCACGAGGATCTGCGCAAGACCGTCGAACAGTTCGCCCACGACGTCGTGGCGCCGGTCATCGGCGACTTCTACGAACGTGAGCGAGTTCCCCTACGACATCGTGCGCCAGATGGGCGAGATGGGGCTGTTCGGCCTGCCGTTCCCCGAGGAGTACGGCGGCATGGGCGGGGACTACTTCGCGCTGTGCCTGGCCATCGAGGAGCTGGCCCGGGTGGACTCATCCGTGGCGATCACGCTGGAGGCCGGAGTGTCGCTGGGGGCGATGCCGATCTACCGGTTCGGCACCGAGGAGCAGAAGCGGGCAGTGGCTCCCCGCTCTGACGTCGGGCCGGATGCTGGGGGCGTTCGGCCTCACCGAGCCGGGCGGCGGCATCCGACGCGGGGGACATCTCGCACCACCGCCACGCTTGACGGCGGTCAATGGGTCATCAACGGCACCAAGGCGTTCATCACCAACTCGGGCACCGACATCACCGGGCTGGTCACCGTGACCGCCCGTAACCGGGATCGACGAGGACGGCCGACCGGAGATTTCCGCCATCATCGTGCCGTCCGGGTACGCCGGGCTTCACCGTGGCGCCCGGGTAGCTTCGCCATCGCCACCCCGGTCCCCGCGGCCACCATCATGCTGTTGCGCGATGGCGCGCAAGGCCTCGAAGTGTTCATGGTCGTGCGGCACCATCAGATCGATTTCGCCTCGGGCGCGCTGGTGTTCCCGGGCGGCAAGGTCGATCCGCAGGATGGCGATGCCCGGGTGCTCGAGCGCGTGGCCGCGTATCGACAGCCAAGCGTCGAGCAATCGACGCTGCGTGCCGCCGCAATCCGCGAAGCGTTCGAGGAGTCGGGCATCCTGCTCGCGCGTCAGCGCGGTGGCGCCGCCATGACGCTCAACGGGGCCCAGGCCCGCTGGCGCGACGGCCTGAACGCGAACAAGCTGACACTGGGCGATCTGCTGATCGAGGGCGACCTGCAACTGGCCAGCGACGATCTGGAGCATTTCTCGCACTGGATCACGCCCGAGTTCATGCCCAAGCGCTTCGACACCCATTTCTACCTCGCCCGGGTGCCGGCCGACCAGATCGCGGCGCACGACGGCCACGAGAACGTCGATTCGGTGTGGATCAGCCCGAAGCAGGTGATCGAGGATGCGCGCGAGGGCCGGCGCACGGTGATCTTCCCCACGTTGTCCAATGTGGTGCGGCTGGCGCAATTCAATTCGGTGGCGGCAGCATTCGAGGGCACTCGCGCCTCGACGATCGTGCCGATCAAGCCCTGGGTGGAGAACCGCCCCGACGGGCGCTATGTCTGCATCCCGCGCGACGCCGGTTTCGCGCTGTACGAGCACAAGGCGCCGGCCCCGGGAGCCTAGCGGTTGCGTTCGTCCATCAACGGTCTCACCCAACGGGCGAAGCGGGTCGCTTCCTCGTCGTGCAGGTAGCCCGACAGGCAAAACGAACGGCATCCCAGGTCGACGAACTGCTGCAAGGTGTCGGCGCACTGGCGCGGGTTGCCCACCACCGCGATACCCGCGCCGGGACGTACCTTGGTGATGCCGGTCCACAAGTGCGGTGCGATCAGCTCGCCATGGGTGCGCGCCAGTTCCTGCACCCGGCGATTGGCCTCGGACACCGCGTAGTGGCTGCGGATGAATTCGGTCTGCGCCTCGGTGACGCCGGCCACCAGCGCGTGCGCGGCATCCCAGGCCTCCTGTTCGGTCTCACGACACACGATCTGCAGCCGCATGCCGAAGCCGATGGCGTGCTCGCGGCCGTGGCGCGCGGCCAGTGCGCGGATGTCGCGCATGTTCGATGCGATCCGCTCGGGGGTGTCGCCCCAGAACAGATGGGTGTCGGCGTGCCGGGCCGACAGCTCCCAGGCCTGGCCCGAGCCGCCGCCCAGGTAGAAGCGCGGATGCGGGGTCTGCAAGGGGCGTGGCGCGATGCGGGCGCCTTGCAGACGGTGATGGCGTCCCTCGAAGCTGACGGCGCCGGGCGTGGTCCACAGCGCCTTCATCACCGCCACGTCCTCTTCCATGAGTTCGTAGCGTTCTTCCTTCGAGAGCAGGATGCCGTCCTGGCGGGCCTCGTCATCGCTTTGCCCGGCGATCAGGTTCACCGCCACCCGCCCGCCCGACAGCCGGTCCAGCGCGGCGATCATCCTCGCCAGCAGGATCGGCTTCACATAACCGGGCCGCGCCGCCACCAGCATCCGGATGCGGGTGGTTCGGGCCAGCATCATCGCCGAGGTGGCGTAGGCATCCCAGCAGGCCGAAGCCACCGGCACCAGCAGGTAGTCGAAGCCCCCCGCTTCGGCGGCCTGGGTGATGCGATCGAACAAGTCGAGCGAGGGCGGGATCGCCGCGTCGCGATTCGAATAGGCGCTGGTGTCGCCCGATGTGGGCAGGAACCAGCCGTACTCCAGGCTCGGCATCGGATCGTCTCCTCAGGGGGGTCGTAGGAACCCTACCAGAACCGCGCTGGCGGGGGCGACCGGCGTTTCGCTCCCGGTGTTTTCGGCGGTTCGTCCGAATTGCCGTCACTGGCAAGCGGGCGCTTTGGACTCGACCCATCTTCCCAACTAGAATCCGGGGCTCGCGGCGACGCCCGCCGCCCGGTCCGATCGAGGAGATCGTGGAAGCCCCCGCACTCAGTTTGAAGAGGTCGATGGTCATCGGCACGCTCGCGCTCGGCGCGGTTGCCAGCGCGGTCTACCTCTGGTGGTCGCTGCGCGATGCCCATCTGGAGACCATCGTCGAGCGGCTGACGTCCACCGACGGCATGCTGCTGGTGGGGGCGATCGGCCTGAGCTGCCTCACCATCTTGCTGCGGGCCGCCCGCGTCTCGCTGTTGCTGGGTCGCTCGCCGGCCGACCTGCCAGGCAGCCTGCCCTCGATCATCGCCGGCTATCTCCGGCAATCTCGCGTTGCCGATGCAGGCGGGGGAAGTGGCTCGGGTGGTGGTGGGCAATCGCATCAGCGGCACCCGGCCGGCGGCCATGGTCGCGGCCATGGCGATCGAACGCGCGACCGACCTGGCCGTCGCGTTGGGAGGGCTGGCGCTCGCGCTCATCCTCGCACCTGACGTGCCGCTGTCGCTGACCGCCACCGGGGTGGCCGCCTTGCTGGCTACGGCGCTGGCCGTCGGTTTCGTGTTCGCGGCGCGTTGGCGCCCGGAGTGGATCCTGTCGTTCAGTCGGGTCGTCGAATTGTGGTTGCCGGATTTCGCGGCGCGGCTGATCGCCCACCAGACCCGTGAGCTGTGCGAGGGCCTGCGGGTGATGCGGGGCGTGCGGCGCACCGCCGTGTTCATGGCGGTCACGCTGGCGATCTGGGCCTCGGTCAGTGCCACCATCCTGCTGGGACTGGCCGCCGCCGACGCGCAAGCGCCGCTGATGGCCATCGTGCTGGTCAATGCCTTGCTCACGCTGGCCATGGTGCTGCCCCTCGGCGCCCGGCTACATCGGCACCTTCCAGATCGCCTTCGTGCTGGCGTTGGGCTCCTTCGCCATCGATGCCGATGTCAGTGTCGCGGCCTCGTTGGTGTTCCATCTGTCCTTGATCGCGGCGGTCGGCCTGATGTCGCTGGTCACGGCATTGGGCATTCCGGGCCTGCGGGCGCGCGACTAGCGTTTCGACAGACCGGCCCGATCAGCGCGAGGCGTCACGAGCCTTGTGAAGGAATCAGCCGCTCGGGTGCGGCTGATTCCTTCACGGGCTTCGAGCGCGGCTCAGGCGCCACAGCGGCCAGACGGTGACCAGGCCCAGCAGGCTGCCCACGATCACGATCCGCACCCCCTGGTAGCCCAGCCGCGCCGAGGCCATCTCCACCAGGATCCAACCGACCAACTGCGCGGCCCCCGCCGAGGACGGGCCGCGGGCTGGCCGGCCGCCTCGAACACCTGGCGAGTGAACAGCCATTGCGCGAGCACCACCGGTGGCGCGATGCAAACGCCGAACAGCAGGCCGCTCACCAGCGGCGGGCGGGGAGGCAACTGCGGCTCGATCGTCTTCACCAGCAGCACGCCCAGGCAAAAGCCGATCGACATCGCCAGCGGCCAGAGCAGCAGGCGCGGCTGGCGCAGCCGGGGGGCCAGCGCCAGCGCCGTCGCCTGGCAGGCGCCGATGAAGGCGCCATAGAACGCGTTGCGCAGGCTGCGCTCCAGGCCCTGGGCGTCGAAAATCGTTGGCACCCAGCCACCAGCCCAGCGGAAGCGCCAGCGCGTTGGCGGCCAGCCAGGCCAGCAGCAGGACCGGGATGGGGACGCGAGGGGCGGTCATGTGGACAGTCCCGCGGCCGGAGCGCGAGGCGCTGGCATGCTCAGGCCGCGCGCAGGCAGTCGACGATCTTCAGCCGCGCCGCCCGCCAGGCCGGCATGAAGCCGCCGACCACGCCCATGAACAGCGCGAACAGCAGCGTCTGCAGCGGCGATCGCCGGCGTCAGCGTGAAACTGGAAGGCCAGTTCGGCAGAAGGTCTGGAAGTTGGTGGTCGAAATGTCCACCGCCTGCATCAGCGCTGGCCGCCGCCAGCCCGATCAGCGCCGCCCACCAGCGACAGCAGCAGCGCTTCGGCCAGGAAGGCGCACCAGCACCGCGCCGCGCCGGAAGCCCAGCGCGCGCAGCGTGCCGATCTCGCCGATGCGCTGAGGCCACCGCGGCGAACATCGTGATCATGGCGCCGACGATGGCGCCGATCGAGAAGATCACCGCCAGCGACAGTGCCCAGGATGCGGATGAAGGTGGCCAGCGCCTCGCTCTGCTCGGCGTAGAAGCGGACCTCGCGCTTGGCCTCGAGCGTCAGGCGCGGGTCGGCGTCGATCGCGGCTTGCGCGCGCGCTCGAAGTCGCCGGCGTCGGCCAGGCGGAAGACCACGGTCGAGAAGGCGCTGGCGGCGGAAGGCCTGCATCATCTGTTCGGCATCGCCCCAGATCTCGGAATCGAAGCCGCTGCTGCCGGCGTCGAAGACGCCGACCACCGGTCCAGTCGCGGCCGCGCGAAGCGCAGCGTCTCGCCCAGGCCGCACGCCGCTCGAAGCCGCCGGCCACCGCGCGGCCCGGCCACGATCTCGCGTGGTGCCGGGCGGAACATGCGCCCTTCGACCAGCGCGCACCTGCGGCCGCAGCTGCCAGCGCCGGCGGCGAGGTGCCGCGCACGCGTCACGTTGCTGGGCTTGCCGCTGCCGCGCTTGGGCAGGTTGTTCAGCACCACCGGCTCCTTGCTGACACAGCGCGCCGGCCCTGGCGCGTCGGTGGCGATGCCGGGCAGGCTCTCGATGATCGCCGGCCTGCTCGCGCGTCGATCGCCGCTGTTGATCTCGGCGCCGGCGCCCTTGCGCAGCACCATCACGTTGTCGGGCTGGCCGGTGGCGACCAGCGTGGCGCGGATGCCCTCGCTCATCATCAGCACGGTGGCGAAGACGTAGACCACCAGCGCCATGCCGCCGGCGGTGAGCAGCGTGGTGACGCGCCGCACCCACAGGTTGCGCGCGATGTAGGAGAAGCGGGACGGCTTGTCATGCTCAGGCCACGTGCGCGCAGGCCGTGCGACGATGTCGATGCGGCTCATCTGCCAGGCCGGCCAGGCGGCGGCGACGACGCCCACCAGCAGCGCGGCCGCGCCGCCTGCAGCAGCCATCGTGGTGGCCGAGCACGCGGAACACCGGAAGCAGGGTGCCCGACCGCCTTGCGCGAAGGCCGCCGCCAGCGGCAAGCGTCAGCAGCGATGCCCGAGCAGCGCCGCCGATCAGCGCGATCACCAGGCTCTCGCCGAACAGCAGGCGCACCACGAAGCCCGGCGAGAAGCCCAGCGCCTTCAGCGTGGCGTATTCGGCCAGGCGTTCGCGCGCGGTCATCGTCATGGTGTTGGCCATCACCGCCATGATGATCACGACGATGATGCAGGCTCACCGCCTGGATGGCCACCAGGATGGCCTCGCTCATCGACGACGAAGCCGAGCTGGAAGGCCTTCTCGGTTTCGGTCAGCGTCTCGGCCAGCGAGTTGCGGAACTGCGCGTCGATGCGCTGCGAGATCAGCTGCCGCGTCGTCGGGCTCGCGGATGCCCGACGACGTAGACGCCGACGCTGGTCGCGCGCGCGTGGCCGCAGCGCTGGCGCATGGATCTCGTTGAGGTAGTGCCCAGTGGAACAGCATCTGCTGCTCGTCGGTGCTTGGCGTCGGCGCCGTCGTAGATGCCGCGCAGCGTGAAGGTCCAGGTGCCGGGGTAGATGGTGCCGCGCAGCGGGATCTGGTCGCCGATCTTCCAGCCGAACTTGTCGGCCAGCTTGCGGCCGACCACCGCGCCCTGGCGGTCGCGCAGGAAGGCCTGCGCGCTGCGCGTCGGGCAGCACGATACTCGGGGTACAGCGCCAGGTAGCTGGCCGGCTCGACCGCGAACTGCGGGAAGAAGTTGCGCTCGGTGATGTAGACGCCGCCGAACCAGTTGGCCCAGCGACACGCCGGCTGACGCCCGTCGACGCGCGCGCATGCGCTCGCGCGTAGTTGAGCGGCAGCGGCGAAGGTCAGCGAGATGGCGCTGCGCGTGACCAGGCGCGTGCTGCGACGATGGCCTCGGCGCCGGCGTACCAGGCGTCGACGATGGTGCGCAGCAGGCCGAAGGCGCAGATCGCCACCACCAGGCCGACCATGCGTCAGCAGCGTGCGCAGCTTGTGGCGGAAGGCGTTCTTCAGCAGCAGGCGTGAGCAGGAACATCGGGCGTCGGCGCTCGTCGGCGCCAGGCCGGCAGCTCGTCGGCACCAGCACGCCCTTTTCGAGGTGCACCACGCGGTCGCGCGCGTGCCGCGGCCTTGGGGTCGTGGGTGACCATCACGATGGTCTTGCCGAGTTCGCGCGCTGCAGGCGGCTCCAGCAGGTCGAGCACCTCGCTCGCCGGTGGCGCGGTCGAGGTCGCCGGTGGGTTCGTCGGCGACGATCAGCGTGCGGGTCGGTGACCAGGGCGCGGGCGATCGCCACGCGCTGCTGCTGGCCGCCCGACAGCTCGTTCGGGTAGTGGTCGGCACGGTCGGCCAGGCCGCACCAGCTCCAGCGCCGCGCTCACGCGCTGCGCGGCGCTCGCGCGCGCGACAGCGCGCGTCAGCAGCAGCGGCAGCTCGACGTTCTCGAAGGCCGTCAGCACCGGCATCAGGTTGTAGAACTGGAAGATGAAGCCGACGTTGCGCGGCGCGCCAGTCGGCCAGCTCGCCTTCGCCCAGCGCGGCGATGTCGACGCCGCCGATCTCGATGCGTGCCGCCGCTGGGCTGGTCGATGCCGGCGATCAGGTTGAGCAGCGTGCTCTTGCCCGAGCCGCTGGGCCCCATCAGCGCGACGAACTCGCCGTGCGCCACGTCCAGGTCGACGTCGACCAGCACCGGGATGCCTGATCGCCGCGCTGGTAGGCCTTGGACAGGCCGCGAATCCGGATCAGCGGCGCACGGTCTTCGGCCGCGATGTTCATTTGCCCACCACCCGTACCGCCCGCCCCGTGGCCAGTTCGGGTGACGGAGTCGGCCACCACCCGGTCGGCCGCCTTCAACTCACCGGCGATCTCGATCAGGTCGCCGATGCGCCGGCCCGGGGTCGCCGGCACTGCCTGCGCCGTCGTCGAGCCGCCCGACTCGACGATCCGGGAATTCTGCTTGCGGCCATCGCGTTCGA
>JBAOHO010000009.1 GCA_037045355.1 Candidatus Nanopelagicales bacterium | reverse complement strand
TGTTCCCCCGCAGGGATCCGCGGCGCCGATCCCCGTTGTGGCAGCAGCGCCAACGCTCAGCCCAACTGTTGTCCGTGGCGTCGGGCTACCCCGACTTCCCGATCGTGCTGGAGACCGTGCGCGAGTGCCTGCAGGATGTCTACGACCTACCAGGGCTGACGCGTTTGTTGTCCGGCATCGAGTCGGGTGCCGTGCAGGTGACCGAGGTTGTCACCACCAGTCCGTCACCCTTCGCGCGGTCCCTGCTGTTCGGCTACGTGGCCGCATTCCTCTATGAAGGCGATTCCCCCCTGGCCGAGCGCAAGTCGGCGGCCCTCGCCCTTGATGACGCACTGCTGACCGAGTTGCTCGGCACTGCGGACCTGCGTTCACTGCTTCATCCCGATGCCGTCGCCGAGGTCGCCCGTCGGCTCCAGAGGTTGGGCGACCGGCGGGCCACCTCCGCGGAACAGGCGTGGGATGTGCTGCGCGAAGTAGGTCCCCTGGTTGTCACTGACTGCGACTCCCGCGGCCTCACTGACGAGCTCCGGTCCGAGTTGATCGCAGCGCGCCGGGTGTTCCCCTTCACCCACCGCGGCCAACAGTGGATTGCGGTCACTGAAGACGCCGCCATGGTTCGCGACGCCCTCGGCGTCGCCTTGCCGGTCGGGCTCCCGGACGCCCTCTTGGCCGCGCGCCCCACCGCGCTGTCGGACCTCATGACCCGTTACGCCCGCACCCATGCTCCGTTCCCGGCGAGCGCGCCGGCAGAACGATTCGGTCTGGGCGCCAGCGTGGTCCGCAACGAGCTCGATGCCCTGACCCGCACCGGATCGCTGCTGAGTGGCGCCTTTCTGCCCGACGGCTCGGGTACCGAGTACGTCCACTCCGACGTTCTGCGCACAGTGCGCCGTACATCGGCGGCACGGTATGCCGATGAGATCGAGCCGGTCGATACCGCAGTATTCGCGGGCTTCCCGGCCCAGTGGCAGGGAGTGGGTGCGCGGCGCGCCCACGGCCGCGACGGTCTCTTGGACGTCATCGAACAACTCGCCGGCGCGCCGCTGCCCGCGTCCCAACTGGAGTCGCAGATCCTGCCGACCCGAGTGACCGGCTACGAGCCCGGACTGCTCGACGAACTGACCAGCAGCGGCGACGTCGTCTGGTGGGCACTGGATCCTTTGCCTCGCGACGCGTGGGTCGCGCTGGCCCCCAGGGACCTGGCCGGGTATCTGCGGCCACCGGCCGTCGTGCCGGACCTGCCTGTCGACATCGAGACCCTGGCGCTGTTGGCCGGGGGCGGTGGGTGGTTCGCCGACCAGTTGGCTGCCAGGCTCTCGGACGCCAAAGGCGCCGCCGAAGTCACCGAATCCCTGCTTCGTCTGTTGTGGGCGGGGATGGTCAGCAACGACACGATCGCACCCCTGCGGCGCCGCGTCGGACGTCACCGACCGCGGCGCACGACGTCTCGTCCGGGGATGCGCAACAGACTCAGAAACGGTCGGGTGCAGCGACCGGAGACAGGTGGGCGCTGGTGGGTGCTTCCCGAGGCTGACCTCACGGATCCCTTGCGCCCAGTGACGGTGGCCGAGACGATGCTGCACCGACACGGGCTGGTCACCCGAGGTGTGGTGGCCGGTGAGCATCGGCCGTTCGCCGATGCGTATCGGGCATTGGCCGGGTTGGAGGATCGAGGGTTGTGCCAGCGCGGCTACATCGTGGATGGACTCGGCGGGGCACAGTTCGCGCTGAGCGCCGCGACCGACCTGATCCGATCGGTCCAGACCCCCGATCCCCAGGCACTGGTGCTCGCAGCCGCCGATCCCGCGAATCCGTTCGGCAGCGCGTTGCCGTGGCCGGATTCTCCAGGTCCGTCACGACCGGGCCGCAAGGCCGGGGCGACGGTGGTCATCGTCGCCGGACAACCGGCCATCTTCGTAGAGCGGGGCGGCGGCAGTCTGCTCATGTGGGAAGTCGACGGCCTGGACACTGCATGTGCGGCTCTGGTCGCGGCAACGCACGAGGGCCTCTTGAGTCCGCTCGCCATCCGCCGGATCAACGGCCAACCGGCCGAGGGCGACTTGACGGAACAACTCGAAAGGCATGGTGCAGTCGCCTCGCCAGGGGGCCTGAGAATCCGCCGGTGACGGTCAGCCGGCCGACCCACCCTCAGGGCGATGACTGTCCATCTCGGCGAGGAAACGTTCGACCTGGGCGCCGATCTGATCGGCGTCTGGCAGCGGAACGCCACCACCTTCCTCGGCGGCGTCGGCATCGCCCGCCACTCCGGCGTCGTATTGGGTCTCCAGAGCCGTCAAGAGCGGGGCGAACTCCTCGGATTCGTGGGTCTGGCGGTCGATCTCGGTCTCGGCTCGCACTGCCGCATCCTCGAGCTCATCGGTGGGGAGCACCAGCCCCGCAGCGCCGGCCAAGGCCCGAAGGAGGGCGATCGCGGCCCTCGGGTATTCGAACTGGACCAGATAGTGCGGGACCTGGACAGCCAGCCCCATGGCGTCGCGACCAGCCTGGCCCAGCCTCAACTCCAGCAGTGCGGCGATGTGTCCCGGGATCTCCAACTCGCCGAGCGTGGACGAGTGACCCGTGATCAGTTCGGGTGATGTCGCGTGGAATGTGACCCCGACCGGACGCGTGTGGGGCGCGGGCCAAGGGATTCCGATGAGGCCGACAGTGAGGTTGACGCCGAGTTCGTCGATGACATCGAGCATCTCATCGATGAACGCATTCCAGCGGTAGTCGGGCTCTGGGCCACTGAGGACCAGGAAGCGAGTACCTCGCTCGTCTGTGACCTCATGGAGTCGGACCGTGGGCATCTCGACAGCGGTGAACTGGTCCCGGTTGTAGGTCATGCGAGGACGCCGAGCTCGGTAGTCCATGATCGCGTCCGGATCGAATTCCCCGATCAGCCGGGTCTCACAGGTCTCGAGAAGGTGATTGACGGCAATATGGGCGGCGGAACCCGCGTCCATGAAGCCCGAGAGACTATGAACGAGAACCGTGCGCCCGTCGCCCGGCGTGGGTTCAGCATGCCAACGGAACAAATTCTCGTTCATGTGTCAGGCGGCCAGGATGTGTGCAGCCCGGGTGAGTCCTTGCTGTCGGGCCTCTTGCAGAGCTGCCTCGCGGCCGGCAGCAGCGAGCACCTCCGACAGCGGCGCGCTGAGCGCCCCACAGATCGCCGACAACAATTCCGATGAAGCCTCTTTTTGGCCCCGTTCGACCTCGGACAGGTATCCGAGACTGACCTTGGCGTCGCTGGACACCTCACGAAGGGTCCGCCCCTGGTCCTGACGGCGCTTGCGTAGTTCCGCACCGATGATCTTGCGCACAACGATCATGGGTCCCACCTCCTTTGCGTCACTTCCACCGCAGACTCTGCCGAGTACTGCAGTACCGCCGGGATCCTCCCGATCGGCGCCATGAATGCGACCGTACCGCCTACCTCCGACATGTGCCGGATTGGGACACAATACGCGCATTGCGAGTGGTGCAACCTCCCACGCCGCCGGGTCATTCCCGATCGAAGAAGACCGCATTCCCCGTGAGCTCAGTGGCACTGGCCGTGCCCTGTCGCGCACACAGGGTGACCACTTCGAGTGCTGCCTGAGTCACCACTGCCCTGACCGTGTCACGATCACCCTGGGTCCGCACCTCCAGACAGCCGGATCGTGGTTCCTTGCCACGGGTGCTCCGCCACCCGATGAACGCGATTCCGGGATCGTGACCGCCGTGGGGCTCGGGTCCGGCGACACCCGTGGTGGATACGCCTATGTCCGCCCCGACGTGGTCCGCAACGGCGCGAGCCATTGCCTCCGCGACCCACGGGTGCACAGGTCCCACCTCGGCCAAGAGCTGGGGCGACAGGCCCAGCAGTCTCACCTTGGCACCAACCGTGTAGCTGACCACCCCGCCGAGCACGCACGCCGAACTCCCGGGCACTGCAGTGAGCGCGGAACACACCAATCCCCCGGTGAGGGACTCGGCGACGGCAACGGTGGCCGAGGCGGAACCCAGGGCTGCGACGGCTTGCCGCGCGAGCGCAGTCATGACGGAGGAAACGCCTCGCGGATCAGGTCGCCCTTGCGACGAACGGCCAAGGCTCGACCGGCGTAGTCGATCCCGGTCGCCACTGTGAGGACGACGGCCACACCCATGACCACCGCTCGAATTGTCAGCCACGGTCCGGCGAGCGGCAGTAGATACAGCGTGATCGCCACCATCTGGCTGACGGTCTTGGCCTTGCCGCCGCGGCTGGCGGGAATCACCCCGTCGGAAATCACAGCGAAACGCAGGATCGTGACGACGATCTCGCGCCCGATGATGAGCACGGTCACCCACCAGGGCAGTTCGCCGAGCAGGGACAATCCGATGAGTGCCACGCCCGTGAGTGCCTTGTCGGCGATGGGGTCGGCCACCTTGCCGAAAGTGGTGACGATGTCGTGGCGCCTGGCAAGCCAGCCGTCGACCCAGTCAGTCAGAGAAGCGATCAGGAAAACGATGGCTGCCGCCACGCGCAGTTGGGTGTTCTGTCCGTCTTCGGCGAGCAGGAGCCAACCGAAGACCGGAACCAGCAGCAAGCGGGTCAATGTCAGCGCATTGGGGACGTTCAGGTTCGAAGGCCCGCTGCTGCTCATGAGATGACCTCGGCCACCAGGTCCACACCTTGCGATGCCACGACCCGGACGTCGAACGCATCTCCGGGTGTCGAGCCCTGCACCACAACGCTTGTCTCGCCGTCCTCCGGGCCCTGGAAGCCCAACCGCCCCACCGCCCGGGTGCGCTGTGATCGTTCCACGACCAGTCGCTGCGTACTTCCCACCCGGTCCGCTGCCCGCTGCGCGCTCACGACCTCGGCCAGTGCGGCGACCCGATCGACGCGGGCAGAGATCTCGTCGGGGTCGATGTGATCGGGCAGTTCGACGGCCTCGGTATCGTCCTCATCCGAGTAGGCGAAAACACCGACGGCATCCAACTCGGCCGCGGACAGGAACTCCTCCAGAATCTCGACGTCGGTTTCGGTCTCGCCGGGGAAACCCACGATGACGTTGCTGCGGATCCCCGCCTGCGGTGAGCGCTCGCGGATCGCCGCAATGAGGCCGAGAAATGAATCGATGTCACCGAACCGACGCATCCGGCGCAGCAGGGGGCCGCTGGCGTGCTGAAACGACAGGTCAAAGTAGGGGGCCACGATCTCGGTGTCGGTCATGGCATGCAGGAGTGTGGGACGCATCTCGGCCGGCTGGAGGTACGACACTCGGACGCGAGCCAGACCTGGCAACGAAGCGAACTGCGGCAACAGGGATTCCAGCAGGCGGGGGTCGCCGAGGTCCTTGCCGTAGGACGTGGAGTTCTCGCTGACCAGGACGATCTCGCGGACCCCTTCGTCAGCCACAAGCCACGCTGACTCGGCCAGGATGTCACCGGGCGACCGGGACACGAACGACCCGCGAAACCGCGGGATGGCGCAGAACGAGCATCGGCGGTCGCAGCCCGATGCGATCTTCACCGGAGCGACCGGCCCACGGCGCAGACGCAGCCGTTTGCTGCCAGGGAGGTCGAGGACCGGCCCATGGCCTGGTGGTTGCGTCAAACCTGGCCGTTCGACCGGCGTCAACGGAAGCAGGGTGCGCCGGTCGAAGGGATCGTGAGATTCGACGGGCTCCCCCGAGATCACGCGGGACAAAGTGTCCGCGATCGTGACGTACCCGTCGAAGCCCACGACCGCGGCCGCCTCGGGCAGTTCGGCTGCCAATTCGCGGCCGTAGCGTTCGGCCATACATCCCACCGCCACAACTGGCCGTCCGTCACCGGCGGCCTCCAGCAACGTGGCGATCGACTCGGCCTTGGCCTGGGCGACGAATCCGCAGGTGTTGACGACGACGACATCGGGTTCGACATGTCCGCCGCCGTCGCCGTCGCCGACGTCATTGACGACTGTGAAGCCGGCCCGGGTCAGGGTGGCGGCGAGTTCGTCCGAGTCCACGTCATTGCGCGCACAACCGAGCGTCAGGAGCGCCACCGTGCGCGGTTCGGTCACAGGTCGAGGGTATTGCCCCGCCGGACCGGAGCGCACTGTCACTCGCCGCGGAGCGACGTGATGATCTCCCCCACTTGGTCGGGCTTGACCAGCACCTCACGGGCTTTGGATCCCTCTGAGGGCCCGACGATGCCGCGCACCTCCATGATGTCCATCAGCCGGCCCGCTTTGGCGAACCCGACTCGCAGGCGACGCTGCAGCATGCTGGTCGAGCCCAACTGGGTGTCGACGACCAGTTCGATCGCCTGACACAGCAGATCGAGGTCGTCTCCGATTTCTTCGTCGATCTCGCGTTTGCCGCTGGAACTGTTTGTGACATCGTCGCGGTAGTGCGGCGTCATCTGCTCTTTGCAGTGCGCCACAACGGCGCGGATCTCGGACTCTGCGACAAAAGCTCCCTGGATGCGGACGGCTTTGCTGGCCCCCATCGGAAGGAACAAGCCGTCGCCCTGGCCGACGAGTTTCTCTGCTCCCGGCTGGTCCAAGATCACCCGGCTGTCGGCCAGGCTGGAGGTCGCGAAGGCGAGCCGACTCGGGACGTTGGCCTTGATCAGACCGGTGACGACATCGACGCTGGGGCGTTGCGTGGCGAGCACCAGATGGATACCGGCCGCCCGGGCGAGTTGGGTGATGCGAACCACGGATTCCTCGACGTCCCGCGGAGCCACCATCATGAGGTCGGCGAGTTCGTCGACGACCACCACGAGGTAGGGGTAGGGCTCCAGGATCCGGTCGGTGCCGGGCTTGGGCTGCAGTTTGCCGGACCGTACGGCCCGGTTGAAGTCATCGATGTGGCGGAACCCGAACTGCGACAGGTCGTCGTAGCGCAGATCCATCTCCTTGACCACCCACTGCAGCGCATCCGCGGCTCGTCGGGGGTTGGTGATGATCGGCGTGACCAAGTGCGGGACACCGTCATAGGCAGTGAGTTCGACCCGCTTGGGGTCGATCAGGATCAGGCGCAGTTCGCTCGGGGTCGCTCGCATCAAGAGACTCGTGATGAACGCGTTGATGCACGACGATTTGCCCGCGCCGGTGGCCCCGGCAACAAGCAGATGGGGCATCTTGGCCAGATTCGCGCACACGTGCGTGCCTTCGACATCTTTACCCAGGCCCACCAACAACGGATGGTGGTCGGCAGTGGCACTGCGCGACCGCAGCAGGTCGCCCAGCGTGACCCATTCACGGTCGGTGTTGGGTATCTCGATGCCGATGGCGCTCTTGCCCGGGATCGGACTGAGGATGCGCACGTCCGCCGACGCCACCGCGTAGGCGATGTTCCGCGACAGCGCGGTGACCCGTTCGACCTTGACGGAAGGACCGAGTTCGATCTCGTAGCGGGTGACGGTCGGTCCGCGCAGGAACCCTGTGACCTGCGCATCGATCTCGAACTGACGCAACACCTCGGTCAGAGCGGCGACGACAGATTCGTTGGCGGCCGTCGCCTTCTTCTGCGGAGGGGCGGACGCGAGTACCGCGGGATCCGGCAGGCTGTAGGAGTCGTCGTCGGTGAGCCGCAGTTGCTCGATGCGCGTGGGTGGGCCCTCGGGTAAAAGTACCGGCGACTTGCGCGGAGGCGCGGACTGGTCGACGACCTCGATCTCCTCAGTGGGCGGGTCATCCGGCACGTCGGTGACCGTGAGGTCGACCACGGGAGACGCGAACGGTTCATCCCCATCCAGCGGGCCATCGGGCTCCGGGGACGAGCGGCGCGCAGTGACCTTGGCGCCCGCAGCGCGCAGCCGACCCGGAATCTGATTGAGCGGGGTCGCGGTGAGGATGAGCACACCAACGACGAACAGCAGCAGCATCAAGATGACGGCCAGGATGGTGCCGACCGATGTCACGAACGGCGCCGTGACGACCCAGCCGATGACCCCACCTGATTGACCCATGGCGTCCAGGCCACGAGTGGGGCTGGGGGAGCCGGCTGCCACTGCGCGCAGACCGAGGAACGACACGAGGACGGCGACCCATCCGACCAAGAGGCGGCCCGTGAGCTGCGCTTGGTCGGGGTGGCGCAGCAATCGCCAGGCCAGCCACAGCAGCAAGGCGGGCAGGATCCAGTGGGCCAGTCCGAACAGGCCCTGCGTCAACAGCTCGATGACACCGGCGAGGGGGCCATCGGCGGAGAACCAGGACACTGTGGCGACGACGATCGCTGCCAGGATGGCGGTGAGGCCCCAGCCGTCCCGACGAAGGTCTGGGTCGATGTCCTCGTCGCGACCGACGGACCGGACCAACCGACCGATCAGGTGGGCCAGCCCCAGCCACGCGGCGGCGATGCCGCGGCCCAGACCCCGCAGGGCGCGGCTGAAAAACCCGGGGCCGGGGTCGGAGGGGGGAGCCTTAGAGGCACGCGGTTTCGGCGTCGCCGTGGACTTGCGGGGACGCGAAGATGCGGTGGACCGACTGGCCATGGTCCGACTGTAAGTGGCGCGCAGGGGCCCAGGCGGGACCGAAACGCGCGTCAGGCCGACCGTTTGCGGGTAGCGGTCCGCTTGGTGGCTGTCCTGGCTGCTGTCCTGGCTGTTGTCCTGGCTGTTGTCTGGGTCCCCGTGTCGGGGGCGGGCTTCCGGGCAGTGGATTTCTTGGCGGCGGGCTTCTTCGCTGCGGGCTTCTTCGCGGTCGACTTCTTCCCGGCGGGCTTCTTGGGGGCGGATTTCTTGGCGGTGGACTTCTTCGCAGTCGGCGTACCGGCAGTCCGGGTGCTCGCTGATCGCTGGACCGCGGCAGCCGCACCGTCCGAGGACTTGCCCCGCGCTGCCTGACTGCGTGCCACACTTTCGCGCAGGGCGGCCATCAGGTCCACGACGGGCGCCGGCTCGTCTCGCCCCTCGACAACTTCCGGCACCATGCCCTCGCCACCGGCAAGTTTGGCGTCGATCAAGGCCAGGAGGGCCTCGCGGTAGTCATCGTGGTACTCCGCGGGATCGAAGTCCCCCGCCATGGACTCCACCAGGCTCTCGGCCATGCGCAGTTCCTGGGGCCGGATGGGGGGTTCCTCATCCCGGAATCCGAAGTCCGCCGCACGGACCTCGTCGGGCCACTTGAGGGTCTGGAGCACGATCACCCCATCCCGCACCCGCAGGCACGCCAACTGCGTGCGCTGCCGGATCGCCACCTTGACGATCGCGACCCGTTCGGTGGACGCCAGCGCCTCCCGCAACAACACGTACGGCTTGGTGGCGCGAGCATCCGGCTCGAGGTAGTACGTGCGATCGAAGAGCGTGGGGTCCACCTGCTCGGCGGGGACGAACTCCATGACATCGATGTCACGCCCACCGGGCACGGCGAGGTCGGTCAACTCCTCGGGATCCATGATCAGCCGCCGACCGGACGAGTCCTCATAGCCCTTGGCGATCTCGCTGTAGGACAGCTGTCGACCGCAGACCTCACACTCACGTTTCAGCCGGATTCTGCCGCCGTCCTCGGCGTGGACCTGGTGGAACCTGACGTCGTGGTCCTCCGTTGCTGCGTACAGACGGACGGGCACATTCACCAACCCGAAGGTCACGGCCCCTTTCCACAACGCTCTCATTGCGCCAGCATGTCGCCGTGCGACCCATGCTGGCTACCCCCGGACCACTTCCCAGCGGCACGCAATGGGCCTTCGAACCGAAATTCGACGGAATTCGGCTCATTTGCGACATCACCGAGGCAGGGATCCGGCTCACCAGTCGCTCCGGCCGCGACCTGACCAGCAGCTTTCCCGAGGTCTTCGGTCTCGGCGATGCCCTGGCGCGGAAGGGGACGACCGACGCGCTCGTTGGACGGTGAACTGGTGGCCGCCGGGGTCGCAGTTCCCCGCTTGGGGGACATCGCCTCGAGAATCCACCGAGCCCATCCGACGCCAGCTCTGATCCGGAATCGGCCGGTTCGATACGTACTGTTCGATCTGCTTCGACTCTCCAGGCTGGATCTCATCATGCAGCCACTGCGTGTGCGCCGGGCCCAACTAGAAGACCTGCTCCCCTCCGGAACCGCGTGGAGCGTGATCGATGTCTTCGATGACGGCGATGCACTGTGGCGAGCCACCGCTGAACAAGGAATGGAGGGGGTGGTCGCCAAGCGGTGGGACTCTCGCTATCGGCCCGGTGTGCGCAGCGCCGACTGGGTGAAGTCCGTCCACCGCTCGACCCAGGACCTGGTCATCATCGGGTGGCGCCCACAGTCCGGTGACCCCCGACGGGTCGGCTCCCTTGTCGTGGCACAACCTCGCTCCGGCACGCTGCAACCCGTCGGCGCGGTCGGCTCGGGCATGACGTCGGACCTGTCCCAAGCGCTGTTGTCGGTCTTGCCGCAACTGGCTCGCCCACAGCCGCCAACTGCGGTGTCGGACGTGCCGAGCGATGTGCGCTGGGTCGATCCAGCCTTGGTGGTGGCCGTGCGCAGCCTCGGTCGAACGAGCGACGGACGTCTGCGGCAACCCACTATCGTGGCGATCCGCCCTGATCTGACCCTCACTGACCTGTCCGACGTGGACCTGACCTCTGAGGATGGCTGAGATGTCGGCACAATTCGTCACCGTCGCGGGTCGGACCATCCGCGTGACCAATCTCGACCGCGTCATGTATCCCGCCGACGGCATCACCAAGGCCGAGGTCCTGCACTATCTGCTTGCCGCTGCGCCCGCAATCGGAGCCCGGCTCCACGATCGCCCCCTGACCCGCAAGCGGTGGCCGCACGGAGTGCGGGAGCAGGCCTTCTTCGAGAAGAACCTCCCCGCGGGGGCGCCGGACTGGATCGATACCGTCACGCTGGGCCGAGACCCCGTGCGCTATCCCGTCATGCGCGATCGCGCACCGGCGGCCGCTCTGGCATGGTTCGCCCAACTCGGAGTACTGGAGTTCCACGTTCCCCAGTGGCGCTGTACCCTGTCCGGCACTCCCCTGCCACCGGACCAGGTGGTCGTCGATCTCGATCCCGGTCCCCCCGCCGGACTGAACGAATGCAGCGAGGTCGCGTTGGCGGTCCGTGACGCTGTGACCGAACTCGGACTGCCCTGCCATCCCGTGCTGTCGGGCAGCAAAGGGATGCAGTTGTACCTGCCCTTGGCGAAGGAGGCGCCCCTGGCGAAGGAGGCGCCCCTGGCGGCAAGGAGGCGCCCCCGGCGAAGGACGCGCCCTCGACGAATACCGACGGATCACATCCCGGTCGCCAGGCGGCGGAGCACACCGCCGAGTTCGCGCGCACACTTGCCGTGGCCCTGGAGCAGGCCAGGCCCGATCTGGTGGTGTCTCGGATGGCGAAGACACTAAGACCGGGCAAGGTACTTCTCGACTGGAGCCAGAACAATGTCGCCAAGACGACGATCGCGCCGTACTCGCTGCGCGGCACCGACCACGCTCATGTCGCCACCCCCATCACCTGGGAAGAAGTTGAGTCCGGTGAGTTGCACCAGTTCGGCCCCGACGAGGTTCTGGCCCGCCTCGATGTACTTGGGGATCTGCTCCCTGTCTAGCCGGATCGCCCAGGTCCGTGCGCGGATCACAGTCGAGTCGTCACAGGAACTCGGGAGCCGTGAATCGTGTGTGCAGACCCGCTGAGAACAGCGTCGGCACATCTGGAGGCCCGCTGACCGCCACCCCCGCTGCGCGGACCAACTGATCGTCGCAGTCGACGACCGTCGCGCGGAGTAACTGCCAGGGCGGGTGCGTGTTTCGAATCCATGCGGTCCGACCACCCCACCGGGCGTGCAGGCCCCAACGAGCGGTCAAGAACACCGCCAGATCATCCGGTTCGGCGATGCTCTCCCCAACGTCGACGATGACGCGGGAGGTCAGGCCACGGTGCGGCCAACGGCGCCGTGTGACCCAACGACGCCGCATTCCGTCCACATCATTGCGCTGCCGTGACCACGTGTAGGGAATCCGAACGGTTCCCCGGGCGAACAAAGACACGAGCAGGCGACTGGACTCCAGACTGAGGAACACCACACCATGACGACCTGAGTCATCGACGCTGTACAGGCGCACGTTGGTCTCGAGGAAGTCACCCAGGTAGGGAAACGGCGGCGACCCGTAGGCGCGGGTATTGCGCATCTCGAACGGGACGAGCCCCACATAGGTGGCACCGTCGAAGACGTCGGGCCGGGTTCCGGCTGGGAACAGGGCTCGGATCTCGTCCGGGTCGACCCGCCAATGCAGGAACGCCAGATCGCGCCAGTCCTGCTCGAACACCACGGGCCGGTCCGGCAACGGGGGTGGGGAAACCGTGAACTCAGACGGCAGCACGCGAGCCACCCGGCCGGTGGGCCTGGCACGCCGGTGTCGATCCGGGCAACCGATAGCGGTTACGCGCCACCAGGCGATAGCAGGCGTTGGCGAACTGGACGACCCCGGGAAGCGACATGAGCGCGCCCACGATGGGCCACGGTTGCCGTCCGGTCGCCAACAGCGCAGCCGCGGCTCTCGCCTCGGACCTGACATCACCAGGCGCCGACACCCACTGGATAGAGGTCTGACACTGCTCGGCGGATATCCCGAGTTCGGCGAGATCGACGAACTGCCAGGCGATGACAGTGGCCGTCGGGCGGACGAATCGCTCGGCCCACTGCACGGTGGCGGTGCAGAACCCACAGTCACCGTCGAACAGGAGAACCGGGGACTGCCGACGTGCGGGATCGAGTCGAGTGACGACTGTCATGTAGCCACCGTCGCACGCCTACGAAGCGCTGTCGATTCCGAGTCGGTCAGACCTCGACCACGATGGGCACGATCATGGGGCGGCGGCGATGGGTCTTGGAAACCCAGCGCCCGACGATGCGCCGCACGATTTGCTGCAACTGCTGCGCATCAGTGACGTCGTCGGCCAGCGCACGTTCGAGGGCCTTGGCGAGTTCGGGCCGGATGTCATCGAAGATCTCGTCGTCGTCCGCGAATCCACGCTCGTGCAGCTCGGGGCCCGCGACCACCTTGGCGCTGTTGACATCCACTGCGACGAAAACCGAGATGAACCCTTCCTCGCCAAGGATGCGGCGGTCTTTCAACTGCGACTCGGTGATGTCGCCCACGCTGGAGCCGTCGACGTAGACGTAGCCGACGGGGATGTGGCCGACCTCTGTGAACTCGCCCGCCACGAGGTCGACGACCGTGCCGTTCTCGGCGAGCACGATGTGGTCGGCCGCTACCCCGGTCAGCTCGGCCAACGCGGCGTTCGCGCGCAGATGCCGCCATTCACCGTGCACGGGCATCACGTTGCGCGGTTTCACGATGTTGTACAGGGTGAGCAACTCGCCGGCCGACGCGTGCCCCGAAACGTGCACTCGGGCATTGTTCTTGTGGATCACCGTCGCGCCCTGCTTGATCAGGCCGTTGATGACGCGGTTGACCGAGTTCTCGTTGCCGGGGATCAAGGACGACGCCAGGACGATGGTGTCGCCGGGACCGACCTCGATCTCATGGTCGCGATTGGCGATCCGGGACAGGGCCGCCATCGGTTCGCCCTGGGAACCCGTGCAGATCAATACGGCCTGATCGTCGGGCAGATCCTTCATGTTGTCGAGACTGATCAGGGTGTTGCCCGGCACCTTCAGATAACCGAGGTCACGGGCCACGTTCATGTTGCGCACCATCGAACGACCGACGAAAGCAGCGCGTCTGTTGTGAGCGACGGCGGCATCCAGAACCTGCTGGATGCGGTGGACGTGGGAGGCGAACGAGGCCACGATCAACCGGCCCTTCGCCTGTGCGAACACCCGGTCGAGGACCGGGGCGATGTCTCGTTCGCTGATCAGGAATCCGGGGACTTCGGCGTTCGTGGAGTCAACGAGAAGCAGGTCGACGCCCTCGTCGCCGAGTTGCGCGAACGCGTTGAGGTCGGTGGTACGACCGTCCAACGGGAGCTGGTCGATCTTGAAGTCGCCGGTGTGGATCACGACATGGTCGGGCGTTCGAATGCCGAGCGCCAGGGCATCCGGGATCGAGTGCGTGACGTTGAGGAATTCCACCGTGAACTGCCCGATGGTGACTTCCGTGTCGGCCTGGACCTCACGAAGGTCCGCTGTGAGCCGATGTTCGCGAAGTTTGGCTTCGAGGAACGCCAGAGTGAGTTTGGACCCGAAGATCGGGAACTTGTCGTGTTCCCGGAGGAGGAACGGAACTGCCCCGATGTGGTCCTCGTGCCCATGGGTGAGGACCAGCGCCACGACGTCGTCCCAGCGATCATCGAGATAACTGAAGTCGGGCAGGATCAGGTCGACCCCGGGTTGCTGCTCCTCGGGGAACAACACTCCACAGTCGACGATCAGGAGCTTGCCGCGGTACTCGAGAACAGTCATGTTGCGCCCGATGGCGCCGAGTCCACCCAGCGCGACTACACGCAGACCGTGTTTCGGCAAGGGTGGCGGTGTCTTGAGTGTCACAGTTCGAATCCGCCCGCTTTGAGATCCTGCCGCAACACCTGCCGCTGGGCATCATCGGCCGCGACCAGCGGCAGCCGCAATGACCCCCCGCCCGGACGCTCGAGCAGGTCGAGAGCCGCCTTGACCATGATGACTCCCTGGGTTCGGGTCATGACGCCGGTGATCACCGGCACCAGGGACAGGTTGATCGTCGCCGCAGTCGCAGTGTCACCGGAGTCGAAGGCAGCGATCATGGCGGCGAGTCGATCGGCCACGACATGTCCGATGACGCTGACAACCCCCGCGGCCCCGATGCTGATCAGGGACAGGTTCAGGCCATCGTCGCCGGAGTACCACGCCAGCGAGTCGCCGACCTCGGCGATCACCCGTGTGGCCGCGAACGGATCACCCTTCGCGTCCTTGTTGGCGACGATCCGCGGGTGCTCCGCGAGACTCACCAGGGTCTCGTGCGCGATGGGAACCCCGGATCGACCGGGGATGTCGTACATCATGATCGGGGTCTGCGTGGCATCCGCGACGGCCCGGAAATGCGCCAGGAGCCCGTTCTGGGGTGGCTTGTTGTAGTAGGGCGTCACCACCAGCAGGCCGTCGGCACCGGCCCTTTCTGCGGCGTGGGCCAACTCGAGCGTGTGCGCGGTGTCGTTGGTGCCCACACCTGCCACCACCGTGGCGCGGTCGCCCACGGCTCGAATGACCTCACACAGCAGTTCGTACTTCTCTTGGTCGGACGTGGTGGGTGACTCGCCCGTGGTGCCGCTGATGACCAGTCCGTCGTTGCCCAGATCGACTAGGTCCGAAGCGAGTTCGGCTGCTGCGGTGAGGTCGACAGCCCCCTGGTCGGTGAACGGAGTGACCATGGCGGTCAGCACCCGGCCGAAGGGGGCGTTCGTCTCGGTTGTCATGGGTTCACCGGTCCTGCCAACGCCGAGCGTTCGACGTACGTCTTCGCGGCCTTGTCGTGCAAGGCCTGCCGTTGCGGATCCCACAGGGGCCACAGATAGTCGAGTATCCACCCGAACAGCGCCAGGAACCCGATCAGGGGCAGTACTTGCAGCATGTTGAGAACGCCGGGGATCAGCCATCGCAGCAGTGCGGGACCGAATCCCGGGACTCTCCGCCCCGCCAGGACCTTCCGGGTCCCCACGAGTCGATCGGCGACAGTCTGCCCGGATATCGCGACCAGGAGGACACCGTTGAGCAATCCGAGCGCGATCGTGACGAGGCTGAACCACCCCACGAATGCCAGGAACCCCGGACCGATGATCTGCTGCAACTCAGCCTGACTGGGTTGGTAGTTCGGGTTCTGCTCGATCCTGGTCAGCCATTCGTTCCACAGTTCGGTGTTGATGACGTCGCCGAATCCACCCGTGAGCGAGGCGATGATCCAGACGACGATCGCGGCGATGACGCTGATGATCAGGCTGTCGATCAGGTAGCCGAAGAACCGGCGCCACCAACCCGACAGCACCTGACCATCAGGACCGAGTCGCTCGACAGCGGGGGTTGCGGGCTGTCCCGGTTGCCACGGCGGAGGGGCCACGATCGGTGGCGCCGGCGGCGGGGCGTCTGCAGGCAGCGTGACGGGGGCTGAAGGTGTCGAGGCGGGGGCTGAAGCGGTCGAGGCGGGGGCTGAAGGTGTCGAGGCGGGAATGTCGGGATCCGGGAGGCCAGCGGGTTCCGGGGGGACGTCGGGGGGTGACACATGCTGAGTCCACGCCCGACCGTTCCAGTAGCGAAGCTTGGTGGACCCACCCGGATCGGGGTACCAACCGGCCGCCGGCTCGGTCACGGGGAGACCCTGCCGTTGGCCTCGAACGCGGCATGAGTCAGCGGCATCAGTTGGGCCCACTCGCGTTCCATCAACTCGGCGACCATCTCGATCTCGCGCTGGGGGAATGACGGGAAGTGGGCATCGTCACGCTTGGTCCGCAACGACAGGAAGTTCATCAGGCTGCGCGCATTCATGGTCACGTACATCGACGAATACGTGGCGACCGGAAGCACACCACGGGCGACCTCGCGAGCGACTCCCGCAGCCAGCATGGCCTGGTAGGCGGAGTACGCGTGAGCACAAGCAGCAGTGGTCTGCTCGACCACTACTTGGTGCTGCTCCCCTGTGCCGGGCAGGAAGTCGTAGGCCCCGGGTTTGCCCTGCTGGACCAGGCGTCGGTTCGGGCCGGGGACGTAGAAGACCGGCTGGAGTTCGCGATAGCGGCCCGACTCCTCGTTGTAGGAAGCCATGCGATGACGCATGAACTCCCGGAAGACGAAGATCGGCGCCGACACGAAGAAGGTCATGGAGTTGTGCTCGAACGGGGTGCCGTGGCGGTCCCGCATGAGGTAGTTGATCAATCCCCGGGAGCGCTCGGGGTCAGCGGTGACGTCGTCGAGCGAAGACTCCCCTTTGGTCGACACACGTGCAGCCCACACGACATCGGCATCCGAGGCACTCGCCTTGACCAGATCGACGGTCATGTCGCTGCGGTACTGCACAGCGACCTCGGGGGCATCGGCCATCGGGGCTCCTTTCGCCGGGCCAAGGCTAACCCCTGATCCACCGATCCCTCGGCTCCCGCGCGCCACCAGTGAGATCAGGGGTAACCCGCTCCACCGGTCGGCTGGAGCCGCGAAACGCGTCAGCGCTCGGATACCGGGACCAGTGCACCCGGGTTCAACACACCCTGGGGGTCGACCAGTGACTTGATCCCGCGCAGCAGCCGCAACCCCTCCAACCCGATCTCCGCTTCGAGCCACGGTGCGTGGTCACGCCCCACCGCGTGATGGTGGGTGATGGTGGCTCCTCCCGCCGCGATGGCATCCATGGCAGCTGCCTTGGCGGTCGCCCATTGGGCGACCGGGTCGTCTTGGGCCGGGACGATCACCGTGAAGTACAGCGAGCCGCCCGTTTCGTAGACGTGGGAGATGTGCGACATGACGTAGGGATCGCGACCCTCGTGGTGCAGTGCGGCCTTGAGCGCGGTCGCCACATCGTCTCGAACGCGATGCAGGTCCGACCAGTGACTCGCGGTCTCGAGAGTCTCCACGATGTAGCCGCGATCGAGCAGCACGTCACGCAGGTACGGCCCGTCGTAGCGATGCTTGCGCCACGAGCCCCCGACCCCCGCCCCGAGGGTGGCTGGCTTGTGGTCCTTCATGACCGCCCACGCGGCCGAGCGACGAGCGGCCAGGAACCTGCGTGAATAGCCTTCCCAGCCCAGGATCGCCATACAACCACCCTCGACATTGCGCAGGTTCAGATAGCGCTCGAACAAGTCACCGGTGCGGCCCTTCGGACCGGACATGGCCAACGTGGCAGTGGTCTCGGGAGTGTCCGACAGTCGCATGACGTCGGCGGTGACGCGGTGCTGGGCGAGGTCACGAAACGCCGCTACCCCCGCCTCGTAGGAGGGGAACATGAGGCCCTCGTAGCGGGTCACGGTGGGCAGATGACGAATGCGCAGGGTGATCTCGGTGATGACGCCGAACGCCCCCTCCGATCCGATGAACAGTTGGCGCAGATCCGGGCCGGCGGCGCTGCGCGGACCGCGACCCAATGTGAGGTCACCCATCGGCGTCGCGACCCGGAGGGACTCGACCATCTCGTCGCTGCGGCCGTAGCCCGTGGAGGCCTGCCCCGCCGACCTGGTCGCGGCGTAGCCACCGATCGTGGCCCGCTCCCACGACTGCGGTAGATGTCCCAGCGTGAGGCCTCGGGTCTGCAGGATTCGCTCGAGCACAGGTCCGGTGATGCCCGGCTGCACGGTGGCGGTCATGGAGTCCTCATCGATACTCACGACGTCAGCCATCTGATCGAAGGCCATCGCCACCCGGGGCTGGTCACCCGCCACCGTGACTCCGCCCACGACCGAAGTCCCCCCGCCGTAGGGCACGACCGCGATGCCCTCGTTGGCGCACAGGGACAACAGTTCTCGGACCTGATCGTGGGAGGACGGTCGGACCACGGCGTCGGGGATCGCGCGGGGGTCGAGGTCGGCAGCGCGCAGGTGGAGATAGTCGGTCAGTGAACAGCCGACGCTGTGGCCGAGCCGATCCCCCGCGCTGGTGCTGACCGCGGCATCGCCGACGATGGCGCTCAACCGCCCGATGGGTTCCGCGGAGAGCCTGGTGGCAGGCACAGTCAGGTCGGCCGCCGGGTGGGGCGGACGGGGCGCGGGATCACCGAGTGTTCCCGTGAGGAACTCCTCGGCGGCGGCGGACAGTTCCACCGGTTGTGGGGGGGTTCCCCATCGTCCGTATGTGGTCGCCGATGCGATGGCCATGACAGTCCTTCCCTTCCCCGGCGGCGGCGCCGCCGGAGCGTGTCCCTTGGGGTCGTGGGCACTTGGTGCATCCGAGTCCGGTTGATGGCGGAAATCATCGACCCGCTCGGCGCACGACCGATGTTACAGTGTTACACATGACGTCTATCCGTCACATCGGCGCCGTTCCCGACGTGGGGACCACCGACGAGATCAATGACACCGATCCCCTCCTGAGGGCCGCCCGCGAGGTCATCATGACCCACGGTCCGCGGCGCGCGACCCTGACGGAGGTCGCCCGCCAGGCGGGTGTCAGCCGCATGACGGTGTACCGCCGGTTCGAGTCGTTCGACCGACTCATCTCCGCACTGCTCACCCTCGAACTGCGGCAGATCCTCACGTCGATCCCTCTTCCGAGGCCCGGGACCGGGCCTATCCACCGGCAGGCTGTCGACTTGATCGTCGCGGGAACGGACGCCATCGCAGATCATCCGCTCGTGCGTCGTGTGCTGGCCGTCGATCCTGAATACCTGACCCCGTTGATGGTCCAGCGGTTCGGGCAGACCCAAAGGACCTCAGTCGAACTGCTGACACCCCTGCTCGCCTCCGGGATGGCATCGCTGGGTGGCGACGGTTCCATCCGCGACACCCAGCCGGATGCGTTGGCGTTGGCGTCTGTCACGGCGGTGCAGTCATTCATCTTCGCCGCTCCGGCACTGGAGACGCGACCCGAGGGCGCAGCGGCGCGCGCCCAACTGCGGCCCCTGGTCGCCGGCCTCCTACGACCTGTCCCCCAGGAAGGAACCTCATGAACGACGTCACGTATCTCCCCCCATTGGACCCCGCTGGACTGCTGAGTGCGGGTCGGCGGGAACGCGATCTCGCCCACCTCGCGGCCGGCGCCCGCGTCGATGTACTGGTCATCGGCGGCGGCATCACCGGTGTCGGGGTCGCGCTGGACGCCGTGACCCGAGGCCTGTCGGTGGCACTGGTCGAACAGGACGATCTCGCCAACGGCACTTCGCGCTGGTCGAGCAAGCTGGTCCATGGCGGGCTGCGCTACCTGGCCAAGGGCGACCCTGGGGTTGCCTGGGAGAGCGCTGTCGAGAGGTCGATCCTGGCCGGCCGGGTCGCCCCGCACCTCGTGCATCCCCTGGCCCAAGTGGTTCCCGACTTCGACGACGACCGCCGGTCAGCGCCGCTGGCCCTGGTGGGTCAACGTGCCGGCGATGCCCTGCGTCTGGCCGCTCGCACTCCCACCGGACTGCTGCCGCGCGCGCGTCATGTCGACCCCGACATGACGGTCAAGCTGGTACCGGGTATTCGTCGAGAGGGCCTGCGCGGAGCGTCAGTCGGATGGGACTGCCAACTGGTCGATGATGCTCGCCTGGTCGTGTCCGTGGCGCGAACGGCTGCGGCTTACGGTGCCCGGATTCTCACCCGGGTGCAGGTCACCGCCGTGGACCCGCAACTCGGCGAGGTCGCGGCCCGCGACACGGTGACCGGGCAGAACGTCACCTTGCACGCCGACACCATCGTGAACGCCACCGGCGTGTGGGCCAGCGATCTGGACGACAGCATCACCTTGCACCCGAGCCTGGGCACCCACGTGGTCGTGCCGACAGCCCTCGTGGGGGCGGGCCACGGGTCACTCACCGTCCCCGTACCGGGAACGATCGGACGATTCGTCCTGTCCCTCCCCCATCTCGGCGGGATCAGCTACGTGGGCCTGACGGACCACGAGACCGATACCGACTCCTATTCGGCTCCCACCCCGCCGACAGAAGACATCGATTGGATCCTCGGGATCCTCTCGACCGCGCTGGAACGCCCCGTCACGCCCTCGGATGCGCTGGGAGCGTTCGCCGGCGTGCGCCCCCTCGTGCAAGCCGACGACACCGGCGACGAATCGTCGGCGGACATCTCACGCAAACATCTGGTGCGCAGGACCGACCGGATGATCACCGTGACGGGGGGCAAGCTGACCACATTCCGACGGATGGCCCAGGACGTCGTCAACCTGATCAGCGAAACCCCCTGCCGGACTCGCGACATCGCCCTGGTCGGGGCTGGTCCCCTCGTCCGACGTCAGGACATCCCCGAAGTCCTGTGGCGGCGCTACGGCAACGAGGCACCGCACGTGTGGGACCTGGGAGAGACCCGCCGCGAGTTGCGAGAACCGATCGTCGAGGGCAGCAGCCATTACGGCGTCGAAGCGGAGTTCGGCATCGCCGCCGAACTGGCACTGACCGTGGCAGACATCGTGGAGCGTCGCACCCGCATCGGTGTGGTCGACGAAGCGCGTATCCCGGCCGCAGTCCGCGTCGCAGGCCTCACTGACGGGCGACTGCCGACCTCCCTCGAACGGGGCGACGCCTTGATGGTCTGAGCAACCGGTTCCCTGACAGCACGTGTTCGCGGGCCATGCCTGAAGGGTCATGAGCCGGCAGTGAAACGGACGTGACCCAGGGGCGAGCGCGGGCTGAAGACCTTCTGACCCAGCGCCTTGTTGAGCCTCTTCGACTGGCCGGGAGCCAGTTGCAGTGCCGCATCCTCTCCCGCCCCGCGCTCCACCTCGAGTGCGACGTATTTCGTCTTGCCACGGGTGACCAGCCGCGCTGTCGCCCTCTCACGGGACAGGTCCACCGCCAGTCGGGTGAGATTCAGCCGCGCACCGCGATGGGTCAACTGCATCCCTCCCCGACTGCCGATGACGCTGGTCGTCGACAACGTCGCTGGGAGGCTGACAACTGATCCCCTGGCCCTGGCCGGCTTGATCGGTTCCATTCCGATTCGTGCTTGTCGCAGGGACTTGCGAACACCCGGAGGGATGGACCAGTAGGCGGTTCCCCGTTGCGGGTCGGTGATGAGGGGCAGAGTCGGCAGCGACATCCAGGACTCCACATCGTCGCGAAGGTCGCCCGGTGCCGTGGCCGCCACAGCGTGGCCGGAGTCGGGGTAGGCAGGGTAGTTGATGTGAGCGACAGTGCCGTCTTTGAAGGTGATGTCAACGCGTCCCGGAGTCCCGGAGTGATCGCCGAGCGCCACCGAGACTTGGTCGACCACATCGGTGTGCCGCGACAGCGCGACCGGCAGAGCTGGGGAGTACACCACCAGATCCCTGGCCGCGTTGGTGAGGAACGTCTTCACGTAGGCCAGGTTCGCCAAGAAGATGTCGCCGAAGATGGGGTCGTTGTCCGGAGACAGCGGCAGATGCTCGCGGACGTAGGAGTGCAGATTGATCGTCGACGCCAGGTACACGTCCTGGTTCCACGATAGGTAGTAAGCATCGGGCGATCTCAACGTGCCGAACTTCCCGACAAGCGTGTCCTTGTCTCTACTGGGCCACTGATCATGGCCGAATAGGGGCCAGCCCATCGTGTGGTAGGCGTACTTCCGGGCAGCCGGCTTGAGTTCGGGGATGGAGTCCGGGTCCACTCCTAGCATTGCGGTGAGAACCGGGATGCGGCGCATCGCCCTGTTGACGTAGTCGTCCTGGAGGTCGCTGTAGTTCTTCGGCTGGGCGTAGTCATACCTGTCGCGGTCCCAGGAGGGTACGTACTCCATGATCGTGCACACGTTCTTGTCGGTCTGGAAGGGCTTGTGTGTCCGGCAGAACCACTCGCTGCGGGTGTAGCCGCCGGCATCACCGGCATCTTCAGCGATCCAGTCGATGACGGTCGGGGGCTTTTCGTCCCAATACATTCTCCCCTGCACCGGGCTTTGGTAGGACGACAACTGCGGCTGGATCAAGACCTGCCGACTGAACTGCGCGGCCACTTCCGCAGGAGCGGGAGCCTCGGTCGTGCCGAAGTGTCGACGGACCGCATTGGCCAGATCCGGATCGCGGAAGAAGGCCGAGCCGCCATCGTCATATGAATCCGAGAACAGAAGCATGTTCAACATGAGCGACACTCGGACACCGCCGTAGCTCTCCGCGACAAACACGACAGGCGCGTCGCGGTACTGCGGGTGGCTGTCCAGGAACCCCAGCAGGACGCGGAGAACTTGATCGGCGTCGATGAAGGGATTGAAGTTGCCTCGATCCCAGTACTCATCCCACAACTCGACCATTGACGCGGTGTGCAACGTGCCTTGGAAGACCCGTTTCGAGATGTTGTACGAGAATCCCGTTTGGGGAGGATCGATGTACAGCAAGTTGCCCATCGCGGTCCAACTCGAGGGGTTCGCCTTGAACCCTGCGGGGTCGCTGTTCACGGCCTGCAGATTCAGCGTGTAGGGGGCCGTATTGTTTGCGAAAAGGTTCGCTGTCGTGGCCGCTCCGGGGCCACCGTTGAGCATGACGAACAGCGGCGCTGTGTCCGGGTTGGTGTCGGCCGGCTGGAAGGACGTGAAGATCCGAGCCTGCGTGGTCGTGAACGAGACGACCTTCTTGACCGTCTCTCCGTCACGGACGAGGAACTTGTAGTCGAAGGGATCCAGTGTCGTGAACCCAGCCTCAGCCCCCGGCCGAAGGTAGTCATCCGCTCGAGTCGGCGCCCCCACCAACATCCCGATCATCAGAACCACGGACACGACAATGGATCGCGACAAGACCCGCATGTTCTTGTCATCGGCGCGAACCGCCGAAATCTTGACCGCGAACGTGCCGCGCCTGGCAGGTGCCTTACGCCCCAGGGGGCGAGAACCGCGCCCCCGCCTCCCGCATCGCCGCCCGGGCCCGCCGCCGATCGCCGGCGTGCTCGTAGGCCAGGCCGAGTTCGAACCAGTGCTGCCAACTGTCGGGATCGGCCTCCACGGCGGAAAGCGACTCCTCGTAGGTCAAGCCTGCGGGGTCCACCCCCAACTCCTTCCATGCCCCGGCAACCTGTTGCATGCGGTACCCGAAGCGCATTTCGCGCCACAAGATCCAGGCACCGATCAGCGGGAACGCGAGGATGGTCAGGCCGAGGACCACCCCGACTGCCTCACCGGTGAGGATGAAGCGAACGGCCAACTGCCCGAGGAGAACCAGGTAGACGGCGACCGCAACAACCATGAGCCACGCAGTCAGGCGCGGATTCACCCGGTCGCCTCCAGAAGGGGGTCGATCCCGACGGTGAGTCCGGGCCGACTCGACACGCCGCGAACAGCCAACAGGACGCCGGGCATGAACGACCCTCGGTCGTAGGAGTCGTGTCGGATGGTCAGTGTCTCGCCCGCTGATCCCAGCAGGACCTCCTGGTGCGCCACCAAACCCCTGAGGCGCACCGCGTGCACCGGGATGCCCGCCACGCGTTCACCCCGGGCGGCGACTGATCCTGTCGTCGCGTCCGGGCTGGGCGGTAACCCCGCCGATTCGCGCTCGGCGGCGATCAGCACAGCGGTCTGCCGAGCGGTTCCCGAAGGAGCATCAACCTTGTCGGGATGATGCATCTCGACAACTTCGACGGATTCGAAATAGCGGGCGGCCTGGGCCTGCGAACTGCATCATCAGCACGGCGCCAATACCGAAGTTCGGTGCGACCAGGACTCCGCTGCGAGGTGGGGTTCCCAGCATGGCTCGAACCTGATCCAGCCGCTCGGGTGAGAAGCCCGAGGTGCCGACCACCGCGTCGATGCCGGCGTCGATGAGGAACTCGAGGTTGCCCATGACCGCATCCGGGACCGTGAAGTCGACCACGACGCGGGCTCGCTGCCGGGTCAGTTCACTCATCGGTTCACCGACGTCGAGCGCCGCCACCAACTCGAGGTCCGGGGCTTCGGTGACTGCCTGACAGACCATCGATCCCATCCGGCCGCGCGCGCCGAGGACTCCTACTCGTGTGGTTTCGCCCATCAGCGTGTTCCGTTCATCGGTCCGGACGCCGCCCCGTTCGTCGCCGCTTTCATGGCCACCCGGGTGAGCCTGTTGCGCGGCGCCCCGACCGCGCACACCTCGCGCGGTCGCGAGAACAACTCTTCACTCACGCGCGCGACATCATCCGGCGTGATGGCATCGATACGTTGCACCGCCTCATCGAGGCTGATCAACTCACCGGTGGCCACCTCGGCACGTCCGAGGGAAGCCATGCGCGCGGCACTGTCTTCGCCGGACAGGACCACGCTGCCGGACAGATGGCCTTTCGCGCGAGTGATCTCTTCGTCGGAGAGACCGTCGGACCGGACTCGGTCCAACTCGCCGGTGATGACGTCGAACACTTCGGCAGCGCGTTCCGGCTGACAGCCCGCGGCCACACTCCACACCCCGGCATCCGAGTAGGCGGAGTGGCCAGAGTAGATGGCGTACGCCAATCCCCGTTCCTCCCGAACGGACTGGAACAGCCGAGAGGACATCCCGCCGCCCACGATGGCATTGACCACGTCCAGGGTGCGGCGATCGGGGTGAGAGCGAGGCAGACCCGCGGCGGCTGCGGCGACGGTGCATTGCTCGCCGGGCCAGGACAGTTCGGTCACTCCCCCGGCTACGACAGATCGCCCGCCACCGCGGCGGCTCTTCAGGGGCGCAGGGGTCACCCCCCACGCCCAATCGAGATCGGCTGTCGCCGTACGCACGAGGCGGACGAGCTCCGTATGGTCGACGTTGCCGGCTGCGGTCACCGCGAGTGATTCGGGCCGGTAGTGACGCTGGAAGAAGGCGCGGATGGTGCGCGGCGACATCGTGCCGATGGATTCCCGGCTGCCCAAGATGGGCAAACCAAGCCGAGATCCGGTCAGGACCCGCGCTTCAATGGCCTCTCCGGCGCGATCGCCCGGATCGTCGTCGTGCATCGCGATCTCCTCGAGCACGACGGACCGCTCTGCTTCGATGTCGCCGACCCGCAACGAGGGCCGGCTGGTGATATCGAGCATGACGTCGACAGCCACACGCAAATCAGCGCCCAAGACCTTCGCGTAGAAGCAGGTGTACTCCTTGCTGGTGAAGGCGTTCATCTGCCCACCAACCGCGTCCACCTCCGCGGCGACGTCGAGCGCCGTGCGGGTGTCCGTCCCCTTGAACAGCAGATGCTCGAGGAAATGAGCAGCGCCGGCGCTGCGGGGCGTCTCATCACGGGAGCCGACGCCCGCCCAGATCCCCAGAGTGACGGAGTGCGCGCCGGGCACGCTCTCGGAGACCACACGCAGGCCCGTGGGCAGCACAGTGCGCCGCACCACGGACCCGTCGGCCTCCCGCAACAACTGCCGGGTGGTACCCGCCGGCTGCTCGCAGGCAGGGAAGAAACCCGCCACGTCAGCCCTCGCTCGGCTCCGCACCGTCGCTGTCTTCGAGGACTGGGATCAAGGACAGCTTGCCGCGTTGATCGACCTCTTTGATCTCCACTTGGACCTTCTGTCCCACGCTCAGGACGTCCTCGACAGCGTTGATCCGCTGGCCCCCGACCAGTTTGCGCACCTCAGAGATGTGCAGCAGCCCATCCTTGCCCGGCATCAGCGAGACGAACGCCCCGAAGTTCGTGGTCTTCACCACGGTCCCCAGATAGCGCTCCCCCGGTTCGGGCATTGCCGGATTGGCGATCGCATTGATCTGGCGACGTGCCTCCTCCGCGGCCGACCCTTCGGCCGCACCGACATAGATCGTGCCGTCGTCCTCGATCGTGATGTCTGCGCCGGTCTCCTCCTGGATCTGATTGATGATCTTGCCCTTCGGTCCGATCACCTCGCCGATCTTGTCCACGGGGATCTGGATCGTGATGATCCGTGGCGCGTGCTCCGACATCTCGTCCGGGGCATCGATGGCCTCCGCCATGACATCGAGGATCGTCATGCGGGCATCCTTGGCCTGGCTCAGCGCCCCGGCAAGCACGCTCGCGGGAATACCGTCGAGCTTGGTGTCCAACTGCAGGGCGGTGACGAACTCCCGAGTGCCGGCGACTTTGAAGTCCATGTCGCCATAGGCATCCTCAGCGCCCAGGATGTCGGTGAGCGCGACGTACTCGGTGTCACCGTCGACCGTGTCGGAGATCAAGCCCATGGCGATACCCGCCACCGGAGCTTTGAGCGGTACGCCCGCGTCGAGCAACGACAGGGTCGAGGCACACACCGACCCCATGGAGGTGGATCCGTTGGAGCCCAGAGCCTCGGACACCTGACGGATCGCGTAGGGGAACTCCTCGCGGGTCGGCAGGACCGGGATCAAAGCCCGCTCCGCGAGCGCGCCGTGTCCGATCTCGCGTCGTTTCGGTGACCCCACCCGACCGGTCTCACCGGTGGAGTAGGGCGGGAAGTTGTAGTTGTGCATGTAGCGCTTGCGCGTCACCGGGTTCAGCGTGTCCAACTGCTGCTCCATGCGCAGCATGTTCAGTGTGGTCACGCCCATGATCTGGGTCTCCCCACGCTCGAACAGGGCACTGCCGTGGGCCCGCGGCACAACTTCGATCTCGGCACTCAGCTGCCGGATGTCCGTGAGTCCGCGACCGTCGATACGAACCTTGTCCCGCAGGACCCGTTGGCGCACGACCTTCTTGGTCACGGCGCGCAGGGCGGCCTTGATCTCGGCGTCCCGCTCGGGGAACTGATCGGCGAGACTGTCACGAACCTCGGCCGACACCCGATCCAGTTCGTCGTTGCGCTCGGTCTTGTCTGCGATCGTCATCGCCTCCGCGAGCGGACCCGCGGCCGCGGCATCCACGGCAGCCAAAACATCGTCGTGATAGTCGGGGAAGGTCGGGAACTCCACAGTCTCCTTGGCAGCCCGGCCGGCCAACTCGTTCTGCGCATCACAAAGCGCACGGATAAACGGTTTCGCGGCCTCGAGGCCCTGCGCGACCACTTCTTCGGTCGGGGCAACACCGCCACCGCCGATCAGCTCAACCGTGGCGTCGGTGGCCTCGGCCTCGACCATCATGATCGCGACGTCGTCGCCGACGACGCGACCCGCGACCACCATGTCGAACGTGGCCTCGTCGAGTTGACCGTGCGTCGGGAACGCGACCCACTGGCCCTTGATGAGCGCCACGCGCACCCCACCGATGGGGCCGCTGAACGGCAATCCGGACAGCATGGTCGCCATGGAGGCGCCATTGATGGCCACGACGTCGTAGGGAACACCCGGGTGCAGGGACAGGACCGTGATGACGACCTGCACCTCGTTGCGCAGACCCTTGACGAACGAGGGCCGCAGTGGCCGGTCGATCAGTCGGCACGTCAGGATGGCGTCCTCGCTCGGCCGGCCCTCCCGTCGGAAGAACGATCCCGGGATCTTGCCGATGGAGTACATGCGCTCCTCGACATCAACGGTGAGTGGGAAGAAGTCGAAATGCTCCTTGGGGTGCTTCCCGGCTGTGGTGGTGGCCAGCAGCATGCTGTCGTCGTCGAAGTAGACGACAGCGGCGCCGCCGGCTTGACGAGCCATGCGCCCGGTCTCGAACGTGATGGTGTGGGTGCCGAACTCGCCATTGTCGATGACGGCCTGGGCGGTTTGGATTGTGGAACCCTCCACGGGTCCTCCTGTTCTGTCGAACACGCGAGCCCGCCTGGGTCGGCCTTCGATCGAGGATGCCGGGTCTGACCCGGAATCCACCACCGAGGACCGACAGCGAAATCTTGTCGCGGGCCAGCGTGGTTGATGGGTTTTCTGTTGTGGGTTTCGTCAGCGGCGGATGCCGAGCCGTTCGATCAGGGAGCGATACCGTGCGATGTCCCGGTCGGACAGGTAGTTGAGCAGTCGGCGACGCTGACCCACGAGCAGCAGCAGACCACGACGGCTGTGGTGGTCGTGCTTGTGCTCCTTCAAGTGCTCGGTCAGATCCGAGATCCGGCGCGTCAACAGCGCGACCTGAACCTCTGGACTACCCGTGTCACCGGGATGAGTGGCGTAATCGTCGATGATGCTTTGCTTCACAGCGGCATCCAGTGCCATGCGTTACCTCCGGGCGCAGTCCACCATCGCGGTGGAGTAGATGGACACGAGTCAGCGGGCGCCCGCCCGATGACCGTCAGGGGTAAGCGTAGCCGACACCGAGCAGGGGGACCAACGGCGGCGTTACATCCAACCAGGCATAGCGGAACAACTAGGCTCCAGTCGGCAATGGATGCGGCAGCCGCAAGTGGATGGAAGGGACGGAGGTGACGACGATGGCGCGGATACGGACGGGCGCGTCTGCGATCTACCAGTTGGGACCTGGGGGGATCCGGCATGGCTAGTCGACACACCGATCGCGGCTTCGACCGGCTCGTCAACTTCAGCGATGCGGTGATGGCGGTGGCCATCACCTTGCTGATCCTGCCGCTGACCGAACTGGCGGGCGAGGTGAAGGCCTCGGAATCCGCATGGACGTGGTTGGGCGCCAACCAGGAAGTGTGGACGGCCTTCCTGATTTCCTTCATCGTGCTGTCCAACTACTGGCTGGTCCACCACAGGATGTTCGAAGCCATCGGCGATTACGACAACGTCCTCGCCTGGATCAACTTCGGCTGGCTGCTGTCGATCATCACTTTGCCCTTCACGACGGAGTTGGTGACCAACCACGGGTTCGGCCAGGGATCCGGAATGGTGTACATGATCAATCTCGCCGCGATCGGTGGATTCCTCGCGCTGATCGGGTGGTGGGTGTCCGCGCATCCATCGCTGCAGGCGCCGGACTTCGATCCGAACACCCAGCGGATCCGGAAATCCGTTGTGTATGTGGCCTATTTCCTCGGGGTCGGGGTGCTGTCGTTGTTCGCGCCCTCGATCGCCTCATGGGTCTTGCTCGGTATGATCCCTCTCGGTTACCTGCTCAGCAGGGGCGACACCGACGACTGATCGCCGGTCACGCCAGCAAACGCCGCGCCGCCGCGACATCGGCTGCCATGGCGGACACCAACTCGGCCTGTGATGAGAACGTGTGCATCCCACGCAGCCGCGCAACGAAATCGACCGCCAGCTCGCGGCCGTAGAGGTCCCATTCGCCCGGTTCCATCAGATGAGCCTCGACGCGCGGCTCGGTGCCACCGAACGTTGTATTGGCTCCCACCGACACGGCTGCGGGAACGCGCCGCTCGTCTGGCGTATACGGGTCGACGACAGCGAAGCCAGCGTAGACACCGTCGAGCGGCACGCAGGTTCCCGGTTCCACCTCGAGATTGGCCGTCGGATAACCCAGTGTCCTGCCCCGCTTGTCGCCGACGACGACGGGACCTTCCACCCGATGTTCACGAGCCAGCCCTAGTGCGGCGCCGGCAACGTCGCCAGCGGTCACCAGTGCCCGGATCCGGGTGGACGACCACGTCTCCGATTCGTCGGCATCCAGCGGCACGGACACGACGTCGAAACCCGCCGTCGTACCGATGGCCGCGAGGAGATCCAGGTCTCCTGCGGCCCGGTGGCCGAAACGGAAGTTCTCCCCCGCCACCACAACGGCCGCCTGAAGCTCGCGCACGAGGTAGCGAGCGGCGAAGTCCGGCGCCTCGAGGGCGGACAGTTGCCGGTCGAAAGTCAGCAGCCGAACCTTGTCGACACCGGCGCCGGCCAGCAGGCGAATTCGGTGACGAAGTGTCGCCAGTCGCAAGGGTGCGAGTTCGGGTCGCACGACCGACAGAGGATGCGGATCGAAAGTGACGACGGTGAGCGGCAGATCCGCACGATCGGCCGCGGCGCGGGCACGGGCGATCAGGTAGCGATGACCGCGGTGGACGCCGTCGAACACCCCCAGCGTGACGACTGTCGGATCTTCCTGGTGGTCTGCGGGAGGGCCCGTGATCACTGCGATGTCAGAGTCGGTCATGGTCCGTCCAGAGTGGCAGACGACACGACGTATCGGTGCCGCCACCGCCCATCCGAGCAGTCCGACACCGCCAGCAGATCCCCGGACTTCGACAGCAGGGCCACTGGGCCGCGGACATCGCTGCCACAGGGGATCCGGGTGCCATGTCGAACCGCTGCGCACTCGTCGTCGGCCAGCACTTCGCTGGGCAGCACTTGCTCGGCCACCATTCCCAGGGGCAAGACCGCAGAGGTGGAGTCGACGTGGTCCACGGCGGTGGCGTCGGCCACCGAGAAGGGCCCGACAGCAGTGCGACGCAACGCCACCAGATGCCCGCCGGTGCCCAGGACCGTGCCGAGATCACGGGCGATGGCCCGCACGTACGTCCCGCTGGACACCGTCAAAATCACGTCCAGGTCGAGAACTGCCACGGCGGCAACTTTTCGAGGTGTGGCTGCCAACAGTTGGAGGTCGTGCACAGTGACCGGACGTTCGGGCAGATCGACCGACTCCCCGGAGCGCACCCGGCGATGAGCCCGGCGGCCCCCGACCTTGATCGCCGAGACCGACGACGGGCGCTGCATGAGTGGACCGGTGAACTCGGCCAGGGCGGCTGCGATCGGTGTCGTTGGATCGCATCCCGGCGCGCGAAGGATGTCTCCGCTCGCGTCGTCGGTGACCGTCGAGATTCCCAGGCGGATCGTGGCCGCGTAGGTCTTGTCCAAACCGACCAGGAACCTCAGTAGCCGAGTGCCCGCTCCGATACCGAGGACCAACAGGCCACTGGCATCGGGGTCGAGAGTTCCGGCGTGACCCACTCGCCGTTCGTGCAGTTGCCCACGGATCCGGGCCACCACCTGATGACTGGACAGGCCGGTCGGCTTGTCGACCAGCAGGACCCCGTTCACTCCTGGTCCGACTCCCGGCGGTAGGGATCCGGATCACCGGCGGGTCGAGCGCCTGCCGCTTGCTGTTGGACTGCGGCGTCCGACTCTGCCGCTTGTTTGAGCAGATCGTCGATATGCGCCGCCGTGGTCGGCAAGGCGTCCGGTACAAACGTCAGAGACGGCGCGAACCGCACCCCTGTGATCCGACCGACCTCGGTGCGCAGGTGTCCTTTGGCCGATTCCAGCGCCGCAGCAGTCGCCTCCCGATCGACCTCCTCACCGAGCACGGTGTAGAAGATCGTGGCCTCGCGCATGTCGTTCGTGAGGCGGACATCGGTGACCGTGACGAAGCCCAGCCGCGGGTCCTTGATGCGTCGCTCGAGCAACTCAGCGACGATCTGTTTGATCCGGTCGGCCAATCGCCGTACGCGCGCCTGATGATCAGGCATGGGACTCTCCTTCTCTGCTTCCGGCGGCCCGCTCCGAGGTGGCTGACCACCGCCCAGGCGGCGGCCCGCTCCCAGGCGATGGCCCACTACCGAGCGGTGGTCAGCCTCGTGATGATCAGGCGCGTTCCGTCTCGCGCTCCTCGAACGTCTCGATCACGTCACCGACCTTG
This sequence comes from Candidatus Nanopelagicales bacterium, assembly GCA_037045355.1. Classification (NCBI taxonomy): domain Bacteria; kingdom Bacillati; phylum Actinomycetota; class Actinomycetes; order Candidatus Nanopelagicales; species Candidatus Nanopelagicales bacterium. Next base: position 193,998 of record JBAOHO010000009.1, on the reverse strand, counting down.
ATGTCGTTGAACGCGCCCAAGCCGATACCGCATTCGAAGCCCTCCCGGACCTCGGTCGCGTCGTCCTTGAACCGCCGCAGCGACGCGACCGTGAGGGTGTCCGACACGAGGATGCCGTCGCGCAACAACTTGGCCCGTGCATTGCGGCGGATCTCCCCGTCGCGCACGAGACATCCGGCGATGTTGCCGAACTTGCTGGAGCGGAACACCTCGCGCACCTCGGCCGACCCGGTACGAACGGTCTCGTAGACCGGCTTCAGCAGGCCCTTGAGCGCCGCCTCGACCTCGTCGATCGCCGAGTAGATGACGGAGTAGAACCGCACATCGACACCCTCGCGCTCGGCGAGGTCACGGACGCGCTCGGCATAACCGACGTTGAAGGCGATGATGATCGCATCGTCCACGGTCGCCAAGTTGACGTCGTTCTGCGTGATGGCGCCCACTCCACGATGGATGATGCGCAGCGAGACCTCGTCGCCCACCTCGATCTTGAGCAGAGCGTCCTCCAACGCCTCGACCGAGCCGGACACGTCGCCCTTGAGAATGAGCTTGAGCTCTTGCACCTCGCCCTTCTCGACCTGCGAGAGGAACTCCTCGAGCGTGCGCCGGGGTCGAGACTTCGCCAACTGCGCGTTGCGTTCCCGAGCCTGACGGGTGGCTGCGATCTGCCGAGCCACACGGTCTTCGGGCACCACCAGGAAAGTGTCACCCGCACCGGGGACGGACGTGAGTCCCAGGACCTGGACGGGGCGGGACGGCCCGGCTTCGTCGACCGGCTCGCCCTTCTCGTCCAGCATCGCGCGCACGCGACCGTGCGCGTCACCGGCAACGATCGACTCGCCCGGTCGCAGGGTTCCGCGCTGCACGAGGACCGTGGCAACCGCGCCCCGACCTTTGTCCAGATGGGCCTCGATCGCCACACCCTGTGCATCCTGATCGGGGTTGGCCTGCAGATCCAGTGCTGCATCGGCAGTCAGCACGACCGCCTCGAGCAGTTCCTGGATCCCGGTGCGAGCCTTGGCGGAGACATCGACGAACATCACATCACCGCCGAACTCCTCGGCGACCAGTCCGTACTCGGTCAGTTGAGTGCGGACCTTGGTGGGGTCGGCGCCCTCTTTGTCGACCTTGTTGACCGCCACCACGATCGGAACTTCGGCCGACTGCGCGTGGTTCAGAGCCTCGATGGTCTGCGGCTTGACTCCGTCGTCGGCTGCCACCACCAGGATGGCGATGTCGGTGACCTTCGCCCCGCGGGCGCGCATGGCAGTGAATGCCTCGTGACCAGGGGTATCGATGAAGGTGATGGCGCGATCCTCACCGCCGATGTCGGTGTGAACCTGATAGGCGCCGATGTGCTGCGTGATGCCACCGGCCTCACCGCCGACGACATCCTCGGATCGGATCGCGTCCAGCAGTTTGGTCTTGCCGTGGTCGACGTGACCCATGACGGTGACCACAGGCGGACGGGCACGAAGATCGGCAGCGATGCCCTCGTCTTCGCCGAACTCCAGATCGAACCGCTCCAACAGTTCGCGGTCCTCGTCCTCCGGAGACACGATCTCGACGCTGTAGTCGAGCTCCTCGCCCAGCAGTTTCAAGGTGTCGTCGTCCACGCTCTGGGTCGCATTGACCATCTCACCGAGCTTGAACATGACCGTCACGAGATCTGCGGGGCTCGCGTCGATGCGTTCTGCGAAGTCGGTCAGTGACGAACCGCGCGCCAGCCGGACTGTCTGCCCATCGCCGCGCTGGATACGGACGCCACCGATGGTCGGCGCTTCCATGTTGTCGAACTCTTGACGCTTCGCGCGTTTGGACTTGCGAGCCCGAGCTGGCTTGCCCCCGGGGCGACCCCGACCGCCGGGGCCACCCGGACGGCCGCCTGGACCTCCGAAGGGAGGCGGACCACCTGGACCACCGCGACCCGGAGCTCCGAATCCTCCGGGACCACGACTGCCGCCGGGGCCTGAAGGACCGCGGCTCGGCCCGCCGAAACCACCGGGACCGCGACCGGGACCACCGGGACCGCGGCTCGGCCCCCCGAAACCACCGGGACCGCGACCGGGACCACCAGGACCGCGACCGGGACCACCAGGGCCGCGCCGCATCTGGTCGGGTGTCGGGCGGCCCATCGGGCGTGGAGGCATCGAACCGGGCGTGGGCCGAGGGGCACCTGCGACTCCACCCGGACCACGATTGCCGGTGAAGGGATTGTTGCCGGCGCCCGCACGAGGAGTGCGGGTCGGTGCGTTACCGGCGAAGGGATTGTTGCCGGGGCGGGGACCTGTCGGACGCGGTGGAGCGGCCTGGGCCGCCGGCTGCGCCGGTTCGTCCCGCGGCGCTTCGGGGGTCGGCTGCGCCGCGGGCGGGGCAACCGATTCCTTCGGTGTCGGGGCGGGACTTGGAGTAGGGGTGGGCGCGGGAGCGGGGCGCGCAGGCGCCGCCCGGCGCACGCTGGACCCCGAGGACGTACGCCGGGGGGCGGACGTGGTGGGAGCGGCATTGCCGCCGAGGGCCTCACGCAACTTGCGCGCGACCGGGGCTTCCACGGTCGAGGAGGCTGACTTGGCGAACTCGCCAATCTCGTTCAGCTTCTCCAGGACCTGCTTGCTTTCGAGTCCGAACTCCTTGGCGAGTTCGTAGACCCGGACCTTCGACACGGTTCTCCTGTCTGGCCCGGGTTGTCGTCCGAGCCGTCAGTGGTAGGGGTTCTTACTCATGACTGGGAAGTCATCGGGCGCTCATCTCAATCTCCCGATCCTCGGACGGTCATCTCTTCTTGCTGCACGACCGCTGCCACAGCGGACACTGACAGGGGTCCGTCCACTCGCAGCGCGCGCGGGAAAGCCCGGCGGCGTTCTGCGAGATGGAGACACTCGGCGCGGAGGTGCAGGTATGCACCCCGCCCCGCCTGTCGCACCCGGCTATCGGGAACCAATGCGGTTCCCGCAGCCACGACGCGCAGTAGGTCGGATTGGTCATCACGTTGTCGACATCCCACACAGGTGCGTTCAACCACGGATCGGACCATCGTTCCAGTCGCCCAGTATAGCGGTCAGTCCGCGGCCTGCGTACCAGCCTCAGTCGCGGCGTCCGAGCGGATGTCGATGCGCCACCCCGTCATGCGGGCAGCCAGGCGCGCGTTCTGACCTTCCCGTCCGATGGCCAAGGACAGTTGATAATCGGGCACGATCACTCGCGCCGCCCGAGCCTCGGCACTGACGATCTCGACGGCGGTCACCTTCGCGGGCGAGAGTGCGTTGCCGATGAACGTGGCCGGATCGTCGCTGAAGTCGATGATGTCGATCTTCTCGCCGGACAGCTCCGCCATGACCTGCCGAACCCGCTGGCCCATGGGGCCGATGCAGGCACCTTTGGCGTTGACCGAGGGGTTGTTGCTCTGCACGGCGATCTTGGAGCGGTGTCCCGCCTCGCGGGACATCGCAGCGATGGTGACCACGCCGTCGGCGATCTCCGGTACCTCAAGAGCGAACAGTCGCCGGACCAGATCCGGGTGGGTCCGCGAGACGGTGACCTGAGGCCCACGCATACCTCGGCGTACGGACACGATGATTACCTTCAAACGTCGGCCATGGGCATAGTCCTCGCCCGGCACCTGCTCCGAGACCGGGAGTACCGCTTCGACCTTGCCGAGGTCCACCATGACGAGCTCCGGGTCACGGCCCTGCTGGACCGTTCCACTGACCAGGTCGCCCTCCCGCGCGGAGAACTCCTCGAACGTCCGATCGGAGTTCGCTTCCCGCAGGCGCTGAGTGAGTACCTGGCGAGCCGTCGCCGCCGCCACCCGCCCGAAACCTTCAGGGGTGTCGTCGAACTCGCCGCCCGGATTCCCCTCGTCGTCGACCTGTTCGGCGTAGACGGTCACATGCCCCGTGGCGCGGTCCAAGGTGACCCGCGCACGCGCAGCGGCTCCCGGTTGGTGGTGATACGCGCTCAGCAGGGCTTCTTCGATGCTGGTCACCACGAGGTCCAACGAGAGCGAGCGCTCCCGCACGAGCGATTTCAAAGCCGCCATGTCGATGTCCACCGCTTCATCCCTCCGATCGATTCAGTTCCACCTGGACCACCGCCCGCCCGACCGACGAGTAGTCGATGTGCCGCTCACCCTCGCCCCCGACGACTGTGGCGCCGACTTCGTCGGCAGCCGAGATTCGGGCAACGAACGGTTCGGAGTCATCGACAGGGACAACCCGGACCAGTCGTCCGATGTTGCGGCGCCAGTGGCGGGGCAGGGTCAGTGGGCGGGCAACGCCGGGGCTCCCCACCTCGAGGACGTAGGACCGTTCGCCCATGATGTCCGACTCGTCGAGCAACGACGACACTGTCCGGGTCGCGGCTGCGACTTCGTCGAGGGAGATCCCGGCGTCGGTGTCCACGCTGACGCGGACGAGGCGGCGGCGGCCGGCGGTACGCACCTCGACATCCTCGAGATCGATCCCCGCCGAGGCCAGGGGCCCGGCAACGACCGCCCGGATTCGATCGCCCAGATTGTCCGCCATTCGCGCTCCTTGCACCACACGCGGGCGTGGCCGTTGTTCAGTTGGTGACTGACCAGACTTAGGGTAGCGACATACCCAACGGCCCGGAGCACTCCATGACACCAGCTTCTGACCCGATGACTCGGCGCGCCATCCTCGCGTCCGCGCTTGGTGGTTCCGCGTTGCTGGTCGCGGGTTGCTCGTCGGCCTCGATCCCTGTGCTGTCCAACCCCGATCCCGACGACGAGGTTCGCGGGTCGGTGCTGGTCGACGAACTGGCTCTCATCGCCGCGTACGACGAGGTCATCACTGCCAACCCCTCCCTGGCGGGCCAACTGCGGCCCCTTCGCGATCAACACCGCGATCATGTGGCGGCAATCGGCGACGACCTCGACATGCCCACGCCGAGTTCCACCCCCTCGCGGGCATCGGTTCCCCGAAGTGATGCGCTGCGTAGCCTGCGCCGATTGGAGTCCGCCGCGACCCGGCAGCGTATCGATGCCTCGGTGGCAGCCGCAGAACCCGAGTTGGCGCAACTCCTGGCCCGAATCGGGGCGGCGGAGTCGGGGCATGTCGCCTACCTGTCGGGGGATCTCGCATGAGCACCGATGGCTCGCGCACAGAAGCATGGAAGAGCATTGCGTTGGGCGAACAGGCCGCCGTCTATGCGTACGGCGTGCTTACCGCACAATTCCCCGACGGCCCTGAGCGATCCCGGGCCATCGACCTGGGTGTGACCCATGCCCGCGACCGCGATCGGGCCCGGGCCGCCCTGGCTGAACAGTCCGTCGAACCCGATTCCCCGGCGGCGTTCGAGATCCCCTTCCCCATGACCGGGCCGGCGTCGGCTCGGCGCCTCGCCGCCGTTGTCGAATCCCGCCTGGTCGACGTCTACTGCGCTGCTGTCGGGCAACTCGAGGGCAAGGAGCGGCGCCGGGCGGCGGCCTCTGCCGCCGCGTGCTCGGCCCGATCGGTCCGGTGGGGCGCGCGGCCCACGGCGTTCCCCGGTGAAGCCGAGGTCGAACTCGTCGCTTCGGCGACTCCGGACCCCACCGGCAGCGCCGCCAGTGGCAGCGTCAGCCCGGACGACGGCGCCAGCGTGGGGTGATCAACGCGGTACCAGGCGAGCGACGGCCTCACCCACCGGCACTGTGCTGCGGTCCCCGGAGCGCCGGTCCTTCAACTCGACGCGACCCTCGGCCAATGCCTTGCCGACGATCATGATCGTGGGGATCCCGAGCAGGTCGGCGTCGTTGAACTTCACGCCGGCGGAGATGCCGGTGCGATCGTCGAGGAGCACTCGCACACCGGCGATCTCGGCTTCGCGAGCGAGTTCCTCGGCTGCCGCCATCGTCTCGTCGCCTTTGCCGGCGACCACGATGTGCACATCCGCCGGTGCCACCTCCCGGGGCCAGCACAGACCACGCTCGTCGTACGTCTGTTCGGCAATCGCCGCCACGGCGCGCGAGACACCGATGCCGTAACTGCCCATGGTGACCGTGACGAGTTGGCCGGATTCGTCGAGGACCTTCAGGTCCAGCGCCTCCGCGTACTTCCGACCCAGCTGGAAGATGTGACCGATCTCGATGCCGCGGGCGATGCTCAAGCACCCGCCACAACGGGGACAGGGATCTCCGTCGAGGACCTCGGCAGCTTCGATCGTGCCGTCGGGGGTGAAGTCGCGGCCGGCCACCAGCCCGAAGACGTGGCGTCCCGACTCGTTGGCGCCCGTGATCCAACTGGTCCCGGTCACGACGCGTGGGTCAACGAGATACCGGATCCCACTGGGACTGTCGCCCCCCAAAACCTGGGGTCCGATGTAACCGCGCACGAGGGTGGGATGGGCAGCGAAATCGGACTCTTCGAACGGACGCACTTCCGCCGGAGCGACGACAGCCTCGAGCCGCTTCAGGTCGACGTCGCGGTCGCCCGGCAACCCGATGACCAAGGGCTCGGAACGACCGTCGGGCCACGTCAGTTGCAGAACGACGTTCTTCAGCGTGTCACCGGCCAGCCACGCACGATCGGGATGACGCAGGTCTGGACGGGCGTTGGCCAAGTCGACCAATGACGCGATGGTCTCGGTGTCAGGGGTGTCCCCCACCAGCGGTTCCGGCGCGTCCGCGAAGGTGATGGCAGCGGGGATCGCCGTTGCCACGGCCTCGGTGTTGGCGGCGTAGTCGCAGGTCGTGCAGCGCACGAACGAGTCCTCGCCGGAATCGCACGGAGCCAGAAACTCCTCGCTCGCAGAGCCACCCATGGCACCCGACATCGCGCTCACGATGACGTAGTCCAGACCCAGCCGCTCGAATGTGCGGATATAGGCGTCTCGGTGGGCGTCATAACTGGCCTGCAGACCGTCGTCGTCGATATCGAACGAGTACGAGTCCTTCATGACGAACTCGCGCCCCCGCAGGATCCCGGCCCGCGGGCGGGCTTCGTCGCGGTACTTGGTCTGGATCTGATAGATGGACAAGGGAAGGTCCTTGTAAGAGGAGAACTCCTGCTTGACCATCAGGGTGAACATCTCCTCGTGCGTCGGCCCCAAGAGGTAGTCACCACCTTTGCGGTCGTGAAGGCGGAACAAGGTGTCGCCGTACTCGGTCCAACGACCGGTCTCCTCGTAAGGTTCGCGCGGCAGGAGGGCCGGGAAGTGGACCTCTTGGAACCCGGCGGCGTCCATCTCTTCGCGCACGATGCGTTCGACATTGCGGTAGATGAGATAGCCGAGGGGAAGCCACGCGAACACTCCGGGGGCGACGCGACGCACGCAGCCTGCTCGGACGAGCAGTCGGTGGCTGGGAACCTCGGCGTCAGCGGGGTCCTCTCGCAGCGTGCGCAGCAGGAGTTTCGACATGCGCAGCACTGAGCTACCTCCGTCCGTGGGCGTGGTTGGCAGAATACCGGCCCGGTCCAACCGGGCTCAGTTGCAGGGCAGCATGGCCAGTCGAGTGATGCCCGCCCGGTCGCCGTCGTTCATCTCGGTCGTGGCTCCGGCGGTGTCGTACATCAGCTGACCGGGATCGGGGACATGGCTCAGCCCCAGGGCATGGCCGGCCTCGTGCGGGTACGGCGTCGGCACTCGGCGAGGATCGGCCTGCGAGTCCAGGGCATCCATGACGATCATTGCCTTGGTCACTCGGCTCTGACCAGGTCCGGAACTCCATTCGATCGGTCCCAATCCGGCGAAGCCCAAGGTCTCGGTCAGGCCGGGATGGCGATAACCCTGCCACTGGGGCTCGTCGATCTCCGGAGGAACCCCGTAGCTGATGGCGATCTCCCCGTCCGGAACCAGTTCCGGATCGATGGGGTACGTCTGGGTCCGGGCGTCGACGAGCGGGTAATCGGCCTCACCGCGGTACTCGAACTGGTATCGGCCCCCGCTCGCGGCTGTCCACTGGGCGAACGCTGACCGCCAGCGCTCGATCTCCTTGTCCCGGTCTGATCCGGCCCGGACCGCACCGGTGAAGTCGATGCGATAGCCGATGACGGTGCCGCCGCACCAGTGACCCGGGTCCGCGTCGATACCGGTGGGGGCGGGGGCGCTGAACCGGTAGCCCTTGCCGACGCCGTTGGACTCGGGTGGGCGCGCGTACTGCTCTGCGAAACCCACAGCATCGTCGGCCGCCTGCCGCAGCGCGGTCTCTTCGTCCACCGCCGCATCGAAGGAATAGACCTGACCTTTGAGTTCCTCGAAGTTGACCATGCCGTAGGCGCCTGCGGCAGCGACAGCCAGGGTGACGATCACGGCTATGACGTTTCCCAAGGCTCGACCCGCGCGCGTCCGGGTACCGCGCCTGCCGCCAGTTCCGCCCATTAGGATTTCCCGCGCCCCTCGCCTGGTCCTCGTCAGTTCCCCGACAGCCCCTCCGTGTCCCACGACAGGATGCCATGCCATCGAATCGGTCAGAACAGCACCGTCGCGAACCTCTCCACCGTGCGGAATCCAGCCGCTTCATAGGCCCGAACCGCACCGACGTTGAAGGAGTTCACGTACAGCGACACCATGGGGCTGATCTGCCGCGCGAGTTCCACGACGGCGGCCATACCGCGGCCGGCCAGCCCGTGGCGCCGCAGTTCCGGACGCACCCAGACTCCTTGGATCTGGCAGGCACGCCGGGACAACGCTCCGACTTCGGCTTTGAACATCGGACCGACGTCGTCGAAGCGCGCGTAGGAACGACCCTGTCGGATCAGTTCGGCGACCCGACGACGGTAGGCGTACTCCATGCCGCCGGCGATCGGCGAGACCCCCACCTCCTCGGTGAACATGGCGACGCACGCCGGGAATAGCAGGTCCAGATCGGTCGGCTCGCTGACTCTGACCTCGTCATCCGCGGGGACCCGGGGGGTGGCGGTGGCGACCATCATCAACTGATCGTCGCGCACTTCCCGGGCGGGCCCCCAGTGAGGGGCCAACCGTTCCCACAGTGCCAGGACCTCATCGGCAGCGCCGACGATGGACGATGACCGGCGGCCCTGCCGGATCGCGTGGGCGGCGAAGGCGCTGCGTGTCGTGTCGTCGGTGGCGATGGGGACGAGGTTGGCTCCCACCAGCAGGGCGGACCTCGGGTGCCCGGGGGGACCGACGCCCCAGAAGGGGCCGCCTGGGGCCCCGACACGGAGCCCTCCGGACTCCAGCCTCGATTCCGCGAAACAGTGCCGGACCGGGTCGCTGCGCATCAGGTCGCGCAGGCCGAGCTCGTCGGCGGGGCCCAGGACGCGCACCGAGTCCGATGGCGTACCCGCCCGATCCACGGTGACGCTACTGGTCACGGCGCGACGCCGACCTCCGGCGCGCCCGTCGCGTCCATCCCCTCGGCAAGTCGCATGGCCTCCTCGATGAGGGTCTCGACGATCATTGCCTCTGGCACCGTCTTGATGACCTCGCCTTTGACGAAGATCTGACCTTTCCCGTTACCGCTGGCCACACCGAGGTCGGCTTCCCGGGCCTCGCCGGGACCATTGACAACGCAGCCCATGACTGCAACACGCAGCGGGACCTCGAGTCCCTGAAGTCCGGCCGTGACCTGCTCGGCCAACGTGTACACGTCGACTTGCGCCCGGCCACAGGAAGGGCACGAGACGATCTCGAGGCCCCTCTCGCGCAGGTTGAGCGATTCGAGGATGCCGCGGCCGACCTTCACTTCCTCGACCGGTGGCGCGGACAGCGAGACCCTGATGGTGTCACCGATCCCTTGGCTGAGCAGGGCCCCGAAGGCGACAGCGGACTTGATGGTTCCCTGCTGGGCAGGGCCCGCTTCGGTGACCCCGAGATGCAAGGGGTAGTCGCACTGTTCGGCCAACAGCCGGTACGCCTGAACCATGACGACCGGGTCGTGGTGTTTGACCGAGATCTTGATGTCACGGAAGCCGTGTTCTTCGAACAGTGAGCACTCCCACAAGGCCGACTCGACAAGAGCCTCGGGGGTGGCCCGGCCGTACTTGGTCAGCAGACGAGGGTCCAGCGAGCCGGCATTGACACCAATCCGGATCGGGGTGCCCGCATCGCCGGCCACCTTGGCGATCTGGGCGACCTGGTCGTCGAACTTCTTGATGTTGCCGGGATTGACCCGAACTCCCGCACACCCGGCATCGATGGCCGCGTAGACGTATCGGGGTTGGAAGTGGATGTCCGCGATGACCGGGATGTTCGACTTCTTGGCAATGGTGGGCAACGCCTCCGCGTCATCGGCGCTCGGGACCGCGACGCGGACAACCTGGCAACCGGCGGCGGTGAGTTCGGCGATCTGCTGCAGTGTGGAGTTGACGTCGGCAGTGACGGTAGTCGTCATGGACTGCACCGAGATCGGCGCGTCACCGCCGACGGCGACGGGGTGACTCGGATGCCGGAGCAGGATCTGGCGGCTCTTGCGGCGTGGGGCGAGAGTAGCGACGGTTGGCGTACCCAGCGGGATGGTCACGGATTGTCCTCCGGTCTGTCCGTCCCAGTATCACCGCGGCTGCATCGGATGCGCCAACCCGACGCGCATCAGCCTCCAAGCGTGATCGGCTTGACCAGGTCCGCCCAGATGACCACGGCACCGACAGTGATCAACAGGATCGCCACCGAGTACGTCACCGGCAACAGCCGCGCCGTGTCCACCGGACCGGGATCGGGCCGGTGGCGCCACGCTGCCCATTTCCGGCGCGCCGCCTCGTACAGCGCTGCTGCCACGTGTCCCCCGTCGAGCGGCAGGACGGGCAGCAAGTTGAACAAGAACAAGAACAGATTCAGCGAGGCCGCGAGACCCAGGAACGAACCGACCTTGGCGTCGATGGGTTCGTCCATGGCCGCTATCTCGCCGCCGAGCCGCGTCACCCCGACCACGCTCACGGGGCTCTCGGGACTGCGTTCCCCGTTGGTGGCCAGAGTCACACTGAGCTCGTACAGGCGCTGCGGCATGGTGAACAGAGCCGCCACCGACTGGCTGGTGATGTCCCACATGTACCCGGGTACCGCACTCACGGGTAGCCCCACGTAGTCGACCTCGGGTCGCACTCCCAGGAAGGTTCGTTCCACGGTTTCGCCGGTGACCTTGCCCTGGTCGTCGTACACCGGCAACTGCGCTGACTCCAGGGGGACCGTCCGCGTCAGTTCGACACCGTCGCGCACCACCACGATGTCGGTGGCACCGGTGACGCCCGCGAGCGACGCACTGATGTCCTCCCACGCTGCGATGGGTTGGCCATTGATCGCTCGTACCTCGTCACCGGGTAGCAGTCCCGCCTGAGTGGCAGAGGTCGGCGAACTGCCCTGACAGGATCCGTCAGCAGCCGGCGCGCCGTCGGGGTTGGTCACTGTGGGAACGCACGGGACCACAGCGGCCAACTTCGATGTCGGCTGCGGCAACCCGATACCCACGAGCAGGATTCCGAACAGGATCACGGCGAGGAGGAGATTCATGAAGGGGCCGGCCATCATCACGACGATCCGCTGCCGCACCGGCAACCGGTAGAACATGCGGTTCTCGTCGCCGGGTTCGACCTCGGAGAGCGACTGCCGCCGGGCCTCTTCGATCAACTGACCGAACCTGCCCCCCGGCTCGGCGCGATCGGCCCGCCCGGTGGGTACATGCCGATGATCCGGCAGTATCCCCCCACCGGGATGGCCTTCACGCCGTAACGGGTCTCACCCTTGGTGCGGGCGAACAGGGCGGGACCGAAACCGATCATGAACTCGGTGACCTTGGCGCCGTAGTGCTTGGCAGTGGCGAAGTGACCGAACTCGTGCAGTCCGATGGACAAGAAGATCAAGAAGATGAAGATGACGATTCCCGCGATGTTCGCGAGGACATCCGCCATGACTCTCTCCTCCCATTCGACCGAAGGGTCTCACTCGACCGAAGGGTCTCACTCGACCGAAGGGTCTCACTCGACCGAAGGGTCTCACTCGACCGACGAGCCACGCTCCCCCGCGGCGGTCAAGCCGCGGCGGACACATCACATCAACGGCTGAGCAGGTCGGTGGCCCGCGTCCGCGCCCACCGGTCTGCCGCTAGGACGTCCTGTACGTCCAGCGAGTTCCCGTCGAAACGCCCGTCATATTCGGTGATAACGCTCTCCACCGTATCCACAATCCCGGGAAACGACACTCGGCCGGCGAGGAACGCGGCCACGGCAACTTCGTCAGCGGCGTTGAAGATGGCCGGGTGGACGCCACCGGCCGCCCCGACCTGCGCGGCCAGTCGGATCGCGGGGAACGTGTCCACATCGACCGGCTCGAAGGTCCAGGTCGCAGCGGTGCTCCAGTCGCACGACGGCGCCGCATCGGGGACCCGGTCGGGCCACGACAGTCCGAGGGAGATGGGCAGTCGCATGTCCGGCGGGCTGGCCTGGGCAATGGTCGAGCCGTCTGTGAATTCGACCATCGAGTGGACGATCGACTGCGGGTGGATCACGACGTCGAGGCGATCGAATCCGATGTCGAACAGCAGGTGCGCCTCGATCAACTCCAGGCCCTTGTTCACCAGCGTCGCCGAGTTGATGGTCACCAGTGGTCCCATGGACCAGGTGGGATGGGCCAGAGCCTGTTCAGGCGTCACATCGGCGAGATCTGCCCGGTTTCGCCCCCGGAAAGGTCCGCCGCTGGCGGTGAGGATGAGCCGCCGGACCTCCGCCTTGGAGCCCCCCCGCAGCGATTGGGCGAGTGCGGAGTGTTCGGAGTCCACCGGCACTATCTGGTCGGGCTGGGCCAGTCGGGTGACGACGGGCCCACCGATGATGAGGGACTCCTTGTTGGCCAGGGCGACTCGGTTCCCCGCCCGCAACGCCGCGAGGGTCGGCTCCAGACCCACTGCCCCCGCCATGCCGTTGAGCACGACATCGCAGTCCAGGGCGGCCAGTTCCGCCGCGGCCTGAGGTCCCTCCGCGATGCCGTCCACGGGAGACTCCACGACGTCGCCGGCATCCCCCTCGGCTCGCTCGCGGGCTCTCTCCCGGGTTGCCTCGCGGAGTAGTTCACGGACTCTCTCGCGGACGATCGCAGCACTACCCGGACGGGCGACAGCGACCCAGCGAGCACCCGTCGCGATGATCTGGCGTGCCAGGAGATCGGGGTCGGAACCACCGGCCGCGAGTCCCACGACCCGGAACAGACCCGGGTTGCGCGCAATGACGTCGAGCGCCTGAGTGCCGATGGACCCGGTCGAGCCGAGGATGACGACGTCGCGGGGGGTCATGAGCTGCCGCCCGCCGTAGCCGCCGCCAATTGACCGCAGGCGCCGTCGATCTCCCGTCCACGAGTGTCGCGGACCGTCACTGCGACACCCGCCGATCGGACGATCGACACGAACTGCTGTTCGACGTGGGGATCAGCAGCCGTCCACGGCGACCCGGGGGTCGGGTTCAGCGGGATCACATTGAGGTGTGTGAGGCGACCCGCCAGAACTTCGCCGAGGGCGGTTGCCCGCTCGGGCTGATCATTCACGTCTCGGATGAGGGCGTATTCGACGCTGTAGCGGCGACCTGTGGCGGAGGCGTACGCGTCGGCAGCCGCCATGACCTCGGCGACCGGCCACCGGTGGTTGATGGGGACGAGCTGATCCCGCAGTTCGTCGTCGGGGGCGTGCAGAGACAACGCGAGGGTGACTGGCAGACCTTCCTGCGCAAGTTGGTGCATGCGGGGCACTAGTCCCACCGTCGAGACGGTGACGTTGCGTGCCGACATCCCGAAACCGGCTGGCGTCGGATCGATGATGCTGTGCAGTGCCGTGAGGAGCGCACGGTAGTTCGCCAGCGGCTCTCCCATCCCCATGAACACTACGTTCGTCAGTCGGTCACGCGACCCACCCTGCCCACCCGGCCCGCCCGGTCCACGCGACCCACGCGCGCCCGGCGAACCGCCGAACCTTCCGGAGGCAGCCAGAACCCGCGCACTGCGTACTTGCTCGACGATCTCGGCAGCTGACAGATTTCGCGTCAGACCCTGCTGCCCGGTGGCGCAGAACGGGCAGCCGATCCCACAGCCCGCCTGCGAGGACACGCAGGCCGTGATGCGTTGTGGGTAGGCCATGACGACGCTCTCCACCAGTGCGCCGCCGGTGAGCCGCCAGACCGCCTTCACGGTGTCGCCGTGGTCGCAGGCCAGAGTCCGGACCTCCGTGAGCAACTCCGGGAACCACTCCTGCGCCACCCGCTCGGCCACATCTGACGAGAGGTCGGTCCATGCCTGCGGAGTGGCGCTGTCGCGACCGAAATAGTGCCGAGAGATCTGATCGGCCCGGAACTGCGGCAGCCCCGCCGCCACCACCGCGGTGCGCCGTTCGTCGGGATCGAGGTCCGCCCAGTGCCGGGGTGGGCGGACCACTGCGGCACGCCTGCCGGGCGCGGTGATTCCGGGAAGGTCGACGGAACTCATGACCCCAACAGCAGGGTGAACAGCCCCCATGACACGAAGGCATTCGGGATCAGCGAGTCGAGGCGGTCCATCAGTCCTCCATGGCCGGGCAGGATCGAACCCATGTCCTTGATCCCGAGATCGCGTTTCAGGGCACTCTCGATGAAGTCGCCCAACGTTGCTGTGATGGTGAGCACGACACCGGCCAGCGCTCCCTGCCACCACGATCCGCTGAGGACTGTGACGAACAGGCCGACGCCGATCGCAACCTGCACGACCAGTGACCCCGCGAATCCCTCCCAGGACTTCTTGGGGCTGATACCTGGTGCCATCGGATGTTTGCCGAACAGGACTCCGGCCGCATAACCACCGATGTCGCTCCCGATCGTCAGCGCGATGAAGGCGACGATCCGCCATGCTCCGTCGTCGGTCGCGAGGGTCAGCACCGCGAACCCGAGCATCAGCGGGACGTAGGCGGCCACGAGGATCGAGGCGCCGGCATCACGCACGTAATTGTCGACACCCTCGGTGAGTCGCCACACGAGAATCACGAGGACCAGGGCAGCAAAGACCGCCAGGTACGTTGTGGTCCCGTACAGATAGGCCACGATGCCGACCAGCGGCACGGCGGCGAGCAGCGGCCATCGAGTAACGCGAATACCGCGCGTCGCCAGGCCGTTGGCGAGTTCGGTGATCCCGATCCACAAACACACGACGGCCAGAACGATGAACAGCCACTTCTGCCAGACGAGGCTTCCGACGACGAGCGCAGCGAGGACCACCCCGGCCGTGATGGCAACGGGCAAATTGCGCCCGGCCTTGGACGCGGGAGTGTCAGGAGTCCCGGCCGCTGCGGGCGCGGAGTCCACCACGGTCAGACCTCGAGCAGTTCTGACTCTTTGTGCTTCAACATGTCGTCGATGTGGGAGATGTGCGAATGCGTGACCTCGTCTAGATGCTTCTCGGCACGTTTGACGTCGTCTTCACCGACGTCTCCGTCCTTGGCCATCTTGTCCAGCGTCTGATTCGCGTGACGCCGGATGTTGCGAACCGCCACCCGCGCCTCCTCCGCTTTGTGCTTGGCGTTCTTGATGTACTCCCGCCGACGCTCCTCGGTCAACTGCGGCATCACGACCCGGACAATGACTCCGTCCGACGCCGGATTGACCCCGAGGTCGGAGTCACGGATCGCGCGTTCGACGGAGTCGATGATGGACTTGTCGTACGGCGTGATGATCATCATCATCGCCTCGGGCGATGCGAACGAGGCGAGCTGCTGGATAGGTGTCGGGGTCCCGTAGTAGTCGACGGTGATCTTGGCGAACATGGCGGGGTTGGGTCGTCCGGTTCGGATGGCAGCGAACTCCTCGCGCGCGACCGCGACGGCCTTGTCCATCTTGTCTTCCGCTTCGAGAAGCGTGTCATCGATCACCGTGGGCTCCTTTGCCGCTCAGTTGATGAGCGTTCCGATCTTCTCACCCCGGACGGCCCGGGCGATGTTTCCCTCGTCGAGAAGGTTGAAGACGATGATCGGCAGGCTATTGTCCCGACACAGGCTGATGGCCGTCGCATCGGCGACCTTCAGGTCGCGGCGCAGCACCTCGTCGTAGGACAGCCGATCGAAGAGTTTGGCGTCGGGCTCGGTGCGGGGGTCCCGGTCGTATACGCCGTCGACCCCTTTCGCCATCAGCACGACCTGGGCCCCGATCTCGAGGGCGCGCTGAGCTGCAGTGGTGTCGGTGGAGAAGTACGGCGCGCCCAATCCGGCGCCGAATATCACCACACGGCCCTTGGCAAGATGCCTCGTCGCACGACGCGGGATGTACGGCTCGGCGACCTGACCCATCGCGATGGCTGTCTGGACCCGGGTTTCGACGCCCTCCTTCTCGCAGAAGTCCTGCAGCGCCAGGCAGTTCATGACAGTGCCGAGCATGCCCATGTAGTCGGCCCGTGCCCGATCCATTCCGTGCTCGGACAGTTGAGCTCCGCGGAAGTAGTTGCCACCCCCGATCACGACGGCGACCTCGGAACCGCTTCGTACGACGTCTGCGATCTGACGGGCGATGGAACGGACCACGTCGGGATCTACACCCAGGCCGCCACCGCCGGCGAACGCTTCGCCCGACAACTTGAGCAGCACCATGGGGAATCCCCCGGAGGGGGCCTCAGGCCATTTCTCCGCGGTGTCGTCGTCGGCTTCGGTCAACGGTCCAGCCGTCTGCGCCACTGGTCCGCACTCCTCTCCCGCTGCTCGGTGCCCCGCTGTCAGGTCCTGCTCGCCGAAATGCCCTCGCTGGCTCAGGCCCGATGGCTCAAGCCTGACCGACCTCGATCAGCGCGAACCCTGTCACGGTAGTGCCCGCCTCCTGCAGTGTCTGCGCGACCGTCTTCTTGTTCTCCTGCACGGAAGGCTGGTCCAGGAGCACGGTGTCCTTGAAGAAGCCGTTCAGCCGACCTTCGATGATCTTGGGCAGGGCCTGTTCGGGCTTGCCCTCCTCACGGGCGGTGGCCTCGGCGATGCGCCGCTCGTTGGCCACGACATCGTCGGGAACGTCCTCACGCGCCAGATACCTGGGCTTCATCGCTGCGATCTGCAGGGCCACAGCACGGGCCGCATCGCTGTCACCCTCGTAACCGAGCAAGACCCCCATGGCGGGGGGGAGGTCAGCGGAACGACTGTGCAGATACACCTCGAGCGTTCCATCGACCACGGCGAAGCGACCCAGTTCGATCTTCTCGCCGATGATTGCCGACAGGTCCGATACCGCATCGCCGGCGTTCTTGCCTGAGCCGAGAACCATCGTGGCGAACGCCGCATCGGAGTCGGGGCGCTGCGTGTCGACGGCTGCCGCCAGTTCCCCGGCCAGAGCGATGAAGTCCGCGTTCTTGGCCACGAAGTCGGTCTCGCAGCGCAGTTCCACCAGAGCATTGCCGCTCTGGGCGACGAGGCCGTTGCTGGCCTGTCGTTCCGCGCCACGCTTGGCGGCCTTCGCCGCGCCAGAGATCCGCAGCACCTCGACAGCCTTGTCAAGGTCGCCGTCGGCCTCTGTGAGGGCTCTCTTGCATTCCATCATTCCGGCGCCCGTGAGGTCACGCAGCCGCTTGACGTCCGCAGCAGTGATCGATGCCATGTCTTCCCTTGGATCCGTTCGTTCTCTCGGAGATCTGGTCTCGGTGGTTGGTCAGGACTGGGCGGCGTCAGCAGGCGCCGCGGCTGCCTCAGATCCCTCAGCGTCAGCTGGTGCCGCAGCATCCGGCGCGGCCGCTGGAGTCTCCGCTGTGGTCTCTGGGGTGTCGGTGGAAGTGTCGACCCCAACCGGCTCGCCCGGCTCTGCCGTCTGCGCCGACTCGGCGACGGTCTGCGCCGACTCGGGCGTCTCGGTGTGAGTCTGGTCCGTGATGGGCTCGGCGGTGGCTTCCGCCGCAGCCGCGTCGCCCGTCAGCACTTCCGCCTCCCATTCCGCCAACGGCTCGGCGTCGGTGGCGCCACCGGCGGCGCGTTCTGCGCGGGCCCGCAGCCCGTCGGCAGCCGCATCAGCGATGACCCGGGTCAACAGCGCGACGGCGCGGATCGCGTCGTCGTTACCGGGGACCGGGTAGTCCACCTCGTCGGGGTCGCAGTTGGTGTCGAGGATGGCGATCACCGGGATGCCCAGTTTGCGGGCCTCCTTGACGGCGATGTGCTCCTTCTTGGTGTCGACCACCCACACCGCGCTGGGGACCTTCTCCATGTTGCGGATGCCGCCGAGGGTGCGTTCGAGTTTGTCCTTCTCGCGGGACAGCGACAGCAGTTCCTTCTTCGTCAGGCTCGAGCCCGCGACGTCATCGAAGTCCATTTCCTCGAGTTCCTTGAGCCGCTCGAGGCGCTGGTGCACGGTGCTGAAGTTCGTGAGCATGCCGCCGAGCCAACGATTGTTGACGTAGGGCATGCCCACGCGAGTCGCTTGTTGAGCGATGGCCTCTTGGGCCTGCTTCTTGGTGCCGACGAACAAGATCGTCCCACCGTGGGCGACGGTCTGGCTGACGAACTCGTAGGCCCGGTCGATATAGGACAGAGAACTGGCCAGGTCGATGATGTAGATGCCATTGCGCTCAGTGAGGATGTAGCGCTTCATCTTGGGATTCCATCGGCGCGTCTGATGGCCGAAATGGACCCCGGATTCAAGCATTTGGCGCATGGTGACGACAGCCACGAGCGTTCCTTTCGGCGCCCCGAAGGACGCGGTCGGTTCCTGCGCCGGACCACTGTGGCCGACGCCCTGGCACCCCACCACCAAGGTTCCCTGAGGACCGATGCTCGGTGGTGACCCGTTCGGGTCGAGCGGGGCGCGCGAATTCCGGTCTACGACCGGTGCCGGAAGTGTATCGCGGGGTTCTGCCTCCTCACTAATCACTCGGGTGTGCTTCCGGGTCACTCGGGCGTGCCATCCGGGTCACTCGGGCGTGCCATCCGGGTCACTCGGGCGTGCCATCCGGGTCACAGCGGTCTCAGGACAACCGTGACCGACCCCGTCACAAGGCGAGGATCGACATAGCGATCGTCGATCCGCGCCCCCCAATGCAGACACGTCGACGCGCAGTGCGAGGTTCCCTCTGTCACCTTGCCGACGATGGCGCCGGCCGGAACCTCAGTGCCGACCGGCAGGGATGCTCGGGCAGGCTGAAAGGTGGAACGCACGACCCCGTGGGAGACGACGAGGACATCGACCCCACCGACTGTTCCGCTGAAGGTGATCGTGCCAGGCCGGGGACTTCGGATCGGCGTTCCGGCGGGGGCGGCCACGTCGAGGCCTCGATGCCCCGATAGCCAGTCGACGTCGGGTGGGTCGAACCCATTCACAATCGGTCCGGGAACCGGGAAGAACGGATCCGCCGCCGCCCGATTCACGGCGAGGATCCCGGCAGCGAGGCATACGACGACGGTCAGGATCGTCCAGCGCAGAAAGGCCATGGGGACACCGTGCTGTAGCTGCGGCGCTCGAGCGCCTGCGGATCCGCACCGGGGATGAGCCAGGCGCCGCCGGCCCTGGGGACGGTCAGGCCACCTCAGGGGAGAGCTGGGCACGCAACTGCATGACGGCCTTCGTGTGCAACTGGCACGCCCGCGATTCGGTGACGCCGAGAACCTGGCCGATCTCCGCGAGGGTCATTCCCTCGTAGTAGTACAAAGAGATGACGATCTTCTCCCGTTCGGGCAGGTCGGAGACAGCGTGCCCCAGGATGTCTTTCCTCTCTTCAACCTCCAGGAGTGCGACCGGGTCGTCTGCGCGGTCATCCGCGATCGTGTCACCCAGGCTGACGCGGTCCGATTTGTCGCCGCCGATAGTAAGGAGTTCGTCGAGGGCCGCGACGTGCACGTAGGACACCTGCCGGAATATCTGCCGCAGGGCCTTCACCGTGATCCCGAGCCGCTCAGCCACTTCCTCATCGGTCGGAGTGCGCCCCAGGTCGAGTTGCAGCGTGTGGTAGGCGCCCTCCACGTCTCGTGCCTTCTGGCGGACCGACCTGGGCACCCAGTCGTAACTGCGCAGTTCGTCGATGATGGCCCCGCGGATCCGACTGACGGCGTACGTCTCGAACTTGATCGCGCGATCCGGCTGGTACTTCTCGATAGCGTCGATCAGGCCGAACATCCCGTTGCTGACTAGGTCGGCCGGGTCGACGCTGGCGGGTAGACCCACCCCCACGCGGCCGGCGACGTATTTCACCAGGGGTGCGTAATGCAGGATCAGCCGTTCCCGGGTGGCCCGATCGCCATTGTCCTTGTACGACTTCCACAGATCCGCGAGATGCAACTCGTTGTCGTCTGTCCCGGGGTCGAGTCGCTCAGGCCCGGGGGTGCGCCTGCTCATAGGTCGTCCTCAGCCGTTCCACGGACACGTGCGTGTAGATCTGCGTTGTTGCGAGACTAGCGTGCCCGAGCAGTTCTTGTACGGTGCGCAGGTCGGCACCACCTTCCAGTAGATGAGTGGCGGCGGAGTGTCTCAGAGCGTGGGGACTCAGATCCGGCATGCCGGGGATGATGGCCAGAAGTCGGTGCAGCCGCTCGCGGACCCGACGTTGGTCGATGCGTCGCCCGCGCGGCCCGAGGAAGACGGCCGAGCCGGAGTTCGCGCCGACCCAACTCGGTCGTCCGACCTGCAGCCAGTGGTCCAGCGCTGTGGCGGCCGGGGACCCGAACGGGACTGTCCTTTGCTTGTTGCCTTTGCCCGTGACCCGAAGCGTGTGTCGGTTCCAGTCGATGTCATCGATGTCCAGTCCGCACAGTTCCGAGACGCGGATACCGGTCGCGTAGAGCAGTTCGAACATCGCTCGATCACAGGCAGTTGCCACTGGATCGTCGTCAGCCGTTTCCGCTGCCGCCATCAGATCGTCCGCCTGCTCCGTCGACAACACCCCGGGCAGGCGGGCAGGGGCAGCGGGCGCCTGCAACCGCAGTCCGGGGTCGACCTCCAGTACGCCGGCTTCAGTGGCCCAGGATGTGAAGACACGCACGGACGACACGCGCCGCTGCATCGACCTCACCGATGCTCCGCCTGCGCTCATCGCGGCCAACCAACTACGCAGCAGCCGGATGTCCAACTGCCCTAGCTCGACCCCGATCGACTCCGCATGATCGAGTAGTCCGGTGATATCGGAAACGTAAGCACGACAGGTTGCGGCGCTACGCCCCAGCTCCAGTTCGAGATGACGCGCGAACGCAACCAGCACGTCGCGATCGTGGTCTCTCACCTGCCCATAGTGCCCCGATTCGGGTCTCCGGCGCCTTGAATCGCCTTCCGAGCGAACCGTTTCGACGACCGCTTGTCTCGAGGTGGCGCACTGCCCGCTCATTCCCGCTGCGGCGGGCCATCAGCTCGCAACGCCTCCAGTACATCCGCGACGTCGCGCACCAGCTCCGCGCGACCGGTGCGAATCAAGGAATGGGTCCCCCGACTCATGGCAGACGTGCACGGACCGGGGACCGCCAACACCGGGCGGCCGAGCAACTCTGCCCACTGCACCGTGTTCAATGCCCCCGATCGGTGCCCCGCTTCCACCACGATGGTTGCGCGAGACAACGCTGCGATCAGTCGATTCCGGGCAAGGAACGAACCCTTCATCGGCTGGGAACCCGGCGACCGATCGGAGACCAGAGCGCCGGTGTCGGCGATTCGCTCCAACAGCCCGGCATGAGAGATCGGCACAGGAACGTCCACGCCACCGGCCATGACCGCAATCGTCGCGCCACCCGCGGCCAGCGCCCCGCGGTGCGCGGCCGAGTCGATCCCGAACGCCGCACCCGAGATAGTGACCCACCCCGCCTCAGCCAGGCTCGCCGCCAAGGTACCGGCCACGGTGACGCCGTAGGAGGTGGCAGTGCGAGCCCCGACGATCGCAACTGATCGCAGAGCCAGCAGTCTGAGGTCGCCGGTTCCGGTGACCCACAGGCGTTGGGGCGTCTCGTGCTCGAGATCATCCAGTTGTCGCGGCCATGACCGGCAGCCGGGTATCAGCGTGCTCATCGGATCAGTTCCGACGACTGGTTGCGCAACAGCAGCGCTTCGGCCAGCTCCTCAGGGCCCGGACGACTGCCGCCTGTCAGGTCGCTGATGCTCCATGCCACGCGGATCAGGCGATCACTCGAACGTCGGCTCCACCCCGCCTCGCGACTCAACCGGTCGAGGTCCGCTTGCCCGCGCGGGGTCAAAGACAGGGCGCCGTGTAGCAGACCGGTGGGTACTCGCGAGTTGAGGCTGTGCCCGTGTTGGGTGAGCCGCTCCTGCGCGCGGGCCCGGGCCGCGCTGACCCTGGCCCGCACTTCGTGACTGACCATCCCTGGGACGGTACCGAGCGGCGGGGCCAGTCGAATCCGAAGGTCGATCCGATCCAGTAGGGGCCCGGAGAGCCGGGCGCGGTAGCGGCGGCGTTCGACGGCCGTGCACTCGCAGTGCGCATCGTCACCGCACGGACAGGGATTCGCCGCCAGGACAAGTTGGAAAGAGGCCGGCAGCCGCTCACTCACCGCGGCCCGCGCGATACTCACGTAGCCGTCTTCAAGTGGCTGGCGCAGCACCTCCAGCGTGGCGCGGGCGAACTCGGGGGCCTCGTCGAGGAAGAGCACTCCGTGGTGAGCCAACGTGATCTGACCGGGGCGGGTCGCACCACCGACGGCCCCGCCCACCATCGCGATGTGGCTCGCTGTGTGGTGGGGCGCCTGGAACGGTGGGACGCGGCTGAGCGCATCGGTTCCCACCCCATCGATGGCGTCTCGAATTGCGGCGACCTGCAGCACCTGCGCGTCGGTGAGAGGCGGCAGAAGACCCGGGAGCCTCTGGGCCAACATGGTTTTGCCAACCCCCGGAGGCCCGCTCAGAAGTACATGGTGACCGCCTGCAGCTGCGACCTCCAAAGCACGGCAGGCCAGTGGTTGGCCGACGACATCCGACAGTTCGGGGAATCCCCCGTCGTCGATGACGTGAGGTCCGGAGGTGACCGGTGTCGGTGCCCGGTCGCCGCGGATGACGTCGATGGTCTCGCGCAGTGACGCCACGGGGACCACGCGTAATCCCGGAACCCGTGCGATCCGAGCGGCGGTGTCCGGGCCGGCGTACACGACCGCGCCCGTCCCGCGGGTGATGCCGAGAGCCATCGCGACCGCCCCGGGGATCGGTCGTACGGAGCCATCCAGTCCCAGCTCCCCCAGGAACACCGCTCCGTCGACCTTTCCCTGCTTGACTGCGCCGTTGCCCGCCAGCACCGCCACCGCGACAGCAAGATCCAGCCCCGATCCACGTTTGTGTTCGAAAGCCGGAGACAGCCCTACGGTGATCCGTCCGGTCGGCCACTCGAACCCGCTGTTGACGACCGCCGAGCGAACTCGATCGCGGGACTCGCTGATCGATGTATCCGGCAGCCCGACAATGGTCATCCCCGGGAGGCCGTTCGACAGGTGGACCTGAACCTCGATCACCTGTCCGCTCAGGCCAACGCAGACTGCTCCGTGTGAGCAGGCCAGGGCCATCACTCGACTCCACGTATGTGTGTGATCTCGTGCCGGCCGAGGTCATCGATCTGGATCCCGATGACATCGATCCGGACCCAAGAGGTCTTGGCCCCCCGATGCTGCAGCCACTGCCAGGCCAGTTTGCGCAACCGCCTGATCTTGCTGCGCGTGATGGATTCGGCGGGTGTGCCCGCTGTCGTGCCGTGTCGGGTGCGGACCTCACAGATGACGACCTGCCCGGAATCGAGCGCGACGACGTCGATCTCGCCGTCTCTGCACCGCCAGTTGCGGTCGAGGATCAGGAAGCCGAGATCACGAAGGTGGCGGCAGGCCAGATTTTCGCCGAGCCTGCCCAGTCGTTGCCGTGTTGAGGTCATGGGCCCAGGCTGGGGTGGGCCGGTGCGACACCGACTTGCGGCTCGTCAACTGGGGACGACGGTCTGCGAGGGTGGGCTGTGGAATTCGGACAGGTCGACTGACGCAGCGGAGGCCACCGTCCAGGACCTGCGATGCTGCTCGCACAGCCCCCACCGACGGATGGCTGCATTGTGGTCGGCAGTGCTGTAGCCCTTGTTGACGTCCCAGCCGTACCGGCGATCCCGGACTGCGAGTTCGCCCATCTCCGCGTCCCTGGTGACCTTGGCGATGACACTGGCCGCCGCCACTGTCGAACACGACCGATCGCCCTTGACCACCCGATGAACGATCGGAACGCTGACACGCGGCCAGGGGATCGCAGGTCCAAGGTCGAGTTCGGACTGCGCCGGAGCTGTCAGCCAGTCGTGTGAGCCGTCGAGGATGACCGCGCCGATGGAGCCTACTTGTTCCAGCGCACGCAACGCAGCGAGCCGGAGCGCGGTGATCAGCCCCCAGCGGTCGATCTCGTCGGGACCGGAGCTTCCGACCGCGTGCTCCAACGACCACCGGCGCAGGCGTGGGTCGAGCGACTGCCTTTGCGCGGGCGATAGAAGTTTCGAATCCCGCAGACCCTTCGGAGCGGTCCGGGTACGGCCGTCGATCACGACGACGCCGACGGCCACAGGACCGGCGATGGCACCGCGGCCCACTTCGTCGATTCCTGCGACGGTCGCGTGCCCCCGGCGCAAGAGGTCCCTCTCGAAGCGCAACGTCGGCCGCATCGGGTCAGGCTATCGCTCCGGTGGGAGCCAACCGGGTGAGGGTGGCGCAGGAATCCGGGTTCAGGAACCTCAGGAGTAATCCAGGTTCTGGAAAGTCAGGAGTTGGGACTCTCCTGGTTGAGTTTCTCCGCCCATGGCGGAGTCGACAGCATCTGCCATTGCGCCTGGGGCCAGATGACCGCGAATGCGCGGCCCAGAGCACGATCGACCGGAACGAATCCCCCACCCGGCTCGCCCATGTGCGCGCGGCTGTCCGCAGAGGCAGAGCGGTGATCGCCCATGACCCACAACTTCCCCTGCGGGACCTTGACGTCGAAACGGGTACTGCTGGGCTTGTCACCCGGGTACAGATAGGGCTCACCGATGGGCTGCCCGTTGACCTCGATCCGACCCTTGTCGTCGCAGCACACGACGCGGTCGCCCCCGACCCCGATGACGCGCTTGACGAAGACGGTGTCGGGCGGGGGAACAACACCGACTGTGCGCCCGAGTTCGGTCAGGAGACCTTCGATCGGACCCTCGGAGGGCGGAGCCTGGTCGGCCGGAACGAACGAATCCACGCCATCAAAGACGATGACGTCGCCACGAGCGGGCTCCCCCAGACGGTAGGCGAGTCGATTGACGGCCACCCGGTCGCCGACGAGGAGTGTGTTCTCCATCGATCCCGAGGGGATGTAGAAGATCTGGACGAGAAAGGTCTTGACCGCGAAGGCCAGGAGCACAGCGACCACGATGACCAGCGGCATCTCCAGCCAGAGCGGAAGTTTGTGGGACTCCTTCTCACGCTGTCTGGGCACCGGGAGTTCCTCCGTCGCTGTCACCTCGAGACGACCCTACCGTCCGGCCGATCAGACCTACCGTCAGGCCGCTCAGACGTTTTCGCGCTTCTCCCGGATCTTGGCGGCCTTGCCGCGACGATCGCGCAGGTAGTAGAGCTTCGCGCGCCGAACGTCACCCCGACTGACGACCTCGATCTTGTCGATGATCGGCGAGTGCAGGGGGAAGCGGCGCTCGACTCCGGTGCCGAAGGACACCTTGCGCACGGTGAATGTCTCGCGCAGGCCGGCACCGCTGCGGGCGAGTACGACGCCCTGGAAAACCTGGATGCGTGATCGGGTGCCTTCGATGACCTTCACGTGCACCTTGACGGTGTCGCCGGGGCGGAAATCGGGGAGGTCGCTGCGCAGCGACACATCGTCGACGAAATCGAGCTTGCGCATGTTGCACTCTCTCTGCAGGCGCCACAGGTCGCCCACGCTGTGGGTGATGGGACCGCGGCGGGCTGATCCGGCTCCCCTGTGGCAGGGCCGGGGCTGGGGCCACGTCCTTGGCAGTATGCCCGACTGGGAGGCCGGCGGCCAAACCCGGGCGGAGCCACGTCTGCCCAACCGGCGCGGTCACTGGTCGGGATGACCCGACTCCAGATCCGGCCGGTTCGTGCGAGTGCGCAGCAACGACTGGTGCCCGCGCCAAGCTGCGATCCGGGCGTGATCGCCACTGAGCAGCACCTCCGGAACGGACAGCCCTCGCCATTCGCGTGGCTTCGTGTAGTTGGGGCCTTCGAGCGCCGCCGATCGATCCGGAGCGAAGGAATCGTCGTCGGCCGACTCATCGTTGCCGAGCACTCCAGGGAGCAGGCGTACCACGGCCTCGACGATCACCAACGCCGCAGCCTCTCCCCCGGCCAGGACGTAATCGCCGATGGACAACTCCCGGACTTCTATCCCCTGATCTCGGTAGTGCAGCCAGACTCGGTCGTCGATGCCTTCATACCGGCCACAGGCGAGGATCAGGTGTTCGCGGCCTACGAGCGACGCCGCCTCGCGCTGCGTGAAGAGTCGTCCAGAAGGAGTCGGGACAACAACGACCGCGCCCCTGTCCGTCACGAGCGGGTCGAGCGCGAGACCCCAGGGCTGGGCCATCATCACCATTCCCGGACCACCACCGAACGGCGTGTCATCGACGGTGCGATGCCGGTCCGTGGTGGTGGAGCGCAAATCGTGTACATGGAGATCGACGAGACCGCCCTCGATCGCCCGACCGACGAGCGACAGTCGCAACGGCGCCAGGTACTCAGGGAAGATGCTGACGATGTCGATGCGCACGATCAGTCGATCCCACCGTCGGCGCCTTCAGCTGCGAACAACCCGT
The DNA here is from genome assembly GCA_037045355.1 of Candidatus Nanopelagicales bacterium. Taxonomy (NCBI): domain Bacteria; kingdom Bacillati; phylum Actinomycetota; class Actinomycetes; order Candidatus Nanopelagicales; species Candidatus Nanopelagicales bacterium. The sequence continues at coordinate 167,382 of JBAOHO010000009.1, read as the reverse complement.
CAGGCGGATCGATGACCACAGCCCGACCGGTTACCTGCGGCACTATGGCGCTCACGAACGGCACGCGAACGTCCTGGCCCGTCCGCGTGCGGACCACGAGCAGGTCGTGTGCAGGAAGATGTTCGACCGCCACGACTCGACCGAGCTCTGATCCGGTCGGATCGACGCAGGGCTGATCGAGGAGCTGCCAGTCGAACCACTCGTCCTCGCCGGCGGCAGTCACGGCCGGTGCGAAGAGTTCGGTTCCGCGCAGCTCCTCCGCGGCGTTGCGGTCGTCGATGCCGACGAAGGAGAGCACCCACCGCGTGCCCATGCACTGCGCGGACAGCACCGTCACGGGATCGGCACCGGCGTCGGAACGGGCCAACTCGACGCCCGTGGTGAACCGCGCGTCGGGTTCGTCGGTGAAGACCTGGACCGTGACCTGCCCTCTCACGCCGAACGGCTTACCGATCCGCGCAACGCGCACCCACACGTCAGTGCTCGGTGGTATCCACGAAGTCGATGCGAACTCCATCGCGACCCGCGAGCGACGAGACCACGGTCCGCAGGGCGGTCGCGGTGCGCCCGGCTTTGCCGATGACCCGACCCATGTCGCCAGGATGCACTCGCACCTTCAAGGTCATGCCGCGACGATGCGTGCGTTCCTTGACGGAGACATCGTCCGGATTGTCGACGATGCCCCGGACCAGGTGCTCAAGCGCCTCGGCGAGCATGTCAGCTCGCCTCGTCCGACGACGCCGGGGTCGCGGCTGCCTCAGGCTGCTGCTCTGATTGGGACTCTTCGGCGGCCGCGGACGCCACGGCAGCCGAGGAGTCTTCGGTGGCCGAGGAACTCTCGGGTGCAGCCGAGGTCTCGGCGGCAGCATCCCCGGCGTCCGACGCTGCGGCCGCAGCGTCGTCAGATGCCTCGGACTGGTCACCCTTCGCGGCCTCGCGGGCCTCGGCCGCCTTGGCCGCGGCGCGCGACTTGACCTCGTCCAGTCGGTCCTTCTCACCGACTGCCTCAGCGGCGGCGGCGGCGAAGACCGCCTTGCGATCCACCTTGGGTTCGGCGACCTGGAGGGTCCCCTCGGCGCCGGGCTCACCCTTGAACTTCTGCCAGTCGCCGGTGACCTTGAGGATGGCCATGACGGGCTCGGTGGGCTGGGCGCCGACCGACAACCAGTACTGCACCCGCTCGGAGTCGACTCTGATCAGACTCGGGTTCTGCTTGGGCTGGTAGATGCCCAGTTCCTCGATGGCGCGACCGCCACGGGCGGTGCGGGCATCGGCGATGACGATGCGGTACTGCGGGACGCGGGTCTTTCCGATCCGCTTCAACTTGATCTTGACAGCCACGGCTGTTGTTACTCCTGTCGATGGTGGGATCAGGGCCGGTAACACCGAGTGGGGTTCGGTGCGCGGGTCCTGGGGAGCCCGGTCATCCGGTTGAGAGGGTCCGGACGACCAACCGCACCAGTGTGCCAGAAAGCCCCGGGAGCCCCAACTTCACTGCCGCCCGAGCAGATCCTTGAACTGGGAGGGGAGTTCCAGTGACTCCGGATCGACCAGCGGGCGCCCCGATGCTGCGGCAGCTTCTTGTTCGGCCCGTTTGGCGGGATTGCCGGAGCGACCCTTCTTGGCCTTCGCCTTGCCGCCAGATCGGCCCCTCGACTTCTTGCCGCCACCGACGCCCGGCATGGTCGGCATGCCGGGAAGCCCAGGGCCCTTGCCACTGCGCATCTGCCGCATCATCTTCTGCGCCTCGCCGAAACGTTCGACCAACGCATTGATGTTCTTGACCTCGACACCGGCTCCACGAGCGATCCGGGCCCGTCGGGAGCCATTGAGGATCTTCGGATCCTGCCGCTCGGCCGGGGTCATGGACTGGATGATGGCCGCCACCCGATCGATCTCGCGGTCGTCCAAGGACTCGAGTTGATCCTTCACTTCGCCCATGCCGGGCAGCATTCCGAGCAGCTTGGACAACGACCCCATCTTCTTGACGGCCTGCATCTGCTCGAGGAAGTCGTTGAGGGTGAAGTCCTCACCGCGCTCCACCTTGCCGGCCATGCGTTGCGCCTGCTCGGCGTCGAAGACACGCTCAGCCTGCTCGATCAGGCTGAGGACGTCGCCCATGTCGAGGATGCGCCCGGCCATGCGATCCGGATGGAAGGTCTCGAAGTCGGTGACCTTCTCCCCCGTCGAGGCGAACATGATCGGACGACCGGTGACCCCCACGATGGACAACGCGGCACCACCGCGGGCGTCGCCATCGAGCTTGGTGAGAACGGCGCCATCGAACCCGACCTGTTCGTTGAACAGGACGGCTGTGTTGACGGCGTCCTGGCCGATCATGGCGTCGACCACGAGCAGCACTTCGTCGGGGTGGACGGTGTCGCGGATGTCGCGCAACTGCTGCATGAGTTCGGTGTCGATCGCCAGACGGCCCGCCGTGTCGACGATGACGATGTCGTGCAGTTTGAGTTCCGCCTCGCGCATCGCCCGGCGGGACACGTCCACGGGGTCGCCGACCCCGTTCCCCGGTTCGGGCGCATAGACCACGACGTCGGCGCGTTCCCCCACGATCTGCAGTTGATCGACGGCGTTGGGTCGTTGCAGGTCGGCCGCCACGAGCATCGGCTGGTGCCCCTGGTCCTTCAGATATCGAGCCAACTTGCCCGCAAGCGTGGTTTTGCCCGCCCCCTGTAGCCCGGCCAGCATGATCACCGTGGGCGGGGTCTTGGCGAAACGCAGCCGTCGGGTGTCGCCGCCCAGGATGGCGATGAGTTCCTCGTTGACGATCTTGACGACCTGCTGGCCGGGGTTCAGCGCCTTGGAGACCTCGACATCCAGGGCCCTCTCCTTGACGCGGGCGCAGAAGGCTCGGACCACTGGGAGGGCGACGTCGGCGTCGAGCAGCGCCAGTCGGATCTCGCGGACGGTGGTGTCGATGTCCTCCTCGGACAACCGACCCTTCCCGCGGAGGTTCTTGAACGTGGCGGTCAGACGATCGGACAGTGACGCGAACAAGTCGGAATCCTCAGAATGCGGAGGCAGATACGAGGGCCCAGCCTACCCTCACGCGGGCGCCACGGCGGGAGTCGAATCTGCTCGGGCGACTTCGGTGAGGCGGGCCACCAGGTCCGTGACCCGGTCGGGAGCGGGTCGGGCACCCTCTGCGTCACGAAGGTAGAACACATCGATCACGTTTGATCCCAGCGAATCGGCTCGCGCCCCGATGATGTCGAGTCCCGCCTCGGCGATCGCGGTGGCGAGCCGATACAGCGCCCCCGGTCGGTCGTAAGTGCGGACCTCGACCACAACGGCACGTTCGGACGCGTCGGCCACGACCTCCACGCGGGGGTCCAGCGCCAAGATCTCGCCACGATCGCGATAGGACTTCTCGCGCTTGTCGAGCAACGCAGGGAGGTCGAGAGCGCCGGACAGCGCTCGCCGCAGGTCCTCACGCAATCGCTCGGTAGCGGGCCGACCACTGAAACCGGGATCGACGGTCCACTGCGACAACGCCATCCCAGCGGCACCTGTGGCTCGGGCCGCTCGTACGTCGAGGCGGTTGGCGGCGAGGACTCCGGCGACAGTGGCCAGCAAGCCGATGCGATCGGGTGCTGTCACGGTGACGGTGATCATGCTGCCGGGGGCGTCCGCCCCCACCATGACGTCGGTACGTCCGGTTTGCAGGAGTTCCTCCTGTTCCGGGGTGAGCGTGTCGCCGGTCGGGCCAGGCTCGCCGGCAAGCACGCTGCGAGCACGATGGACGAGGTCCGTCATCAACGCGGCTCGCCACTCACTCCAGGCGGCAGGACCTGTCGCCTGAGCGTCGGCCCGGGTCAACGCGAAGAGCAACTCCAGAGTCTCCCTATCGCCGACAGCATCGACCACGCGCTGGACGGTGACCGGGTCCTCAGGATCTCGCCTGGTGGCGGTCTCCGGCAGCAGCAGGTGGTGCTGCACCAAAGTGACGAGGGTTCGAGTGTCGGCGTCATCGAATCCCAACTGGGGTGCGATGACTTGGACTTGTTCCACCCCGGCCTCGGTGTGATCCCGCCCGGGTCGACCCTTACCGATGTCATGCAGAAGCGCCGCCACCATCAGCAGGTCAGGACGCTGAACGTCGCGTTGGTACTTCGACGCCTGGATGGCCGTCTCGACGAGGTGCCGGTCCACCGTGAATCTATGCACCGGATTGCGCTGCGGTGCGCTTCGGACCACATCCCAACCCGGAATCAGCGGACCGATGGCGCCGGCCTGATCCAAGGCTTCCCAAACAGGCAGTGTCGCGCGTCCTGCACCGAGTAGCGATACCAGCGAGTCTCGCGCCGAGGCTGGCCATGGCACCGGCATCGGGGCGGACTCGGTGGCCAAGCGCACAACGGCATGGGGGGCGAGATGCACCCCTGCCTGAGCCGCGGCGGCGGCGGCCCGCAGCAACAGCAGGGGGTCGCGGGCGGGGCGCGCTTCGGCGGCCAGGACCGCTTCACCGTGCTGCATCACGACACCGTCGGCCAGTGGAGAGCGGTCGCCGCGGCCACTGAGGCGACGGAACGGGCGGCGCGCGGAGCGGCGCGTCACCCGGGCGACGCGGTACCAGGTGGTGTCGCTCGCATGTGCGACCAAACGCCCGGCAGCGGAGACCGAACGCATCAGTGCGTCGGAGTCGGGGCACCCCAGGACGGCTGCCACCCCATCCTGTTCTTGCATGATCAGCCGGTCGGAGTGCCGCCCGGTGCGCATGTGAAGCGCATCCCGAGTATCCAGGAGCAGCCCTGTCGCCGGCTCCATCTCCGCGTGCGGGATGTCTGTGAGCCAACCGGCCGCGATCGCGCGCAGCACGGTGACGTCACGAAGACCGCCGTAGGACTCCTTGAGATCCGGCTCAAGAAGATGCGCGACTTCACCTTGACGCTCCCGCCGTTCGTCGACGGATGCGCGCAGTTCCTCAATCCGTTTGGGAGCGAAGCCGCGCCAGTCGGATCGGATCGAACTGACCAATCGCTCCACCAGCAACTCGTCACCGGCCACTGCTCGGGCATCGAGCAGTCCGAGCACGACCTTCAGGTCGCGCGCGGCCAGCCGGCGGGCCTCGGACAAGGTGCGCACCGAGTGGTCCAGGCGGATCTTGCTGTCCCAGACCGGGTACCAGATCCGGTCGGGGAGATCCCCGACCGAACCATCGTGCAGAAGAAGGAGATCCAGGTCACTGCCGACCGACAGTTCACCGCGCCCGTACCCGCCGATCGCGACAAGTGCCGCGCGCCGAGCGGTCCCCCCGGCCAGCCGGAACACCTCTTGGAGCCACTCGTCAGTCAGGGCCACGAGCGCGCGACGGCGCCCCGGACTCGGTGGTCCGGGGCGCCGCAGCAACTCGGCACGGGATGTGACGAAATGTGTGGTGGCCTCGGCCGTGTCGGCCGTAGCGCTCACTGTTCCGTCGACCTGCACCGCTGTTCCTTAAAGGGCGTCCACGCCGCGTTCACCGGTGCGCACCCGCACCACGGTGTCGACGGGGGTGGTCCACACCTTGCCGTCACCGATCCGGCCGGTCTGGGCCGTCTTCACGATGACGTCGACCACAGACTCGGCGTCGTCGGAGTCGACGAGCACCTCCACCCGGATCTTGGGTACAAGGTCGACGGTGTACTCCGCCCCGCGGTAGACCTCAGTGTGGCCTTTCTGCCTGCCATAGCCGCTGGCTTCGGAGACCGTCAGCCCGTGGATCCCATAGGCCTCCAGCGCCGACTTCACCTCTTCCAACTTGAACGGCTTGATCACTGCAGTGACGAGCTTCATGCCTTCACCTCGATCTCTTTCTGCGCCTTGGCGGCGCTGTGTGCACTGAGGCCGGCGAACTGGCCGCCTGCGCCCGTCTCGGACAGTTCGTAGGCCGTCTCGGCGTGGATCGTGCGATCGACACCGGCGACCTCATCGTCCTCCGTGACCCGGAAGCCGATCACCAGATCGAGGATCTTGGCGATGACGAGAGTCACGATGAAGGAGAACGCGAGAACCGCGAACGCCGCGATGGCCTGGCTGGCCAGTTGCGTCGTGCCTCCGCCGTAGAACAGCCCATTCACCCCGGCCGGCGCGGCCTCGGTGGCCAGGAAGCCGATGAGCAAGGTCCCGACCAGCCCACCGACGAGGTGAACACCCACCACGTCGAGTGAATCGTCGTATCCCAACTTGTACTTCAGCCCGACCGCGAGGGCGCACAGCACGCCGGCGATCAGACCGAGGATCAGCGCCCCCATGGGGCTGACCGCGGAACACGCCGGTGTGATGGCCACCAGGCCGGCGACAACGCCGGAGGCAGCACCGAGGCTGGTCGCATGCCCGTCGCGGAAGCGCTCCACCAACAGCCAGCCGATCGCTGCCGCGCAGGTCGCCGCGAAGGTGTTCAAGAACACGACTGCGGCGGTATTGCCGGCGGAGAGGGCAGACCCCGCGTTGAATCCGAACCAGCCGAACCACAGCAGACCGGCGCCCAACATCACCAGCGTCAGGTTGTGCGGCTTCATGGGGGTCTTGGGCCACCCAAGACGCTTACCGAGGATGATCGCCAGCGCGAGACCCGCGACGCCCGCGTTGATGTGCACCGCAGTACCACCGGCGAAGTCGATCGCCGGGGTCCCGTTGAGCGGGCCGAGGCCTTCGAAGATCCAGCCCCCCGCACTCCACACCCAGTGCGCGACGGGGAAGTAGACGATCGTCGCCCAGATGCCGGCGAAGATCAGCCACACTCCGAACTTGGCGCGGTCCGCGATGGCACCGGCGATCAGCGCCACCGTGATGGCCGCGAACATCGCCTGGAACGCCACGAACGCCATGGCCGGAAGTGCGGCTTCGGGGTCGTCTGTCATCAGTGACTCGAGGCCGAGGTACTCGGTCGGGTTGCCCCAGAACCCACTGCCACCATCTGTTCCGAACGTGATCGAGTAGCCGAAGATGACCCACAGGACGCCCACGAGGAACGTGGCTCCGAAGACCATCATCATCATGTTGAGTGTGCTCTTGGATCGCGTCATGCCACCGTAGAAAAGGGCCAGGCCCGGCAGCATGAGCAGGACAAGAGCAGCACTGGTGAGAACCCAGGCTGTGTCACCTGTGTTCAGCAGCGATTCTTCCATCGCCGTGCTCCCTTCGTTCCCTCCAGGGACTGTCCCCAGGGATGACGTCAGAGTTGTCGCCCGCTGTTTCGACAGTCGGCGCGGAAGCGTTTCAGGCCCGTGACGAATTCCGCTTCCTCGTTACAGTCATGTTTCGTCCGGTCAGCGCACGACTCCGGACAGCCAGACCGGCAGGATGAATCCATGACGTGGTGGCACGGAACGAGCATCTATCAGGTGTACCCCCGCTCCTTCGCGGATTCGGACGCCGACGGCATCGGAGATCTCGCAGGAGTGATCGAGCGCTTGAACTACATCGCGGACCTCGGAGTCGAGACGGTGTGGGTGTCCCCGTTCTTCAACAGCCCTCAGGAGGACTTCGGTTACGACGTGACCGACTACACGGATGTCGCCCCTGAATACGGCTCGGTTGCCGTCGCAGAGGAGCTGATCGAGCAGGTCCACCGCCGCGGGATGAAGATCATGTTCGATCTCGTGCTCAACCACACCTCCGACCAGCATCCGTGGTTCTTGCGCTCCAAGGGGTCGCGAGACAACCCCAAGTCGGACTGGTACATCTGGGCCGACGGTCGGGGTCGTGACGGCCGCCGGCCGCCCAACAACTGGCGCTCGGCACTCGAGATCGACTCGGCCTGGCAGTGGTCTGCAGAACGGGACCAGTTCTACATGGCCACGTTCTTGCCCTTCCAACCTGACCTCAACTGGCGCAATCCCGAGGTTCGGGAGGCCATGTTCGCGGCGGTCCGCTTCTGGTTGGATCGCAGCGTCGATGGCTTCCGGTTGGACATCTTCGGCCAGATCATGAAAGACCCCGAGCTGCGGGACAACCCTTTCGCCCCACGCAAGTCGACCGGGTATCCGCGATTGTGGCGCCGCGACAACACAGAGAACACGCCGGACAACATCAGCCTGGCTCAGGACCTTCATGCGGTGTGCGCCGAGTACGGCGAACCGGAGCGGATCCTTCTGGGCGAGGTGTTCGGTTCACCCGAGGTGCTACGCGAGTATCACGCCGACGGCGCCGGCCTCGACCTGGTGTTCCTCTTCGATTTCCTGCTCTACACCTATGACGCCCAGTGGTTCCGAGACACCATCGCCCGGTTCGAGTCGGCTTTCCCGGCCCCCATGCAGCCGACCTACGTCTTGGAGAACCACGACCGGTCCCGATCCATCGACCGGGTCGGCGGCGACCTCGCCAAAGCCAAGGTGCTGGCCGTCATACAGCTCACGGTCCGAGGCGTGCCGACGCTGTACATGGGGCAGGAACTCGGTATGTCCAACACGTACCTGCCCATGGCGGGGGCCTTGGACCCGGTGGCCGCACGCTTCGCCCGCTGGGTACCGGAGGCGCTCAACCGGCGCATGGCCGAGAGACTGAACCGCGACGAGGTACGCACGCCGATGCAGTGGGACGCATCCGCCAACGCCGGATTCTGTCCCGAGTCAGTGCGGCCGTGGCTTCCGGTCAACCCGGACCACTCCTTCGTCAATGTCGCCGACGAGGAAGACGATCCTGACTCGTTGCTCAGCCTGTATCGACACCTGTTCGCCCTTCGTCGGTCGTCGCCATCTCTGCGAATCGGGTCACTGGACCTGATCGCGGGGCTGCCGGACGATGTCCTGGGGTTCCGTCGTACCGACTCGGGAGCGGGTGACGCGGTCGATCAAACTGCGGTGTTCGCGAACTTCGGATCCCGAGCGGTGGAAGTGCGCGCAGTGAGCGCCGAGCTGCTGCTGGAGTGTGGCGGCGCGACATGCGCCGGTGGCACCATCGGGTTGCCCCCGGACTCCGCCATCATCGTGCGCCGCACCCGACCGCGCTGATGGCCAACTCCGAACCGCGACGGAAGGATGGGACCATGATCCGGGCCACCGACCTGTCCTTGAATGAGCAGATCAGCCTGCTGTCCGGTAGCGACGTGTGGCATACGCGCGACCTGCCGGACCATGCCGTCCCCGCCGTGATGCTCAGCGATGGTCCGCATGGTCTGCGCAAGCAGGACCAGGCCGGAGATCACTTGGGAGTGTCGGGTAGCAACCCCGCCACGTGCTTCCCCACCGCAGTCACCTTGGCGTCTTCGTGGGACGAGGAGTTGATCGCCGAGGTCGGCCGAGCGGTCGGCAATGAGGCTCGCGCCGAAGGTGTCGGTGTCGTGCTCGGCCCCGGCTTGAACATCAAGCGTCACCCCAACTGCGGTCGCAACTTCGAGTACCTGTCCGAGGATCCGCTGCTGAGCGGACGGCTCGCGGCGGCCATGGTGAACGGGATCCAGCAGACCGGGGTGGGTGCGTGCCTGAAACACTTCGCGGTGAACAACCAAGAGGCGCACCGGCTGGTCGTCGATGTCGTGGTGGACGACCGCACTCTCCACGAGATCTACCTCGCAGGGTTCGAGCACGCAGTCCGCGCAGCCCGTCCCTGGACGGTCATGGCGGCCTACAACTCGCTCAACGGCACCCACTGTTGCGACAACCACGACCTGCTCACGGCCATCCTGCGTGATCGATGGGGATTCGACGGTCTGGTCATGAGTGATTGGGGGGCCACCAACGACCGCGTCGTGGGTGTGCACGCGGGGATGGACCTCGAGATGCCCGGCAGTGGAGGGATCTCCGATGGTGATGTGGCCGCGGCCGTCGCGTCCGGCGAACTCCCACGATCTGATGTCGCCACCAGCGCTCAGCGGGTCCTCGACCTGACCCAGCAGGCTCCAGGCGAACAGGGGTCGGCCGCTGACACTGTCGCCCATCACCTGCTCTGTCGCCGTGCGGCGGCCGAGAGCACCGTCCTGCTGCGCAACGACGGCATCCTCCCGCTCGATCCTGACATCTCCATCGCCGTAATCGGCGCCTTCGCGCGCGCACCTCGATTCCAGGGATTCGGCAGCTCCCTGGTGAACCCGACGAGCGTGGACTCCGCCTGGGACGCGATCCGGACCCGTGCCGCGACTGCCAGTTACGCACCGGGCTATGACCCTGTGACATCCGCCCGCGACGACCTGCTCATCCGTGAGGCGGTCCGCACGGCTCGTCGGGCGGATGTGGTGGTGCTCCTCGCCGGGCTCCCGGGCGTCTACGAGAGCGAAGGCTTCGACCGGTCCGACATGGCCCTTCCCGAGCAACACAACGCGCTCATCACCAAAGTGTGCGCGGCGAATCCGAGAACGATCGTGGCCCTGTCGAACGGGTCGCCGGTCGCCATGCCTTGGGTGGATGCCCCCGCAGCCATCGTGGAGTCCTACCTGGGGGGCCAGGCCTCCGGGTCTGCCCTGGCCGACGTTCTGTTCGGTGACGTCGATCCCGGAGGCCGGCTGGCTGAGACCTTCCCCATCGACCAGACCGATGTGGCCTCTGATCCGTACTTCCCCGGCGAACCGCACCAAGTCGAATACCGCGAGAACCTTCTGGTCGGCTATCGGCACTTCACCACGAACGACGTTCCTGCCCTGTTCCCCTTCGGGTATGGACTCAGCTACGCCACTTTCGAATGGGGGCCTGCGACCGCGGACCGGACGGAACTCGCCCCGGGCGGCAACGTGACGGTGTCCGTTCCCATCACGAATTCGGGACCCCGGCCGGGCAGTGACGTGGTCCAGTTGTACGTACGCGACATCACCGGTGCCGTAGCCCGGCCGCTGCGTGAACTGCGCGGATTCGCGAAGGTCCACCTGGCACCGGGCGCGACGCAGACGGTCACGATCTCGCTGGACGATCGCGCTTTCTCGTACTTCGATGCCGACAGCCAGAGGTGGCGTGTGCCATCCGGGGAGTTCGTGCTGGAGTTGGCCGCGTCCAGCGTCGACATCCGGTCGACGATCACCGTCACCGTCACGGGCCAGGTCCCCGGTGGGGATTGTGGTCCTGTCACAGTGGCACGCTCCGATCAGGAGTTCGCCGAACTACTCGGACGACCAGTGCCGCTGCCGCGACCCGTACGTCCGTTCAGTCGGCTGACGACCGTCGGCGAACTCCAAGAGTCCCGGGTCGGCCGGGTTCTGCGAATGGGACTGCATCGTTACACACGTGGCCAGTTCGAACAGATGGCCGCAGGCGACAGCACCATGGTGACGATGCTCGGCCGGGCTCTCGATGAGATGCCGCTGCGCGGTGTGGCGTTGTTCGCCGGCGGGGTGATCCCCTGGTCCGCACTCGATGCCTTGGTGGACGTCCTCAACGGCCGCCCCCTCGCGGCGGGAAGCCGCAGCGCAGCGGCTGTGGTGCGCGGTGTGTCCCAGCGGTTGTTCCACCGGTGACCCGATCACGGCGCCAGGCGCGGTCGGCTATCGACTCCGGGCCCGTGATAGGTCAGGCTGACTCCATGACCCGCATCGCAGCCCACACTCTGGTGATTCCCGGACTACTCGCGGGGGGACTCCTGCTGGCGACTCCGGCACACGCCGACCCGCAGGTGGACGGCGTCTACTCCGTGGCCGACATCGGGACCAACAATCTCATCGCTCCCGGCCCCGACGGCAACATGTGGGTGACGCTGAACGGAGCGACCGACGAAGTCGCCCGCATCTCTCCTTCGGGGCAGGTCGATCGCTTCGATATCACCGGAGTCACCAATCCTGTCGGGATCACCGCAACAGGCGGGCTGATGTGGATCACCTACGCCGGTGGGGTGGCGTCGTTCAACCCCACCGGTGTCACCAGTCCGGTGACACCTACCACCGTGGCCATCGCCGCCCTTACCGACCCGCGGGGCATCGTACCGGGGCCCGACGGGAATCTCTGGACGGCAAGCATGGACAAGGTCTTCCGGATCGTGCCGGGGCCACCGGCTGTGGTGACCGAGTTCGCCACAGCCGTCACGAAGGTCAAGGACGCGAAAGCGATCGCCGCCGGCGGCGATGGGACCATCTGGGTGGCTGATGGCAATGGCGGTGCACAGGTCGTCAGTGTCGCCGTCGACGGCACCGGAACGGCCTATCCCACTGGTGGCGGCAACCAGGGCATCGCGGCCGGTCCCGGTGACCAGATGGGCTACTCAAACCCGCTGGCAAATCCGCAGAACGTCGGCCGGATCCAACCCGGCGGAACCCCGCAGACCACGGAAACGGCTCAACTCGATCCATTCGGGGTGACATTCGGTGCGGACGGCGCCTACTGGTTCGCGCAGTTCAACGGACGCAACCTGGGAAGGCTGACGTCCGACGGCGGATACACCACACTGAGCGGATTCCCGGCTGCAGGGGCAGCACCGCGGCAGTTGGCAGCCGGACCATCGGACACGCTGTGGGTGACGCTGGACTACCCGGGCACGCCGACGGAGACCAAGGTGGCCCGCGTGACCGGCGTTTCGCCGGCGCCACCGCCGGTGACGCCGGACACGACCATCACAAAGGCCCCCAAAGCCAAGGTCTACACGGCGAAGAAGAAAGTCGCGCTGACATTCCGGTTCGAGTCGAGCGTTTCCGACTCGACATTCCAGTGCAAGTGGTTCAAGCGGATCAAGGGCGAGGAGCCACCAAAGGCCACCTGGAAATCCTGCGCCTCACCGCGCACCTACCAGAGCAAGCCCGGCAAGTACACGCTGAAAGTGCGCGCGGCAGCGGGCGGACTCACCGATCCGTCCCCGCCCAAACGCACGGTCAAAGTGATGCGGTCATGACCGCTCGCCTGAGCCATGAGCCTGAGATCACACTTCCGGTCGATCTCTGCGCTCCCCAGGGGAGTCTCAATCCTGCCGCGGTCGGGTGGACCCGCAAACCTCTGCACCGCGCCAACCTCACGGGTTGGGGGCGCACGAAGCGGTGGGAGTACTGGTGCGTTCAGGGTCCGGACCACGTTCTGGCTCTCACCGTCAGCTCCATCGACTACTTGGCGCTGCACACTGTGTGGTTCATGACCTATGACGGCGTCGAGATCGACAAGACCGCGATCATCCCGCTCGGTCGCGTGGCTTTACCCCAACGCAGCGGGGACGGGGAGGTCGGCGTGCGAAGCGCAGGTGTGCAGATCCGCATCGAGCCGCTAGACGACACCATCCGCCTGCGCGCGAAGACCGATCGGATCTCGGCTGATGTCACTGTGACCCGACCCCCCGGCCACGAGAGCCTCGGTGTTGTCATCCCATGGACGGACCAGCGCTTTCAGTACACAGTCAAGGACAACACCCTGCCCGCTGTGGGTGCGGTCGTGGCAGACGGCGTCCGATACCGGTTCGCCGCCGATGATTCGTACGCGGTCCTCGACCATGGCCGAGGCCGGTGGCCATACCGCACCACCTGGAACTGGGGTTCGGCGTCGGGACGCCAGGACCACCACACCATCGGACTGCAGTTCGGGGGCAAGTGGACGGACGGCACCGGCATGACCGAGAACGCGCTGTGTGTCGACGGTCGACTGCACAAGATCGGGGCCGACCTCACCTGGGACTACGACCCGGACAACTGGCTGCGGCCCTGGCGGGTCCGGGACGAAACCGACGGTCGGGTCGACGTGACGTTCGCACCCTCGTTCGAGCGGCGCGCCCGTACCGAGGCGGTCGTGATTGCCACCGAGGTGCATCAATGCTTCGGCACATGGTCCGGAACCGTGAGCACGGACACGGGCGAGGTGCTGGCACTCCACGACCTGCGTGGGTTCGCCGAGGAAGCACGGATGCGCTGGTGACTTCGGCCTTCCACTGCCACGCGAAGGATCAGCGGATCAGGGTGTCGGTCAGCGCCGCAGCCGCCGCAGCGACAGACTCCGCGATGTCTCCGGTCGTGGCGATGACTGACGCCTCGGGCCAGGCGTCGAACCGCGCCGCCATCGACCGGGCTACGGCGACATCTGCCTCGGATTCGTCGGTCCCCGCACTGAGCCGGTCCCGAATGCGCTGTTGCGTGACGCTGGTCGGCGCGACGCAACACAACTGAACGAGTTCCGCGCCGCAGGCGGCCGCCAGATTGGCGGCGTCTCGACGGTCGTCACGGGCGGCCCAACTGGCATCGAGAATGACACTGCGCCCCAGCCCCATGGCCTTCCCAGCTCGATGCAGCATCGACCGATAGACCGCCGCCCGGCCGGCCGCCGAATACCGGACCCCGGGATCGGCGGCGACCAGCGCGGGCAACTCCCGACGCACGACATCGCTGCGCAGGACATCGAACTCCCCCCGGCGCGCCAGTTCGCGGGTCACCGTGGACTTGCCTGTCCCCGGCAGTCCACCCACGACGACGAGATGCACTTGAGCGAGGCGGAGGTGGGTCCGCGCAAGAGCGATGTGCTCCTCAGCGTCGCGGCGGGCTGCCGCACCGCCGACACCTCCGTTCAGGCAGGCGACCTTGGCGCGGACATGGGCGAAGTAGGCGATCCAATGGTGGGCCAACGACTGCGGCCAGTGGTCCCCCGACAGTCTCGAGTACTCGGACAAGAACCATTCGGCCAAATCCTCGCGCCCTCGCCATTGCAGATCCATGGCCAGGAATGCCACATCGGTCAGGACGTCACCCCGACGGCGGCGATCGTCGAATTCCAGACAGTCGATGATCCGGATGCCATCCGGGAGGAAGAAGACATCGTCACACCGCAGGTCGCCATGACCGTCGCGGATCCGGCCCCGCCGCACGCGATCGGTGAACAGCGCGGCGCGGCCGTCGATGTAGTTCCGTGCCAGACGGGCACAAGCCTGCGCATCGCGACGGGGCACCACGGTGCCGGCGAATGGAGTCAGTCCGGCGATCTCGTCACGCCACAGGCGTCGCACGGCGGCCGCCGTACCTGACTGATCGATCGCATCGGAGCCGTCGGCAGTGGCATGGAACTCCACCAGGTGGTGGGCCAGTTGGGTGAGCCGAGCCGGGGTGTCTGCATCCGTCAGGAGATGATCGAGGCGGATCGCATCGGGTAGCCGGATCATCTCGATGGCATGCTCGACCGGCTCCCCCGCCGCACCGGTGATGTCGATGACCCCGAGGTAGACATCGGGAGCGAGCCGACGATTCAGATGCACCTCGCGCCAACACATCGCCAACCGGCGTTCCCGAGTCGACAGGTCCAGAAAGGGGAACCGAACGGCCTTCTTCACCTTGTACGCCCGATCGGCAGTCAAGGCCACCACGGAAACGTGAGTCTCGATGAACGTGGCGTGGCGACCACTGGCTGCGAGCCACTGCCGCAGCCGGTCACCCGGGGTGGGGGCATCGGGTTCTGCCACACCCCATTGTCCCCCCGCGCATCGTGATTCCGATCGGGTAACACGGCGCGGCCGGTTGCGTGTGGCTGTCGGCGAACAGCCAGCGTTCAACCGAGCATGGGTCCATGACGCTGCCGGAGGACCTCTCACAATCGCTGACCCGTCGGGTTCTGGACGGCGAGCTGCCCGAGCCCGTCTACGCCGTGATCGGCGCGGTGGATGGCCTGTCACGCAACGCTCGCGGCGCTCTGTCCGGGGTCACCCGGACACCGTCGGCTCTCGCTGCGGCGGTCGTGGACCAGTACGACAACCTGGTGGCGCGCGGTCAGAGCCGCAGCGTGGAGTTCGCCGCGGAGCGGGCGGTGCGCAAGCGGGTGTCCCGATTCGAGGACCGATGGGCCCCCACTGCCGCGCGGACAACGGCCCGCATCAATGAGCGCCGGCAACGCTGGCGCGACACCCGCGGCGCCCAGCGGGCTGCACGGGCCAAAGAGCGCGCCCGCCGCACAGCTGATCGATTCGCCGAGATGAACGCACCTGTGCTGATGGACGAAGCGACTGGAGGCCGGTCGTAACCGACCCACCGGCTACTGCGCGCCCATCGCAGGCGGTGATCGTCATCTGCCGTGGTGCAGGTGGGTCATTCGTACAGGATGTACTCGGGTCGGGGTCGAAGCGCCATGACCTCTTTCGGGGTCATGAGCCGAGATCCCCAGGGGGACTGGTGTCCTCTTTGTAGAAGAGTTTGAACCCGGGGTGAATGTACGGCGGTTGATTCTTGATCAGCGCGTTGTACTCCTCGATCTTGGCTTCGGGACCACCGAGGCCATCGATCGACCGGATCAACGCGACTCCTGGCTGAGGCTTGAGACCTTTGATCTTCTCCACGGCACCGAAGTTGAACTGGTGGAAGACCATCACTTTCTCGGGCAAGTTGTGCTCGGCCACGATGTCCGACAGATACATCGCCGCCTCGTTGAGTTCCGGACCGTCCGTGCGACCCAGGTTGACCCCGGGAATCTCCCCAGGATCCATGGCCCATTCCGGGTCGAGGGCGACGCCGACATCGGGCTCTTCGAGGAACTTCTCGTAGTGCTTCATCTCCGGCATGAACTCCGACCGCCCCGGTTGGATGTTCAGCAAGAGCAGGGCCTTGCAGCGCCGGGCCGCTTCGAGGTACTCGCGCACCTGGCCCTTGCCGACACGCGTGCGGTAGGTGCCGTCCTTCTGCGGAGAACCGTGAACCACGACGGGGATGAACTCGAAGACGGGGAGCAAACGGCGCCCGTATTCATACCTCTTGCCGACTCTCTCGATCTGTTCGCAGCGCGCGTCGAGGTCACCCGTCAATCGGCCCATGTCCTCGTTGACGTCGCCCATGACACCGGAGTAGCCGACCAGTCGGTACTCGGGGAACACCTCTCGACCCCCGCGGGGCAGTTCAGGCGGCGGTTCGGGGGCAATGGTCTGTCCCGACTCCGACCCCGATCCCGGTGCCGTGGCACCGTCGGACGTGGCGGTCGGCGATGAGGCGCAGGCCGCAACGAGCAGCCCGGCAGATGCCATGACGGCCGCGTAGACGGCCGTGGTGGAACGGCGGCGACGCAACACGTGAACCCTCCCGATAGGTGTCCCAGCAGGATAACCGGCCGTGAGCCTCGCCCCCGGTAACCACTCAGCCACAACGATTCCTGCGGATTCCGAAGGCTTTGGGCAAGTACACGGCAGCGAACCTTCGTCTTGCGCGCGCCTTTCGTCGCATCCCGCCTGCTGGCGCGGCACTATTGACCTCATCCGTCCGCTGACCTCATCCGTCAGCCGACCCGACAGCCGACGTGACCCGACAGCCGACAGCCGACAGCCGACAGCCGAGGTCCCACAGTCAGGAGAGGAGGTCGACCGCATGACGATCGCCGTGCCCATCATCGCCGGGACCGCCATCAAGGGGGTCGCGGCCACCTTGATGATGCGCAAGGTCCTGGAGCGGCACCCGAACGCGTTCCTCATCACCCTGGCGAGCTTCGGTGTCACACTGCCGCTGCACCGATCCCAACAGAACATCACTCGCGACATCCGGCGCGGCCTCACCAAGATGGGCCGCGACCCGGAATCGCCCGTCGTGCTCGTAGGTCATTCGCAAGGCGCCCTGGCATGCCTGCGGTTCGCGCTCGACAATCCCCTTCAGGTGCAGCACGTGTTCAGCGTCGGTGCCCCGTGGCAGGGGTCGCGCAGCGCCGCGCGTGTAGCCCGCATCGTAGGACTCACCCGGCGCAACCTGACGCCGGCCCTGACCGACATGGCCGAGGGCTCGCAGTTCCTCACCAAGTTGCACGACGACCTGCCCGTCATCGCCGACCGGGTCACGAACATCTACAGCACCCATGAGATCGTCATCTACCCGTACACGGCGGCGCACATCGACGTCCCGGGGGTGACCAACATCCTGATCGCAACGGACAACGAGTACCGGCGCCACCTCGAGACATTCCCCGAATACCCCATCGACGACCACATCCCGGCGCGGGTCACCCACCTCGGCGAGATGAGCAGCCCTGAGGTCCGTGCCACGATCTGGCGCAAGGTCGACCAAATCAGCCGGTCGCTGCGGGCGTCCGGTTCGTGATCGTCCGTGAGGGGCCGCTGCCGGACTACCACTGGGCATCCGCGAGCAGCGAATGTGTGCCCCGGGCAGCATGGGACACGGAACTCACCCCTGTCACAGCACGGGAGAGCGACGAGTTGCCACCGGCTCCCCCACCTCAGCCCGGCGATCTGGAACAGATAGCACACCGTCGGATTCGCATCCTGGCGGCCTACTGGCACGAGGGATGGCCGTTCAGTCGGCCCACCGCCTGGTTGCGCCCAGGTGCCGCGAATGCTCTGTATCGCGCCGCCGACGACCTGCCCAAGGAATTCGGACTGGCCGTGTGGGATGCGTGGCGGGATCCCCAACTGCAGGCAGTACTGCACGACACGGTCTACCAGGACTCCACCCTGGCCCCGGGTTTCGTCACTCGACCCGATCCCGACCCTGCCCGGTGCCCCCCGCACGCGAGTGGCGGCACCGTGGACCTGACCCTCACGTGGCGCGGCGTGCCCTTGTCGCTGGGGACGTCGTTCGACGCTTTCGTCCCCGCTGCGGCGGCGGCCGCGTTCGAGCCCGATGGCCCGCGGCGTGACCGGGATCTTCGCCGTCGGTTGGCTGCGGCCATGGGCGGCGCGGGGTTCGTGGTCCATCCGCAGGAGTGGTGGCACTGGGAGTACGGAACCCGGTTCTGGGCTGCGGTCACGGGCGAACCGGTCAGATATGGACACACGATCCCGAAAGACGGATGACCTGACCATGCGGCGCATGACAGGCCGGACCCGTATCGATCACAGCAACTGGGTCACGATCACGCCGTAGCAGATGATCGTCAGCAGGTCCTGGATCACGGTTGCCAGGGGCCCGGACCCGTACGCGGGATCGCGGCCCAACCGCGCCAACAGGTAGGGCAGGGACATCGCGACCACGGATGCGATGGCGCAGGACAGGAACAGCGCGAGGCCTATGGCGAGCATGAGTCGAAGGTCGCCGAAGACGACCCAGCCGAGCGGGATGAAGAGTGCGGCGACGATGACCCCGATGATGAGACCTGTCCACGCCTCACGGCGAGCAACCCGGGCAACAGACACACCCACGGACAGGCCCCGGACCACGACCGTCTCAGTTTGGGTTCCGACAGCGTCGGCCATGTAGACGACACCGGGGAGGAAGAACGCAAGCATCACCTGAGCGCTGATGGCTGCCTCGAACGACGACACGACGAGGGCCGCGGCCATGGCTCCGGCCAGACCGACCAGAAGCCAGGGCAACCGGTGACGGACCCGCTGGGGAACCGACTCGACGGTGCGACCCACCACAGCCTCCGTGTCGTGGACGACACCTGCCAGGCGAGACATGTCCTCCTCATGCTCGGCAAGCAGGACGCCCATTATCCGGTTGGGCGGCACGATGCCGTGGAACCGGCCTTCGGAGTCGACCACGGCGAGAGCGGACTCACCGTGTTGGACCATGGCCCATGCCGCTTTCTCCTGGTGGGTTCCGGGAGTCACGATCGGAGGCCGTGGATCCATGATGTCCGTGATCCGAACATCAGGCTCCGCAGCGAGGACGTGTTCGACCGACACCAGGCCAACGAGTTCGCCTCCGGACAGAACAGGGATGTCGCTGACGCTGACGTACCGGTTGCCGGGGAGCGCCTCACGCAGTTGCGCGGCAGTCTCCTCCGGGTTCGTCACCGGCACATCATCGGTGACCAGTCCCACGATGGAACGATCGGCTGCAGGCTCTGTCATGCCTCAAGTTTCACCCACCGCGCCCATACCGGACCTGGGGGAATAGCGTGGGGACAGCACAGGTGTCGGACCAGGCCTGGCCGACAGCGTAATGACGCAGAAGACAGGGATGACGCAGAAGACAGGAAGGTGAGAACGATGGAGCGAAACGACCTCGGGCGGGTCATCGTCGACAGTGCTGCAGACATCGATGCGATCGAATGGATCGCCAACGACGCGACACCCGGGGTCCGGCACAAGGTGCTGTGGCAGTCCGGAGCCACTGTGCTCGGTCTGATGCAGATCGATGGTGGGGCGATCAATCCCGAGCACACTCACCACGCGGCCCATCACCACATCCTGATTCTTGATGGGACCTGCCACATGATGGGCAAGGACGTCGGTCCGGGTTCTTACGTCTACGTCCCGCCGGGTGTTCCGCACGAGGCCGCCAACAACGCGTCCACTCCGTGCACGTTCTTCTACACCTACCGCCCGCTGGAGATGCCCACGGGCGACGATGACCTGATCATCGCCTGAGCAGCCCGGAGTCAGCCGACGCCGACGGCCTCAGCGAGTTCGTCGATGCTGGCCACGACGAGATCGGCGAGCGCCTCTGGATCCGGGATCAAGCCCGCGTCGGTGGCGAAACCGACGGTGACCTCGCCGTTGTAACTGAAGATGGTCGCGGTCATCGGCTGGTCACCCGAACACGGTGCGAATCCCACGACCTGTCGCACAGGGGCGCCTGCGAACGTCATCTCGCCGCGTGGCCCGGGCACGTTGGTCAGGACGCCTACCGCCTTGTTGGCGAAGAAGTTGGTCAGTGAGAAGGCCACCGGTCCAGGACTCATGGACACCACACGTTGGATGCCAAAGGTCAGCACGGCTTCGTCTGAGTGCTTGATGCGATCCATCCGGTGATGCATGGTCGCGAGCCGGTCGCGGGGTTTGTCATCGTCCAGCGGCATGGGCAGGATCACGATCGCGAAGTAGTTGCCGAGGTCCGGAGGCAGGTTGTCGGCGAACGGCTTGAGGTTGACCGGCACCATCCAGTTGATCTCGGGCACGTAGGCATCGCGCTCCAGCAGGTAGTTGCGCAACCCCCCGGCCACAGCACTCAAGAGGACATCGTTCACCGTGGCACCGGTCGCCCGGCCGACCTCTTTCACCAACGACAGGGGGATCGGTTCTGACCAGGAGATGGCCTTCTTGGTGCCGGGCTTGCCCGTCCACACGGTCTTGGCGCTGGAGGTGAGTGCGAGTTTGGTCACCGACGACATGTCATTGGCGCCGCGACTCGCCTCGACGCCCATCACGTCCATCGCGTCCAGCAGATGATCTGGATGCCGCAACAGTTCCACGCCGTCCTCGACACCGTGCAGTACAGCACCTGGCGCACCGACCGCCTTGCCGGGAAGCCCGGAGACAGTCTCCATCGGATGGGTGACTGCGTGCGCGATGTCGGAGGCTGCGCCCACACCCGCCTTGCCCAGGAATCGAGTCGCGGCGCCGGCGGTCGAACGCGCCGTGCCCGCGAGACCGGCTACCAGGTCCAGCGGACCTTGCTCGGCGGGTGGCTTGGCCACCGTCACCGGCTTGGCCGACTCGTCGAGTTCACACAAGCCCAGCATGACCTGCGTCAGGCGCACCCCATCGGCAATTGCGTGGTGGAACCGATTGACGATCGCCGATCCGACAGTGCCGTCAGCGAGATTCATCTCCTCGATCAGGTAGGCGCGCCACAGGGGCCGGTCTTTCGGTAATGGCGCGGTGCGCTGATCGGCGAGAAACTGCTGCAGAGCGCGCATGTCCGCCGGCTGCGGGAGCGTCGCCTCGGACAGGTGCCGGTCGATCGAGAAGTAGGGGTCGTCCTGCCACACCCAACCCATCCCAGCGGGGACCGCCTTGCGCTGGAATACCGGGAAGCGCCCGAGCGCGTGCTCGTAGACCGCTCGGACCTGTTCGAGATCGACCTGCTTACCCAGGACCATGGCTCCATCCACAACCATCAGGTTGTTGGGCCGATCCATCGTCAGCCACAGGGCGTCCTGGACACCCATCTGGACACTGGTGACATTGCTCATGACGCCCTCCCGGACCGCTCTCAGTCTATGGCGCGTGCGAAGCGCGTCGCCGCCCGTCAGGCGATCTGCGCCACCGCTTCGCCGAACAGCAGCGAATGGAGGTCGACGTCGACCGCGGTGGTCTGCGGACACATGAGCGCCATGTTGTGGAACGGGGTGATCAGTACACCTCGGTTCGACAAGAAGAGATGCAGGTACTCCTCGAGGTCGTCGTCGTGGGCAGCAGCGGACTCGCTGCCGCTGCGAGGTGCCGGAGAGCAGAACCGGTATTCGGCGCGAGCACCCAACTGCTCGATCGACCAGGGAACCAGGTACTGGCTCAAGACCTGCTCGACCCCGTCCCGGAACCGAGTCGCCAGCTCGATCATGTGGGCGAATGCCTCGTCCGTCAGAACATCTCCCAGCGTTGCTCGCATGGCCGCCGTCGACAAGACGTTGCCCGCCAGGGTGCCTCCGACGCCCCCGACGTCCACAAGGTCCGCATCCTCCCGAGTTGCCACGGCGTCGGCCAAAGCCTGCGTGATCCCATAGGCCCCCGTGGGGATTCCGCCACCGATGCTCTTCCCGATCACGAAGATGTCCGGCCGCAGCCCCCACGCAGCGGTGCAACCTCCCGGACCAGCCGAAATCGTGTGGGTCTCGTCGATGAGGAGCAGGGTTCCGTACTGGTCGCACAGGTCCCGCACGCCGTCCAGGAACCCGGGTTCCGGCAGCACGATTCCGATGTTGGTCAGCGCCGGTTCCATGATCAACACCGCGACGTCGCCGTGCGCCAATCCTGCCTCGACCGATGCCAGGTCGTTGAACTCCGCGACCCGCGTCGTCTGGTCGATCGGGACGGCAGGACCGACGTTGCCCCCGCGCGGTGCCGCACCCCCATCGGCACCCGTGATCACGAAAGTCTCGTCGACCGAGCCGTGATAGCAGTACGAGAACGCCATGACCTTCGAACGCCCGGTCACCATGCGGGCGATCCGCAAGGCCCATCGATTGGCGTCGGTCGCGGTCAGGCTGAAAGACCACAGGGGCATCCCGAATCGGCGCGTGAGCTCGGCGGCGACCCACTCCGCGTCTTCGGTCGGCATCATCGTGGTGATCCCACCTTCTTGACCGATGCGCTTCTCCACAGCGGCGACGGTTGGCTTCGGGGAGTGCCCTGCCATTGCGCCGGTGTCTCCCAGCGCGAAATCGACGTACTCGTTGCCGTCGACGTCGGTGATGCGGTTGCCGTGCGCACCGGCCAGGTACAAGGGGTAGCCACCGGACCATTTGTTCATCCAGGTCATCGGGACGCGCCCGAACAGGTGATCGGCCCGCTCGAACAGGGCGCGGGATTTCGGTGTGCGCTGGACGTGCAGATCCCGCTCCTGCGTCAGGTGCTCGGCCAGTCGCTGTCGATCGATGCTCACGGGGGTTCCTCTCGGTGACTCTGCTGGAGTCAACGTACTGCGAGCCCGCCGAGGTGGGACACTCGAGAAGTCATGGCGAAGACAGACCTGTGGGCCTCAGTGCCCGGCGATCTCTATGCCGTCCTGGGCGTGGCCCCTGACGCAGACGACGGCCATATCCAGGCTGCCTGGCATCGCGCTGCGCGCGCCACGCACCCGGATGTCGGCGGCGATCAGGACAGGTTCCGTTCGGTTCACGTCGCGTATCTGGTCCTGTCGGACCCCGAGCAGCGGCGGCGCTACGACACCGAGCGGGCGATTCGGGCAGCAGCGGCTCGAGCCGAGGCGCGCATGGCCTCCCAGGGAGAGGGAATCCGGTCCCCGCGCGCCGACGCCTCCGAAATCGGACATGGACTGCTGGTGGTCATGGCCCTGCTCGCAGTTGCGGCGGTGGTGCTGGCCTACGTGCTGCCGTGGACCACCCTGGTCACGGGCACGGTGGTGGCCGCGGTGGTCCTCACCCGTTACGCCCGACTGCACGGCTACTGGCCGTAAGTCCGGTGGCAGACTGCCGCGATCAACGCCTCGACCCGTCGGCGTCACCGCCGCCAGAACAAGAACCGGCGCCGGGTCGGGAACGGGTCTTGGTAACCGCCTCGTGGTACTGGACCGGAGGTGCCGTCGTCATCGTCATCGTCATCGTCATCGCCGTTGTGGCGGGCACGACTGCCCGTGGCTATGTGTTCGGAACTCGGGTCCCCGTTGTCGTCGTCCTCCTCGCTGTTGTGCAGGTCGCCGTTCAGCTCGTCGCCGTTCAGCTCGTCGCCGTTCGGCTCGTCTTCGGGCTGGGCATGACTCTTGGTCTTCAGGTGCGCGTCCTTGCGGGCCGCACGGACACCGGCGGCGATGCTGTGCCACATGTGGTCCTCGCCGAGTTCGGTGATGAAGCCCGACTTGGCCAAGACCCTGCGGGCGCGATAGAACACGCGCACCAGGTACAGGTCGATCTGACGTTCTCGCAACCGGGTCAGCAGCAACTCGAGGGTGTCGATGCTGGTGGTGTCCAGTTGGCTCGTGGCTTCGAGGTCCAACACCAGCGCCTGCGTGTCGGCGTTGGCGTCGACTTCGGCCAGCAAGCGATCGGCGATCTCGGTCGAGTTCGCCCAGAACAGCGGGGCGTCGAGCCTGATGACAAGGACCCCGTCGTACGTGCGCCGCTCGGGGTGGTTGTCGATGCTGCCCCACGCGGCCTTCTCGTCGGGCACCTTGCCCATGATGTCCACGTCAGCGCGGCTGGACCGGTAGACGAGCCCGAGAACGGCCAGCCCCACGGCGGCCAGGAGCCCGTAGAGCGGCCCGAGGATCAAGACGCCGACCATCGCGGCGATCGAGGAGTTGAAGTCGTTTCGTCTGATGAGCTGATAACGGCGCAGCGCGCGCAGGTCCATCAGACCCCACACGGCCTGGATGACGATTGCGGACAGGATCGCGCGCGGCAACGGCGCCAGGTACTCGGTGAGGAAGGCCAGAACAAGCAGGACGATCGCGGCACCGAAGAGGCCAGTCATCTGGCTATGTCCACCCGAGCGGCGTGAGGCGGCGGTCTTGGACAGTGACCCGGCCACACCCATCCCCCCGGAGACCCCGGCCGCGAGGTTCGCCACACCGGTACCGACCAGCTCTTGGTTCGTGTTGATGCTGTAACCCTCACGGGCGGCGAAGATGCGGGCCGCGCTGAGACCTTCCGCGAGCCCCACCATGGCCATGGACAACCCGCCGACGATCACGGGCGGGATCTGGTCGCCGGAGATGTGCGGCAACCCGATCGGTGGCAATCCTTGAGGGACAGCGCCGACCACGACGACACCCGCCTGCGACCACGCCAAGGCCGCGGACAACGCAATTCCGACGATCAGAACGATCAAGCCCCAAGGAACCCGCGGCACGAAGTGGGCACCGAGGAACAGGACCACCAGAGCCGTGATTCCAATCGCTGCGGTGAGCGGCTGGATGTCCCCGATCGACGTGAGGATCGAGCCGATCTTGCCGAATATGTCCCCGGTCGCCGGCGGCATCCCCAGGAGACTGGGAATCTCACCGATGATGATCAGCAGGACGAGCCCGAAGACGAATCCGGTGACGATGGGCCGTGACAGGAACTCGGCCGCCCAGCCCAGTTTGGCCACGCCCCCGATGATCAAACCGAGTCCTGCGCCGATGGCCAATGCACTCGTCAACGCCACGACCTGCCCGGGATCTCCTTGGGCCAGGTCGGCGACCAGTGCCCCGGACAGCACCGAGACCGTGGACACCGGTCCGACCACAAGGTGCGGGGACGAGCCGAACACGGCGTAGGCGACCAGCGCGAACGGGATGGCGTACAAGCCCACGATGACCGGCACACCGGCGATACCCGCGTAACCCAGTGCCTGGGGGATCGCCAGCGCTGCGACGACCAGTCCGGCGAGCAGATCGCCGGCGATGTAGGCGCGGCGATAACGCGGCAACCATGACGCGATGGGCAGTCGTCCCATCAGTCCGCTGCCGGCCGCCACCTGCACAGTTGTTAACCCGCCGTTCATCTGTGATTCGTGCCACGGTAGCACCGACGCGCAGGTGAATCCCGGCCGAAATTCATCCGTCAGAGGTCGTGGGAGCCGGTTGATCGGGCCGTCGTGGCAGGGGCTGACGGCAACGAGCTGTCAGGCGGGTCCGGCTCCTGTCTTGATGACGACGAGCCGCTCTTCGGTCATCTCCCGAATCGCCCAGCCGGGACCCTCGCGGGTGTTACCGGAATCGCGCAGGCCGCCATAGGGCATGTGGTCCGCGCGCCACGTCGGCACCTCGTTGATGAGCACTCCCCCGTAGTCCAGGCCCTTGGCAGCCCAGAGCGCGGTGTTGATGTTCGCCGTGAAGATCGCCGCCTGGAGGCCGTAGTGGGAGTCGTTGGCCTCGGCCAGTGCCGCTGCCACGTCGGTGAAGCCGCGCACGACGACCACGGGTCCGAAGATCTCATGGGCGCACACGTCGTCGTCGGGTTGGGCGTCCACCAGAATCGTGGGATTCAGATGACCCTCGGGGGTGACCGTGCCGCCGGCCGCGACCGTGGCCCCATTGGCCGTCGCGGATTCGACCCAGGACTTGACCCGGTCGGTGTTGGCCTTGTCGATCAGGGCGGAGACTTCCGTCGTATCGGCGAGCGGGTCACCGACGACGAGGGTCGACACCTGCCGCACGAGTTCCGCCACGAAATCGTCCTTGATCGAGTCCTCCACCAAGATGCGTTGCGTCGAGATGCAGGACTGTCCCGCGTGCGAGAACCCGGCGAGTCGCACGGCCGCGGCAGCTGCCTTCCAGTCGCCGTCGGCGCAGATGATCAACGGGGAGTTGTTGCCCAGTTCCAGTCCGACTCGCTTGCGGGGGGCCTCCGCACGAATTCCCCAGCCGACTTCCGGAGAACCCGTGAACGAGATGAGTGCGACATCCGGATTGCGCACCAAGGCGTCGCCGACCGTACCCCCGCTGCCGGGAACCACGCTGAGGTACTCCAACGGCAGACCCGCCTCGAACAGGACCTTGGCCAGGTTCAGAGCCGACAGGGGGGTCTGACTGGCAGGTTTCACGACCACAGCGCACCCGGCGGCGATGGCCGGACCGACCTTGTGCGCCACAAGATTGAGGGGGAAGTTGAACGGGCTGATGGCTCCTACCACCCCGATCGGAACCCGCATCACGAAACCGAGATGATCCACCCCCGACGGCGCCGCGTCCATGGGAACCATCTCACCGGTGAACGTGCGCGCCTCCGCGGCGCAGAAAGTCAGGGTCGACACCGCTCGCTGGACCTCGATGCGCGCTTGGGTGAGGGGTTTGGCGGCCTCCCGAGCCAGGTCGTACGCGAAGTCCTCTTGGCGCCCCGCCAGCAACTGGGCCGCTCGGTCGAGGATGGCCGCCCTCTCGTGGGTCGCCAAGGGGGACGTGGCCATCGCGTTGTCGGCCGCAGCCACAGCGGCGTCCACATCGGCCCCACTGAATGCGGGCACCTCGGCGATGAGGGACCCGTCGAAGGGCGACAGCACCTGTCGCGACGAGGTTCCGGCTGTCCACTGTCCGGCTACGGGATATTCAACGGTCATGGGCCCACCTTATGAGAGCCGCGAGCGGGCTTCCTGCCGGACAGGCACGGGCATGGGAGGCGCCTGTCATGGACCTCGCGCCGCGGATCACGCCTTATGGTGGAGGTTGCCGCCTGAGGGGTTCCCCTGGGCGGTATGAACAGACGTCTGCGGATTGAGGTTGACGATGGGCCTGAGACGTCCTCTGGCGCTCTCGGTGGTGTTTGCTCTCACTGCCAGTCTGCTGCTGCTGGCACCTTCGTCTGGTGGAGCGGACGTGAGCAGCTCGTGGGGCTCGGTCACCGATCTGTCCTCGACCGGAGTCGACGCCACGGATCCGCAGATCGAGATCTCGGCGGACGGCAGCCGGGCGATCGCAGTGTGGCTACGGGGCGGCGTAATTCAGGCCCGGGTTGCGACTATGTCCGGGGGCACCGCGACCTGGGGTCCCTTGGAGGACTTCGCTGCTTCGACCGCCGAACCCCCCGCAGTCGCCCTGGACACCGACGGTACCCACGCCACAGTTGTGTGGGATGGCGGTGCTGGGGATTTCATCAGGGCACGGTCGGCAACGGTGTCAGGCAACTCGGCGACTTGGGGCATCACCCGCACAGTTTCCGGCGTGTTGCCCCCAGGCTTTACCGACCCCGATGTCGCTCTGTCCGCCGCGGGCGACCGGGCGACCGCGGTGTGGGTCGATCCGGGAACCACTCGAATCCGATCCGCGTCCAGCACCATCAGCGGGAACGACGCATCGTGGGAGGGTGGCGTGACTAACATCTCCCCGGCGGGAAGCGCATCCCGTCCCGTGATCCGGGTGTCCGACGATGGGGCTGCTGCAATCGCTGCCTGGCGACGCGACAGCGTCGTGGAGTCCGCTGTGGCGACTGTGGCCGGAGCAGCAGCGACGTGGGGAACGGCCACCACGTTGTCCGCGCCGGGTGGGAGCGCCGAACGGGCCGGCACCACACTCTCCGACGATGGGGTCACCGCCACTGCCACCTGGTTGCGAAGCAACGGCTCGCACATCATCGCCCAGTCCCGCTCGGCAACGATCAGCGGAATAGCAGCCGACTGGGGCCCGATGACCGAACTCAGCGCACCGGGCCAGGACGCGGCCAACGTCACAGTCGCGGCAGCCTCCGCCGGAGATCGCGTCATCGCCACATGGGACCGCAACGGGGTGCTGCAGTCCCGGGTGGGAACCGTCAACGGCAACACCGGTACGTGGGGATCCATCACAGCTGTCGTCGGGTCCGGCGCCGCAGTGCCGCAGGTGCAGATGTCGGCTTCGGGAGGCCGATCCGTCGTGATCTGGCGGCAGTCGGACACGGTGATCCAGACCGCGGCCGCGGAGGTCAGCGGTACCACAGGTACCTGGCAGACTCCGGTAACCGTGTCGGCGACCGGTGGGGCGCCATCGCCCCCCGGGGTGAGTTTGTCAGCTGATGGAATCACCGCCGTGGCAACCTGGACACGATCCGATGGGACGAGCCGGATCGCGCAGTCGAACACGGGAATCCTGGTGGGAACCGCGCCATCGGTCACGGCCGTGTCCCCGGCTTCGGGTGGAACGAGCGGCGGTACTCCAGTCACTGTGACGGGAACCGGGTTCCTCAGCGGTGCCACGGTGTCCCTGGGTGGCTCCGCTTGCACCTCCCCCACCGTTGTCTCGACCACGAGCATTACGTGCTCCACTCCGGCCCATGCGGCCGGAGCGGTGGCCGTGACTGTGACCAATCCGGATACGGCGTCCGGCTCGCTGGCCGGCGGTTACACCTACACGGATGGCGCCTCACCCACGTCGAGACCCACCGCCGCTCCCACAACGACCCCGACCACTACTCCCACTACAGCGCCGACCACTCAGCCCACCACGCCCCCGCCGCTCATCAGCAAGCCGGGCGTCGTGAACCGTCTCAAGGCGAGCAACTTCCGCAAGCGCAAGGTGCAGATCTCGTGGCGACCACCAAGCGCCACAGGGAGTTCCCCGATCGTGAAGTACCGGATCCGGTGGACGAAGCCCAACCGCAAGACGAACTACCGATCCTGGCATGAGCAGACAAGTACGAAGCGAACCCTCAAGGGCATGCGAAAGCGCGCCAAGTACAACGTCCAGGTCCAGGCAGCGAACGCCGTGGGCTACGGGTCATGGATGACAGTGGGCTTCCGCCAGAAGAAGTAGCGCGGTAGCGGCACGCTACTCCCCCGACTCGGAACGGCGCAGCGACATGATGTCGGTCACCTCGCGACTCAACCTACTGATCGCCGCCAGCAGGTCGGCCGTCGACTCCACCTGCAGCAGTGAGAGTTGATCCATCGGACCGATGGGGGCGAGTCCGGCCAATTGCCAGGTCGCGATCATCGGATCCGTCGCCAGGGCGACGTCGGCCGGCCAGACAGTCCCTCCGACTTCCTCCATGGCCGCCAGGGCCCGCCTCACCTGTGACTCCGCTTCGTTGCGGGCGGGTTCCAGGCCCGAGTTCCAGTGCAGTTCGGGCAGGGGCGCGAGTGTCGCCCTGGGGTAGGGGCCGTCCGCCTCCCAGTCGACGACTCTGAATCGATCAGTGCCGCGCGCCACCACGGACACGAAGTCCTTGCGAGCGTCAACTTCGATGATCTGCGCCATGGTGCCCACACCGAATCGCTGTTCGCCACCGCCGACCTCCTGTCCTCGCTCAATGAGGACCACCCCGAAAGACGGGTCGTCTTGCTCGAGTAGGTGTCCGAGCATGACGAGGTAGCGCGATTCGAACAAGCGCAGCGGAAGCGGCATATGGGGGAACAGCACCGAACCCAGGGGGAACATCGGTGTTGAGTCCATGCGATCAGCGAACCACCGTGACTCGCGATCGGCAATCCGGCAGGTGCCATGCCTGTCCGCGGCTGCTCAGGTGCAAGTCGTATGTTGATGAGGTGAACGTGGTCGCGATCGGCATCCTTGCTGTGGTGACATCTCTGGGCGTGGGGGCGGGCGGAACCGACGATGTCCGGTGGAACAAGGGAAGCGGCCCACAGCAGATGAGCAAGGGGATTCCGAATCCGCCCGGGTGGTATCGCGCGGCGGTCGGTCCCCGGACCCACGACAAGGTCCTGTACCTGACGTTCGACGACGGCCCCGCTCCCGCCACGAGTTCGCTCCTGCGAGCGCTGCGACGTCACGATGCCACCGCCACCTTCTTCGTATCCGGACAAGCGGCTGCGGCCGACAAGTCGACCATCCGGCGGATGCACCGCGACGGTCACGCCATCGGCAACCACACGTGGGATCACCCGAGGTTGACGCAGATATCCACGCGGAAGGTTCATTGGCAACTGCGCCACCCCGAGCGTCTGATCCGCCTGGACTCGTGCATGCGACCGCCCTATGGGCTGATCAACGAGCGAGTGGCCAAGGTGGCACTGGGTCTGGGATTCCAGCCGGTGATGTGGACCGCGCACATCGACGACTGGTCACCACACTCCCAGCGATGGACGGTCCGCGCGCTGCGCAAGGCGACGAGCCCGGGGGCGGTAATCCTGATGCACGACACTCACGCTACGACCGTCTCCGCCGTGCGCACGATGCTGCCGAAGTGGCAGAAGATGGGCTACCGGTTCGCCGTCGTCCCCGCCTGCGAACCCGGATAGCCCCAAGAGGACCCTGTCACTCCAGATAGTCGCGCAGCACCTGTGAGCGACTCGGGTGGCGCAACTTGGACATGGTCTTCGACTCGATCTGACGGATACGTTCGCGAGTGACGCCGTAGACCTTGCCGATCTCGTCGAGGGTCTTGGGCTGGCCGTCAGTGAGACCGAAGCGCATGCGAACGACGCCCGCCTCGCGATCGGACAAGGTGACCAAGACCTGATCCAGCTGCTCTTGGAGCAAGGTGAATGACACAGCGTCTGCAGGAACGATGGCCTCGGAGTCCTCGATCAGGTCACCGAACTCGCTGTCGCCGTCCTCGCCGAGGGGCGTGTGCAGCGAGATGGGTTCCCGGCCGTACTTCTGAACCTCGACGATTTTCTCGGGGGTCATGTCGAGCTCTTTGGCCAACTCCTCGGGCGTCGGCTCGCGGCCCAGGTCCTGCAACATCTGCCGCTGGACACGCGCCAGTTTGTTGATGACCTCGACCATGTGCACCGGGATCCGGATGGTACGTGCCTGATCGGCCATAGCGCGGGTGATGGCCTGACGAATCCACCACGTCGCGTAGGTGGAGAACTTGTAGCCCTTCTTGTAATCGAACTTCTCGACCGCACGGATAAGGCCCAGATTGCCTTCCTGGATCAGGTCGAGGAACAGCATGCCGCGGCCGGTGTAACGCTTGGCGAGCGAGACCACCAAGCGCAGGTTCGCTTCGAGAAGGTGGTTCTTGGCGCGACGGCCGATGACGACGAGCTGCTCCAACTCGTAGAGCTGGTCGTCGTTGAGCTTCTTCGTGAACGCCGGATCGGCCAGCTTCTCCTCGGCGAAGAGTCCCGCCTCGATCCGTTTGGCCAGCACCACCTCTTGCTCGGCATTCAGCAGGGGAACCTTGCCGATCTGCTTCAAGTAGTCCTTGACCGGGTCCGCAGTGGCGCCGGCCACAGTGACGGTCTGGACCGGTTCGTCGGTGTCGTCGCTGTCCGACAGCACGAAACCCTCGGTGCCGGGCGCAGCAGGCTTGCCGGAGTCATCCTTCTCCAGGGTTGCCAGGTCCTTTTGCAGGTCGGCCTCGGCCGCTGCCTCGATCTCCGCAGCGGCGGACATGTCCACCTCGTCGTCGGCACTCTTGTCTGCCACGGGGGCATCGGCCACGACAGTGGCGACAACCGCAGTCTCGTCGTCCGTCTTGGCCCGCTTGGCACCCCTGGACTTGGTCGCGGGCTTGGTGGTCTTTGTCGACTCTGCCTTCGCCGTCTCGCCTGCCCCAGAGGATTTCTTGGCTGCTGATGCCTTCTTCGCTGCAGGCGCTTTCTTGGCCGCCGCGGATTTGGTGGTCGCCGCCTTGGTGGCGGTCTTCTTCGCTGCCACGCCGGCGGTGGCCTTCTTGGCGGGGGTCTTTTTCACCGCGGCCTTGCGTGCGGGGGTTTGCTTCGCCGCGGTCTTGGTGGTCGGCTTCTTGGTCGCAGGCCTTGCAGTTGACGCCGTCTTGGCTGACGCCTTGGTGGTCGATGTTGTGGCGCCGGCCTTGCCGTTCTTGGCGGCGTTGGCAGCATCGGCACTCTTGGCGGGTGCCTTGGTGGTGCGGCCTTTGGTGGCGGTCTTGGCGGCCAACAGTCCTCCTCGTGGCGGAATACGAAAGGCCCGTGTCAAGTCCTGAGGACTTGGACGGGCTTGGGCGCCGAGCGCCAAGGTTCATTGTGACACGGGTTCAGTCATGTCGCGGATTCAACACCCCGGTGGCGGCACCTGCCTCAGTGGGAACACCGAAACGCTGTTTCGGATTCCCGATGCGGGCCTACCCGTTTCCTGGGTCGAGTATGCCGGACCCGCCAGCAATCGCCCGATCGGATCTGCCCCAGGGCACAATCGGCCCGCTGCCGCGGGCGGCGCACCGCGCCCCGGACCGCCCGAGTCCGCTGGGTAGGCTGGTCGGGTGATCGTGTCGCTGCCGTGGCTGAGGGCCGCGTTGACGGCGAGCGTCATGCTCGCACTCGGCGTCACGATGCACACCCTGGCGGGGGGCTCCACCTCCACGTCGATCACACTCCTCGCGGTGTTCGTGGTGGCCCTCCTCGTGGCCCGCGGCGCGCAAGGCCGACCGGGATCAGCGCCACGAACAGCCGGGGTGCTCGTATTGGGACAGGTGGCCGTCCATGTGGCACTGAGCCCGGGGACGGGTGCCGGCAGTCACGCCCCGCACGCCATGTCCTCGAGCCACTCGGCCATGTCGACAGCGGACATGGCGATGACCCACGGAGATGCTCTGCGCACGTCCACCGATGCCTACGGCCCCCAGATTGCCTCTGCGATCGCGGATGCTCTCGCGTGCCTGGTGTCCGAACCGACGATGGTGGCCGGGCATCTTCTGGCGGCTGCGGCGCTGGGGTGGTGGCTCGCATCTGGGGAGCAGCGCTCACTGCAAGCCCTCACGGTCTTGTCGGGCTTGTCAGGCACTTCCGCGCGATCGTTACTGGATCTGCTCACAGCGGTGTGGCCGCTGGCTGAGCGAGCCGCGCGAGGCCTTCGGACGATTCCCTCAGAGGCAGCCCCCGCACTTCAGAGCCGGTTCGTCGATGTCGGCCATCCCCACCGTGGCCCACCTGCCTTTGCCTGACACAGGGGTTCGCTGGCGGCGTCACTGACGGTGTAATGGCGGCGCTCCCATCACTCACCCGGCGATGACGGCCGAGTGGTCCCCGCCGGTTGGCCGCAGGCTCGTCCGTCGACTCTTGTCATCCAGCGGCCGTTCCATTCATCCATCGACCGTTCTCATCCATCGACCGTTCTCATCCATCGACTCTGAGGTAATCCATGAATCGCATGACCACATCACGCACGACCAACCACCGCCCCCGAGCTCTCGCCCTCGCAGCGGCTGCCGTTCTGGGGGTCGGCTCACTGTCGGGCTGCACCGGCAACTCGTCACCGACGGCTGGGGGCAGTCCGTCACCGAGTTGTCCCATCACCGTGTCCGACGGCTGGGTCAAGGCGGCCAACTCCGGCATGACTGCCGCATTCGGAACACTCACCAACAGTTCAGGCGAACCGGTAACGGTAACGGCCGCGTCGTCCCCGTCGTCGGCCCGTACCGAGCTGCATGAAGTTGTCGATTCCGGCGGCTCCATGGTCATGAAACCGGTGGCCGACGGGTTCGCTGTGCCGGCCAGCGGAACTTTGCTGCTTGAGCCCGGGGGCTATCACGTGATGCTGATGGATCTCACGGGCCCCATCAAGGCCGGTAAGGACATCACCATCACCTTGACCTGTACCGGTGGCGCCACGGCCCAGTTCACGGCGCAAGCCAAGAACTTCTCAGGAGGAGACGAGAAGTATCAACCAGGTGGATCCGAGTCCATGGACTCCGATGGACTCCATGTCACCAGATCCGACGAAGTCGTCACCAGACCCGACGAAGTCGTCGCCGGACCCGACGAAGTCCTGACCGATGGCACAGACTCCACGTCGTTCGTCCCCCGTGTCGCGACGCCACCTGCTGATGGGTGGCGCCGCGACACTGGGCGCCATGACGGTCGCGCGCCCCACCCCGATTGGAGCAGACGAATCCGCCGTCGTCTCCGACACTCCACCCACCGAGCACGTCGGCACCGCGATTGAGTCCTGTTGGGGGCCGCACCAGGCAGGAGTAACCACCCCGTTGCAGTCCTTCGCCAGTTTCGTCGGGTTCACCCTGCGCACAGGCGTGACCCGTGCGGACCTGGCGCGTTTGATGAAGGTGTGGACCGACGACATCGAGCGACTCACGCAGGGACTGCCGGCCCTGGCCGACGTGGCACCGGAACTCGCCGCTGTGCCCGCTCGCCTGACCATCACTGTCGGCGTGGGACCTGGACTGTTCACTGCTGCTGGGATGCAGGACGTTCCGCGCCCACGGTGGCTGCGGCCGCTCCCACGATTCAATGTGGATGACCTGCAGCGACGCTGGTCGGGTGGTGACCTGGTCGTGCAGATCGGGGCCGACGATCCGATCACGGTCTCCCACGCCCGTCAGGTTCTCACCGGTGACGCCAAGGCCACCGCAAATGTGGATTGGGTGCAGCCGGGCTTTCATCGCGCGGTCGGGACCACCCCCGCGGGATCGACTGGCCGCAACTTGATGGGGTTCATCGACGGCACGGTGAACCCAACCCCCGGGACCAGTGATTTCGATTCTGTCGTCTGGGTCGACGAGGGGCCGGACTGGATTCGTGGCGGATCCGGCATGGTCCTGCGTCGTATCCGCATGAACCTGGATACGTGGTCCGGACTCGACCGCACTTCCCGCGAGCAGATGATGGGGCGTCGGCTCAGCGACGGTGCACCCTTGACCGGAGGAAGCGAGAAGGATCCCCCCGACCTCGCCGCTACCACCAACGGCTTGCTCACGATCCCCGAGTTCGCTCACATCCGGCTCGCGGCTCCGCAGAATCCCGAGGAGCGGATCTATCGCCGTCCGTACAACTACGACGATGGTGAGACCAACGGTAGACCGGATGCCGGTTTGCTCTTCGTAGCATTCGCGGGAGATGTCGATCGACAGTTCGTGCCTATCCAGGAGCGACTGCAGGACGAGGATCTGCTCAACGTGTGGACCACCCCCATCGGGTCCAGCGTCGCCGCGGTGTTGCCCGGGTTCGAGTCCGGTGGCTGGCTGGGGCACGCGTTGTTCGGGTGAGAACTGTCCGGGTGAGAGCTGTCCGCCGCACGCCGTGCCCCGATGGTTACAGCGCAGGTGTCAGATACCCGCCGACGACTCACTCGACGCCGCTTTGGCGAGTTTCTGGGCCTTCTTCCACTCGCGCACCTCGTTCAGGGTCTGGATGTCGGTGACATCCGCCACCGACATCCGCGTTCCCCGCTTGCCGTAGGGGGCGCAGGCCGACTGCCAACCACGAGGCTTGACGTCCAACCTCTTGGCAACCAATGCCAGGAACCTAGATGGCAGAATAGCGGTAGACACCTACGAGGGGACTCTCACCGGTGACCGAACAGCGCTGGGCGATCTATGCCCGAATCAGTCTCGACAAGAAGGGCCAGGCGGTCGGCGTCACCCGCCAGGTCAAGACCTGCCGTGAACTGATCCCGGCGAAGTACCGGGCCGCGGCCGTCGAGTACATCGACAATGACCGTTCCGCCTACTCGGGCCGCACGCGTCCGGCATATGAGCGACTGCTGACCGACATCGAAGCGGGCACGGTGACTCACGTCGCGGCGTGGGCCAGCGACCGCCTTTACCGGCGTATGCAAGATCTGATCGAACTGACCTCCGCGGTCGAGCGCCACGCGGTCACGATCCGCACTTGTGTCGATGGCGATGTGGACCTGACCACAGCCGCCGGAATCATGCGTGCGCAGATCATGGGATCGGTGGCCGAACACGAGTCACGCCGCAAGGGCGATCGCGTGGCGGAGGCTCGCGCCGATGACGCCGACCGTGGTCTGTACCTGTCCACGCTGCGGCCATACGGCTGGACCCGGACCGACACTGTGGGCCACTGGCTGCCACACCCTGAGGAAGGTCCGCGCATCGCGGAGGCTGCGGCCCTGCTGCTCGATGGGTGGAGCCTGCGTAGCATCGCGCGCCGCTGGCCGGACGACAAGATGGACCCGCGCTCCTGGGGGCGGACCTTGCGCAATCCCCGGCACGCCGGACTGATCTCATACAAGGGCGCCATCGTGGCGGATGCCGCCGACGGTCAACGTCTGATCGACCCGAACACCTGGCGGCAGGTGGACGCGATCCTGAGCAACCCGAAGCGCCGCACGAACGGCCGCAGCGGTAGCGGGCGACGGCCTACCAGAGCCTTGTCCGGGTTCGTCATCTGCGGCCTGTGTGGACATCACATGAACACCTCCACCTACAAGGGCACCCGTGACCGCTCCAAGGTCAGCGTTCGGCTCATGTGCCCGCCCACTCAACACCTGACCCGCCGGTACGAACTGGTTGCCGATCGAGTGCTCGAGCCTGGCCGCCCGGGCGGATCGCCCGCAACCGGGAACGGCTCACAGCGCGCGCTGTCGAGCGTGCCGAGCAACTGGCGGAACACAACGGAGAGGGCGAGCACATCAAGGAACTGTCCGACCGCCTGGCGGCGTTGGCGACGCTGGCCGCGGAAGGTGCCCTGGCGCCAGAGGACTACGCGGCAGCCGCCAAGCCCATCCGCCGCAAACTGGAGCAGATGCACTCGGCGGCCGACACACCCGCCCGGGCGCCAATCCGGCGCTCCGCGCGATCCTGACAGTTCCCGACGATGAACTGGCGCCGGGACGGCTGGACAACCTGGCCGACGAAGATCCGGAGGCGTTGCGCGACTTCTTGCTGCGCGGCCTGATGAAGGTGACGGTTGTGCGGGCGGCGGTTACGACGCATCCGACCGCCGATGACATCGAAGTCGAGTGGGTCTGACTGCGGAGAATGATCGGTAATCGGTCAATGTTGAAGTTCGGCCGGTGACGTCAACGTGACTGGCACTAGCCATCGATAGCGAGTGGTAACGGCACCTAGCGACGGAACTCTGGTGGACTCCGATGGTCAGTAGTTGCAGGTAGTCGCCGGTAGCCGCAACTAGCCGCCGGTAAGGCCGGAAAGTTCAAGTGTCACAAGGGGAACCGGCCTGCTGGACAGCCCGATGACATGCAGTGCAGTCTCCCGATGACAGAGCCGCCCGCCCCCGGATTCATTGGCACGAACAAGGGACGGACGGCACAACCTACTCATCACAGAGAGGCTGCGTGCATCCTATGCCTGCAACTCGACCGCTTCCCAGTCCGTACGAGACGCCCGTCGTGACCATCACCGAGGCCGCGCGAGATCCTCGGCCTGTCTCGCCGCCAGCGCCCACCAGGTCGGTGCAGTCAGGGACTCATCCCCTCCGTGCGTGTGAGTGACCGGCGCATCGTCATCCCCGTCGCCGGACTGTACGAACTGCTCGGGATTCCTATGCCCGCGCACCCGGATATCGCCTGCCACCGCCTGATGAGCGCGGCACAGGAGACCCCGAGCAACACGCTCGGGGTCGAGATGAAACCTGCTATTGCAACGTCTGCTGGACGCGGCGCCACCGATGACCGATGAGCAACTCGATCGGGTCATCGCGACGCTGCGGCTCGCCGACCATGTTGCAGTCCCCTCCACCGCCGAATCGCTCGGGGGGGGCGCATGAGGAAGGTCTCGTTCAACCCCTCCGACCCGGCCGAACTGCAACGCGCCGCCGCCATCCTCCTGGCCAACGCGTTGGCGCTCTACCCCGTGGGGCGCAAGAAGCGCCAACCGGTCAGTGGCGCCACGGTGGTCGGGACTACGTGATGGAGCCTGCCAGCGCTGATGACGTCCGTCAGTGGATCTCGCACGGCGTCGGCAAGCGCGGTGCCACTGTGCACGGCTGGGCGGTGTTGTCGTCGTCCGTGACTCGGACCGTGACCATCGACGCGGAGAGCGCGGGCATGGACTTCCCACAGATCAGTGGCGTGTTCGACCGCTTGCCCGAGTCCTGTCAACAGAGGTCCCGCAACGGCGGGCGGCACGCGTACCTGCGCATCACGGCGGGCGATCTGCCCGCAGACACCGTGCTGGCGCGCCGGGCGGTTGACGGCACGGACACCCTGCTCGCCGAGTTGCGCCGTCATCGCCAGTACGCCGTCATCCACGGCCCCGGACGGCCCCGGCTGCCCGATGACTGGCAGGTGCACGAACTGACCCGTGATGAGTACGAGGTGCTCGTGGCCCCGATCCGCGAGTTGCATGAACCGTCCGACGCCGAACGGCGCCGCCAGAATCGACAGGACCGGCCCCCGGAAGGATCCGGTCTGACCGGCAGCGGGGCGGTCATCACGGACGCGGTGGCGGACGGGTCGCTGCCGGTGCCCTGCGTCCTGCCTGATGCCTGGGAAGTGGTGGGCACTCGCCCTGATGGTGCGGTGGTGTTCGTGCGCCCCGGTGCCGAGTCCGATCAGTCCGGCAACTGCCTGCGCGGTGTGGTGGTGATCCACTCCAGTTCCGTGGACTGGGCCGAACCCGGTGTTCCGATGACCGCTGCGTGGTGCTTGGCGCAGTCCCGGTACGACGGCGACTTCCAGAAGATGTGCACGGCG
Organism: Candidatus Nanopelagicales bacterium; assembly: GCA_037045355.1. NCBI lineage: Bacteria > Bacillati > Actinomycetota > Actinomycetes > Candidatus Nanopelagicales > Candidatus Nanopelagicales bacterium. The sequence goes on along the minus strand of JBAOHO010000009.1, from coordinate 128,504 downwards.
ATCGAGGCCGCCGCCGCCGCGATGGTCGATGACGGAGAGGTGCCCGAATCGCCGTTCGACACCTGGCCGCAGGAGGTGCTGGAACAAGTCCATACCGCCCGCGCTCAGGCGCAGGCCGAGTGGCGGAGCGGGCGGGTGCGGAGGATCGACGAGTGGAAGGGCTCGACCGGCGACGGTGAGAGTCCTGGCGGACCGAATCCGGCGGGGGCGCTGGATTCCGTGTGGAACGAGCGTGGATGGCTGGAGCATCTGCGCGCAGCCGCCTACGCCCGTGGTGTCTCCGCCCCGGCCGTCCTGGCGGCATTCCTGGCGCGCTACTGCGCCGAGATCGACCCGCGTCACGTCCTGCCGCCCATCGTCGGCGGTCACGTCTCGCTGAATCTGTACGTTGCCCTGCTCGGGCGCTCGGGCGCTGGCAAGTCGTCCACGTTGGCTGTGGCCGAAGACCTGGCCACGTGGGGCACCTTGAATCCCGGGGTGGCCTCTGGCGAGGGTCTGCTGCGTCAGTACGGCGCCTATGACAAGGGGGTCAAGAAGTGGGTGCAACGCGACACCGCCATGGCCGTGCAAGTCGATGAAGTGGCGTCGCTGACGCCGCAAACCGAGCGCGGCGGCTCCACCCTTCTGGGCCTGCTGAACTCCGCATGGATGGGCAGCAAACTGTCCCAGCCGTACGCGGACCCGACCAAGCGGGCCGAGATGGCCGCCCACGGCTACCGGCTGTCCGTAGTGGTCGGCGTGCAAGTGGGCAAGGCGGACGGGCTGTTGCAGCACGCTGACGCCGGGACCCCGCAACGCTTCCTGTGGGCGCCGCTGGTGGACCCCTCGATTCCCAGGCGCCGCGACCGCCCCGAGTGGCCCGGACCTCTGGAACTTCCACGCCCCCCTCTCGGCGGTGGTCGCCACCTGACCGCGATCACCGTGCCCGACGACATCGCGGACCACATCGACGACGCCCGCCACGCCGTCGCTACGTCCTGGGCGCCGCTGGGCAGCAACGGCGACGGTCAGCACGACAACCTGCAACGGTTGAAAGTGTCCGCGCTGCTGGCACTGATGGACGGCCGCCACGACATCACCGGCGATGACTGGGCGATCAGCGGCCATCTGCAAGCGATGTCGGCCGTCGCGTTGAAGTACGCCCACGCCGACCGTCAGGCACGGGCGAAAGCCGATGACGAACACCGTGGACTGCGACAGGCTCGACAGGCCGCCGTTGCTCAGCGGATCAGCGACGACACCGGCCCGCAGCGGCTCGCGCAACGGATCGCGCGCCACGTGCACACTCACCACCGCGATCGACCGGACGGGTGCGTCCGGAAGTGTGCGAAGGGTCGGGCCAGCCAGGACGGTCTGCTGGCGTTCTGGGATGAAGCCCTGGCGATCGCTCGGAGGGCGGGGTGGATCGTCGTGGATGAACGGCCCCACCCGACCAAGCCCACCGAGACGGTCGCCCGCATGACGCCGGGCCGGGTGAAGCCGTGACACCGCCAGCGCAAGGGGTAGGGGGTACGGGGGTACGCGTACCCCCTACCCCCCTGACCTGGCCCGTACACGTAGATGAAGAAATCTATCTATCTAAGCGTGGCGGCCCGCGTCGGTGGCGGTGTTGTCGCGCGGGGGTAGGGGGTACGCGTACCCCCTACGTACCCCCTGCTCCGCCCCCCTCGGCGCGGGCGAAATGACCTTCGAATCGACTACCGGAAGGACCCACTCCATGACCACCACCACCGACCCCGGAATCCGGGTCACCTACGGGCCCGCCCTGCGAGTACTGCGGCGCTCCCATGGCCGTGGCTTTGGCGGTGGCGGGCATCGCCACCCATCCGGGCTGCCCGGAACCCCAGCACGATCTCCACGAGCCGAACGACGAAAGGACATCTCGATGAGGAACTACAACTACCAACCCGGCGGCGGCTACCGCGTCACCTTCACCCGCGACGGCGACCCGACGAGCGACGCTCCGGTCTACACGCGGAGGGTGGCCGCGTTCGACGCCAGCGGCCAGCCCTTCGTCCGTGGCGCCACGGGCGCGCTGGTCGCAGTCGGCCAGCCCCGCATCGTGTGGCACCCGAGCGACCGCGACGCATCCGGCCCGATGACGGCGACCGTCGCGGCGCGGTATCTGGCCCGCTACGCAAAGGGCACGCCATAACCACCGTCGCCGCACCGAAACTGGAGTTCGGCTACCCCGACCCGCGCTCGGGCTGCCTGCAACGCGGCTGCCAGTTGATCGTGCCGGAATCGAAGATGCTGTGCGGTGTCCACATGGATGGGTCGACTCCCACCGCCTCGTCGCCCAACGGTGGTCCCGGTCAACTAGGTGCCGACGTTGAAGAATCGGTAGGCTGGCAAAGAGTTCACGAACGGGGGTTTCCGAATGGCTTCGTTGAACCGTCTCCTTGTCGTCGGCTCTATCGCGATCATGTTGGCCGGATGTTCCGGCGGCAGCACGAGTAGCAGGTTCGAGCAGACCTGGACCAAGTCCTACGCCAACACAACATGCGCCGACTGGAACGACGACATGACATCTGACCAGCAGCGCGTTGCCGCAGCGGACATGTTGACTAGCGCTCGTGACGTGGACGGCATCGAGCCCGCTCTGCCCGACGACGTATTGATTGCCGACTTTCAGCAGGAAGTCACCACAGCCTGCAGCGCGCGGGCTCCGTCAAGATTGGTTATCACCGAAGTAGCCGCTGGCGTCTACGTAATCGACAAGCGGAACTGGCGTAAGTAGGAGTACCCGGACAAGTTGGAAGACAACTGACCGACACTGATCCAACACACACACAACTCCACCGCTTGCAGCCTCTGCCCCGTCTGCTCCCGTACTGGCGGACCGATGCCAGGACGCCGCGGGACCGTCGGGGTTGCCTGAGTACCCGGGGCGGCCCAGCCGGGACCACTTAGGAATCCCGGATGGTCCGCCGCGGCAGCGGCTACAAGGCGCAAATCGTCTCAAAGAAGACTGATGCGGTGAACACGCTACTCCCGTTCGTGACGCTGTAGATCCATTCGCCCTCAGAGTTGCCAACGATCGATGTGCTGAGCCAGAAGTTTGGCGTATCCGCCTGGATGAAGCCTCCGCTGATGGCTTTTCCGCCCGATGTGCAGGTCGCTGTGTAATCGCCGCTTCCGTTGGTGCTCACAGTGAACGTGGGTGAAACGACCGAGTAGATGTTCAGCACACCGGATGGTCCTTGCGGCCCTGCCGGCCCCCGCGGACCGCGCGGACCGCGCGGGCCCTTCTTGCCAGTTGCGGTCATGGTCTGATCCAGTTTCGCGACTCGCGCTTGTGATCGCTTCGCTCTGGCCTCTGCCTGCTCATGCATGGCGTCAATGTCACGACCGAGAGCGACTTCCTCAGTCGCTGACTGGGTTGTCCACCCGTCGTCCGCCGTTGCTAGCGAGACGGCCGAGAAGCAAACGGCTGCCGAAGTCGCCGCGATCCCCAGTGCCATAGCAAAACGCTGATGTGTCTTCATTGTTCTTGAACTTTCCCGTTGGATTTCCAACGCTCGACTACCCACTGCGCCGTTGATTTCAACGCTGCGGCCGGAGCCTTGACTGCGCCCCGTGACCTCGAGCCTACGCTCTGCAATATGCGATGGGGCGAAGTCGGCCCAACCTCCCCGATCCACCGCACGTGGCCCCGGCCTGCCCGGCAGCGCAACGAACTCAAGAACAACTGCCGCCCCAGGACCGACACCGGTCCACCCGGATTCCTGTGTGTTCCCACTGGTCGGGCTCTGGGGCGCCCCCGCCTCTCGCGTCCCCCCGGCCCCCACCACGCACTGCGCCTAAGGGCCGATGCAAGCCCGCCGTTTGTCACTTACTGCTATTGAGAATGATTCCCATCTGAGTTACGGTCACCACGTGCGCCTACCGATCGCCCCGACCCGACGCGGCATCACCGCCGCTGTGTTCGCGCACCTGGTCGCCGCGGACCCGGAGCAGTTCTGGCGTCCTGACGATGTGACGGTGGCCATCGGGTTGGTTCAGTCGGACCGGAACCGAAACGCGGTCCGATCCGCGATGCAGAACATGGTCTTGAGCGGGATCACGGAGCGTGGCCGACACCTGGGCTGGACCGCATTTCGACTCACCCCCGCCGCTCGGGCGGCCTACGAATCTGAGATGAGGACATCCGCATGAGCAAGTCCAGATCGAAGTCACTGGCCGACGCGATCGCCGACGCCCCGACGTTCGGGGGCGCGGCGAACGACCGTGCCATGCGTTTCCTGGCCGAGAGCGCGCGCTGGTCCGACGATGCCGCGCTGATCGCGGCCGTACGGGACTACGCGCAGGCGGGAGTGGAGTACGACGACCGGCGCCGGGAACTGATCCTGGCCGCTGAGGCGGCCGGAATCGGTGTGCAGTACCTCGATCACGAGCCGTCGCGGGCTCGGGTGCCTGCCGCCGACCTGGCCCGGCTGCACGACCTGCGCCGAGAGGCCGATGTCGCTCACGCCGCGAAACGATCGGCTACCGCGAAGATGACCGCGATCGTCACCGACGCGCTGGCATCACCGGAGGCACGGGCTCACGGTCGGGATCTCGTGGCAGCCGCCGAATCGGCCGCCGACGAATCGGCTCGGCGTGCCGATGAAGCCGAGCAACTGCTCGCCCTCGCGGGCGTCCCGCTGAGCGGATCGCAGCCGTACGTCTCTCAGGCGAGTGCACACCTGATCAACGCTCGCCGGGCGCGCGAATCGACGCCCGATCGCCTACACCGCCTGGCAACCGCCGTCACGGCGGCGCTGGCCGATGCCGAGCCCGAGGACTCGGCGGTGGCGTCGTGAGCGACGTACCCGCAGACTCCGACGCCACCGCCGAGACACCGGCCGAACCGATCGCGGATCCACGGGAACTGGCTGCCGCTGTCCACCGGCTGCGTGGGCGCTGGTCCGACGATCGGCCCGCCTCGGATCTGCCACCAGACCATCCGACATCACTGGCGCGCCAAGTCCGCCGCCGGTGACCATGAACTCCCGGCCGGGTGGCGGTGGGCGGTTGTGCACTCCTCCCGTGATCGGCCCCGGGGCGCTGCCCGGTCGGGACCCGCTACTGCATGAGTGCGATGTGCTGATGCTCACCTGGCAACGCACCGACGCGGAGGCCGTGCTGCCCAGGCGCGCCCCCACCGATGCCGGGATCAAGGTCAAGGTGCATCGCTGGTCCGAGCCCCCGCAGGGGGTCACCATCCTGGACGCCAGGGTTCATGCCGATGCCGAACTGCGCCGCATCGTCACCGGCATCGCCATCGCCCACGACCTGCACCACGACGGGCCGTGGACTGTGCCCGCGCTGGTGGACCGGATCACGCGCTGGCGTGGGTATCTCGATGACGACGCGATCGACGCGCTGCGGCGAGCACGCCGGGCGCTGGCGCGGGCGCTCGATGGGCATGATGCCCGCCCTGGGATCGTGCCGTGCCCTGATCTGGACTGCGCCGACGCCCACATCATGCTGCGAGCCCAACGGTTCGCGTTCGGTCTGACCTGCCCGGCGTGCGGGAGGTCGTGGACCGGGGCCGACGAACTGGACCGGCTGCGGCGGCTGGTGGAGTCGTGATCGCGCATTGGCGACACAATGGACTGAGCGCATCGGGGGTCGAGCATGAAACCACGTCAGTACCTCACTGACGATGAGGCGCGGGCCGAGATGCTCTCCCGTGGCGTCCAGCCGTCGGTGGCTTACCAGGGTCTGAACAAGCCGTGGCCGGGAGTGTGTCTGGTGTGCGGCCGTCCGGTGCGCCCGTTCCTCGGCAACGTACTGGGGCTTGGGCATCATCCCCGCGGCTATTGCGCTGGGCGGCGCACCGATCCGTCTCTAGCGGAGGGCAAGATGCTGGCTCGTGGTTTCCGACCCTCGGTGCCCTTCACCGGCGCAATGAAGCCGTGGGCGGGGGTGTGCCTCCGATGTGGGAGACCGGGAAGTCCAACTCTGCAACACGTGACCGCCCGCAAAGGAGACCCCTGCGCCTACTGCGCCCAGCGCAAGACCGATCCCGATATTGCCTGGGCCAAGATGATTGCCCTGGACTTCGTTCCATCGGTCCCCTATCGCGGTCGCCATCACCCCTGGCCCGGCGTGTGTCTGCGATGCGGCAATCCCGGAGCCCCGCGTCTGTCCGGCGTTCAAGGTGGGCAGGGGCCCTGCAACTACTGCGGCGGCAACCGTCTCGATGACGCAATCGTAATGGGCAAGGTGCTGGCCTTTGACTTCCAGCCCTCGGTGCCGTTCCCCGGCGCCTTCACTCCCTGGCCCGGTGTGTGTGTGACATGCGGCCAGCCCGCAACCACTCGATACGCCGATGTCACACACAGCGGCATCCGACCGTGCCGTCATTCGATCCCAGCCGACATCGTTGAAGGAAAGATGCTCGCGCAGGACTTCCATCCGTCCGTTCCTTTCCCTGGGATCAAGTCGCGGTGGCCTGGGGTATGCCACCGCTGCGGACGAGGCGGAAGCGCCGATATCGCACACGTCGTCTACCGTCACGGCAACGCCTGCGCCTACTGCGCGGGCAAGCGTGTCGACATGGACATCGTGCTCGGGAAGATGCGGGCTCGCGACTTCGAGCCGACCGCGCCCTATCCCGGCAATCCCAAGGCCCCGTGGCCGGGTGTGTGCACGCGATGCGGATTGCCTATCGCCCCGACCTACGGAGGCGTGAAACGCGGTCAGGGCGTTTGTCCGCGGTGCTCTCGGATCGGGATGATCTCCGGCTACCGCACAGACCAACCGGGGACCCTTTACCTGCTCTGGAATGAGGTCTACACCTGTCACAAGGTGGGGATCACGAATCACCTTGACGACAGGATGCGGACCCTGGGACGGCTCGGATACACACTGGTTGAGGCTGCGGCTTTCGACGACGGAATGGTGGCGATCACCGCCGAGGCCATCGTCCTGTCCCGCTTGCGGTCCGAGGGCTTCGCTCCCGTGGCCCCCGAAGATTCCCAGGGATTCACGGAGACGTTCGCCGTGCCGGACTCCTATCCGATCGGCAACGTGTGGGCGTCTGCGATTACGCAGGCACAGGAGCAACTAGCCGCCGCTGCGATCACTCCGGACTAGCCACCGACACCGCTGCGTCGATCAGCACCCGGCCGAGCACCATGGCCTCCTGAGGCGTCAGGGCCAGATGCGCCACCGCCGGGTCGAGTCGCAGGTGGCCCTGCTCGGAGTCGGTGTCGATCAAACGGGCCGCATCGTCATGGGTCAGCGAGTCGGTCATGGTGCCCACCGTTGGCCCGTCTCGGGCTGCCGGTCAAGGGTGCCCGGCGAAACTGTCAGTGCCTGTCGGCAACTGGTGGCCGGTCGTGGTGAAGGTGGCGCTACGTGGCTGCACCCCCGGCCACGACGGGGGGGACGTGGCCGGAGGTGCCCGCTCAGTGTGACGGGGCGGAGGCTGGCGAGCCGAGCCAGGGTGACGTGGTGCTTATCACCTGAAACGGGTGGTGGCGGTCAGGTGGCGGCGCGCGCCCGCTTCTGCTCCTGCTTCCATTCGCGGACCTTGGCGAGACTGTCCGGGCCGGTGACGTCGGCGACGGACATGAACGTCCCCGGCTCGCCGTAGGGGGCGCAAGCCTCACGACCGCCAGGGATGTCCAACCCGTTTACCTTTATTTGTACTGCCAGGAAGATCTTGGCCTTCTGGTCACCGAAACCCGGCAGGGCCTTCAGCCGCTTGAGAACCTCGCCGCCGGAGCCGGTGGTCCAAATCCGGGCAGCATCACCGTCGTAGTCGTCGACCACGACCGCGGCCAGGTCCTGAATGCGCCGTGCCATGGATCCTGGGTAGCGATGGATGGCCGGTGGTCCCTGGGCGAGGGCGATGAGCCGATCGAGGTCGGTGGCCATCACGACAGCGGGGTCGAGCCGGGTGGGATCCCCGAGTCGTTCGGCCAACAGGAACGGGCCGGCGAAAGCCCTCTCCATCGGGAACTGCTGGTCGAGCAGCATGCCAACGAGGAGTGCGAACGGGTCGTTGGACAGCAGGGCATCAGCCTGGGGTTGCTGAGCCAGGGTCAGGGAAGGCACGCGCCCACGGTAGGCGGCGGGGGCACGCAGCGCCACCTCAGCGGTCCAGGGGCCGCAGCACGCTGGCGGCCTCACGGGCGGGAATCGTCGTGCTCGCATTCTGGGTGACTTGGCCATCGATGGCCTGCTCCCCCAATCCGGCAATCGTGAACGTCCCTGTCCAAGTGGTCGTCACCTCTGCCCGGTATCTTCCGGGTCGGTCATAGGCATGACTCACGGTTGTGTCCGGCCACGTGCTGCCCGGGTGCGTCGTGTGCATGGTTCGACCATCACCGAAGTCCCAGTCCCACGTCGCCGACACATCGGTGGTCACAGTGATCCCGGCCACGGTGTCCGTCCAGGAGTGGGTCGCGGAACGCTGCCCCGAATCGAAGAGCACCGGTATCCGCAGGACGGTACGTCCGCTGGGCTGCGCTGACACCTCAAGTCGCGGCACCCGATGCACCATGCGTTCAGCGACGATCGCAGCGATGTCCGCGACGGATACCACCTGGCTGGGTCCGTAACAGCCGAACCCGCCCGGTATCCAACCGCCGGCACCCCCTGTCCACTGCTGCATGAATCGCTCCCCCGGCCCACAGTCGGAGTCGTGCAGCGGCAGACAACCGCCAGATCCCGGCTGTGGCGAGACCCCGAGCAGACCGTGGACACACGCTGGGATGACGATCACCGGGGCGCACGAACCGGCGCAACCGCCGCTGCCGCTACCGGGTGATCCGCCACCGCCACTGCTGCCCACCACGACGAAGACATCACGCGAGTCGTTCCCGGACACTGATCCGTCGTCCGCCTTGACCGGAACGCTCAGTCCGACAAGGCAGGCAGCAACCACGCAGCCAACAACCCGTTTCCCCCACATGAGGTCCCCCGCTTCCCCCTACTTGTCCCCCGACTCGCACCGAAGTGCGGTGTCACCGTAGGGGGCGTTCCCCGACAGCCCGCAACCGCGGTCGTGGAGGTGAGTGATTGGCCACAGCGGGTGGGCACAGGGGTTGACGGACGTTCGTTCAGCACGTCGCGTGATCAGCACCCACCGAGGCGAGCAGGTCGGACACGATGTGACCCACTCGCTCCGACTCGATGAGAAATCCGTCGTGTCCGAAGGGAGTCTCGATGACGTCCAGCCCTGGGCATCCCGGAATCTCATCCGCCATGGTCTGCTGCAGGGCCAGGGGGTACAAACGGTCGCTGTCGAGTCCCGCGACCCTGACCGGCACGGTGATGCGGCCGAGCACCGCGGACCGAGCCCCGCGCCCCCGGGCGACGTCATGCGTGGACATCGCATCACTGAGTGCGACATAGCTGCCGGCATCGAAGCGTCTGATCAACTTGTCCGCGTTCTGGTCGAGGTACGACTGCACCGTGTATCGCCCCGCGGCGTTGTCGCGACCCCGGGCCAACGGCGTGTGGGGATCCTCACCCGGCTGAGCGTCCCGGCCGAACCTGAGATCCAGTTCGCCTGCGGTCCGGTAGGTCAGGTGCGCGAACTGGCGGGCCAGCGCGAGACCGCGGTGGGGGCCGCCACCGCGGGGCGCGTCGTAGTAGTCACCGCCATGCCAGGACGGGTCATTGGTGATCGCCTGGATCTGCGCAGTCTGGGTGCCGATCTGATCGGCTGAGGCTGCTGCCGCTGTTGCCAGCAGCGCGGCTGAGCGGATGCGACCCGGGTACATGACCAACCATTCCAGTGCCCGCATGCCGCCCATGGATCCACCGATCACACTGGTGAACGACTCGATGCCCAGATGATCGGCCAGCCGCGCTTCGACGGTGACCTGGTCGCGGATGGTGATCCGGGGCCAGCGTGATCCGTAGGGTCGACCGTCCACGGAAGTCGATGCCGGGCCCGTGGTGCCTTGACACCCACCCAGGACGTTGGCGCAGACAACGAAATAGCGGTCGGTGTCGAGGGCCTTGCCGGGACCGATGACCGCGTCCCACCAGCCTGGGGTCGGCTGACCCGGGGCTTTGTCACCCGCGACGTGAGCGTCCCCCGTGAGGGCATGCTCGACCAGCACCGCGTTGTCGCCGCGGTCGTTGAGTGACCCCCATGTCTGATAGGCCACTCGGACGTCCGACAGGGCATCACCCAACTCGAGGTCGACCGCGCCGATGTCGGCGAACTTGCGGAAAGCCACCGGATCCCCCTCCCGCCAGGCGCCGCTGGCGGGAGGGGCCACGGAAGTGGTCATGAGGAGCCCACCCTCCTCAGCTTTGGACCTCGGCCTTGGCGGAGCGGAATCCCGCATCCAAGTCGGCCAAGATGTCATCGATGTGCTCGATCCCCACCGCGAGTCGGACCAGTCCGGGCGTCACACCCGCAGTCAGTTGCTCCTCGGGGGTGAGCTGCGAGTGGGTGGTCGATGCCGGGTGGATGACGAGGCTGCGAACATCGCCGATGTTGGCGACGTGGCTGTGCAGCTGCAAGCCCTCCACGAACCTCCGTCCGGCTTCGACGCCACCGGCGATCTCGAATGCCAGAACAGCGCCGGTCCCCTGCGGGGCGTATTTCTGACCGAGTTCGTACCACGGGCTACTGGTCAGGCCCGCATAGTTGACGCTCAAGACCTCGTCACGGGTCGTGAGCCATTGCGCGACGGCTTGGGCATTCTGCACGTGCCGCTCGATACGCAGGGACAGGGTCTCCAGTCCCTGCGCCAACAGCCAGGCATTGAACGGAGCGACGGCAGTTCCCAGGTCCCTCAGCAGCTGCACCCGAGCTTTCATGATGAACGCGACGTTCGCCCCGAACTGTGACCCCACGCCGAGATCACGGGCATAGACGAGGCCGTGGTAGCTCGGGTCGGGCTGGTTGTAGTTCGGGAACCGCTCGGGGTACTGGGCGTAGTCGAAGGTCCCGCCGTCGACGATCACACCCGCGATGGCCGTGCCGTGTCCACCGATGTACTTGGTCGCGGAGTGCACCACGACATCGGCACCCCACCGCAACGGCTGGATCAGGTAGGGGGTGGCAACGGTGTTGTCGACGATCAGCGGTACACCCACGTCGTGCGCCACCGCCGCAATGGCCTCGATGTCGAGGATGTCGTTCTTCGGGTTGGCGATGGTCTCCCCGAAGAACGCCTTGGTGTTCGGCTGCACAGCCGCGCGCCACGATTCCGGATCGTCAGCATCGGTGACGAACGAGACTTCGATGCCCAGTTTCGGCAGCGTGTAATGGAAGAGGTTGTACGTGCCGCCGTACAGGCTGGGGCTGGACACGATGTGATCGCCGGCCTCGGCCACGTTCAGGATCGCCAGGGTCTCCGCCGCCTGCCCGCTGGACACCAGCAGGGCTCCGACCCCGCCCTCCAGTGCCGCGATCCGGTCCTCGACGGCAGCTTGGGTCGGGTTCATGATCCGCGTGTAGATGTTGCCCAGTTCCTTGAGGGCGAACAGGTTGGCGGCGTGAGTGGTGTCGTTGAACGTGTACGACGTCGTCTGATAGATCGGCAGTGCTCGGGCGTGGGTGGCCTCGTCCGGGGTCTGGCCTGCGTGGATCTGCTTGGTTTCGAAAGACCAGGCTTCGCTCATGATGGGATTCCTCCAGATACGTGTGTGAATGTGTTGAGATGTTCAGAGAGGGACGTCAGGCATCGAGCCCGCACGAGTCGACGGGGAACGCGTAATGCGCCGTTCAGGCCCCGGCGACACCGGTCATTCGGCAACAACACATGACATCCACCTCTACCTGTGGGCCTTGTGATGCAAGGCCGCGCTTGTCGTAATCGACCAGGTCTTCACCCGGAGCACCCCACCGCGGTCGGAGGGTTGCTGCCCAGCTAGCCGGAGCTTGTCGCTGGGACTCATGACCTGCGCTTACGGTAGCCCACAGTTAGCGGTGCGTCCACTTCCGAGGTCAAGAACCCTGCACGCGGTATGGGACCCGCGGTCTTCAGTGGACCGTGGTGATCGTCAGTTCCGTCATGACCGGTCGGAACGCTCTTGGGGATCCAACCGATCGTCGATATGGCCGTACCGGCAGGTGGCCTCATCGAGGCCTGCCATCACCTGGTGCCACAGTGACGGTGGCCGAGCCTGATCGATGCATCGAAACACGAGGTCGGCCAGGGAATGGTCGGGGTCGGCCGCCCGCGCGCGCTTGAGGCATTCCATGGCGCGGGTTCCTTCTCCCAGCTGCCATGCGATCAGCGCTGCGACGGCCGCGACAGGCGCAATCGAGTCGCTGGGGGCTCGGCGCAGACTCTCGGCGAACACGTCCCAACACCGCTGGAGCAATGCGCGACCGTGATGCGGTCCGTTGGTGATGCGCCACAGGACGACATCTCGGACCCGTAGGTCCCGACAGGCCCGCGTCACGAGGTCGACGTCGGAATCAGAGAGCGGTTCCGTCGTGCGGAGCAACTCCGCCATCCGCTCGATGGCGTCATCGCGCCACGATTCCAAGCGGCGACCGGTGGGCGCCGTACCCAGATCGGGGATGCGTCGGCCGGGGTCTTCGGCGATCTCGGCGACGATGGTGTCGCGGTCGGGGGCGGCGGCCAGTCCATCGGCGATCAGTCCGACCACCGTGGGATGGTGGCGGTCGAGCAGATGCTCGCCACACGCTGGACTGCATTCGAGGCCACGCCAACTATCGTCGAATGTCTCACCCGCCCAGAGAAGCTCGAAGTCACGCGACAGGAAGCTGAGCGCCAAGGCCGCGATGGTGTGCTGATCGGGACGGACGGCATCGATGCTGGCGACGAGCACGGAGTTGGCCTCGCAGTTGCGGGCTCGCTCCGCCAATGTGGCCACGACATCGTCTGGTGCCGTGCGACACGTGTCCCAGTCCACCCGGGAACTCAGCACGATACTCCCAGAGCCGTCGAAGAACAGGCAGACGAGACTGTCTGACGGGCGGTAACCGATGAGCAGCGGGATGGCCGGCAGGAGTTCCTCGGGGTGACGGCCGAGTGTGCGGGAGACAGGGCAGAAAGTGTTGGTGGTGGTCATGCCTCACTGTCAGGTCGACCGAAGGGGGATCTGACTGCGCGGATCCGACCGGGGATGACGATGGGGTCACGACGGCTGTGGAAACGGCGTGTCGGTCGAGGTGCCGGCACCGCAGGGGCCCTGAAATTCTCACACGAGCCCGGTTGCGTGGCGGAGGGGAAGCCATCACGCGACCGGGCTCCTCCAACTCCGCGGATCTCCGGCTACTCGCCTCAACCTGATCCAGCGGCTACTGCGCACCATCGGCGAATCCTGGGCTCAGGACGTGACCGGATCCGTCGCGTCCGCGACCTTCTTCACCCGGTGCCGGATGTCCCAGCGCCAGTAGAAGATCATGATCAGCCCGATCGCCATCTGTGGGATGTAGGACGAGGCCCGCCAGACCAGGTCGGCGGCGGTCGCCGCGCCGCTGTCGACTCCGAAGGAGGTCAGCAGCGCGATGAGCACGGCATCGACTGTTCCCAGTCCGCCAGGGGTGACGGGGATCATGATGCCCAGCTGGGAGATCGCCCAACAGCCGTAGGCGACAAGTAGCGGCGGCATGCCGACGTCCTTGGTGACGCCGAGCAGAGCGACGTACAAGATGGCGAACTGCGACCAGGAGACCCCGATCTGGGCCAGCGTGATCACATGCCAGCGACGCTCGACGAGGCCCACGATGTCGTGGCGCAGTTTCAGCACCTGAGCCTTGACGTCGACCGTGACGTCCTTCTTGAACCAGTGAATGACCCCGTTGACGATCGTGTTGGCCCACCCACCGAGTCTCTCGGCGTTCTTCTCAGACCGAAGGATGAGGGCGAAAAGGCCCACGATCACGATGAGGGCGGTGACTCCCACAACGGCACCGACGACGTACTTGCCGGCGTCGTCACCACTGAGCGTCAGCGCTGCGATGCCGGTGACGGGCAGGAACAAGGTAACGAAGACGCTCCACACGCCGGTCGCGGTGATCGCCGCCGTCGCCACGGTGGGAGTCGCCTGATAGGACGTCAGCTGCGCGTACTGCAGCCCCAGCCCGAACGCTCCCCCACCGGGAATACCGTTGCTCACGGCAAAGGCTGACTGATTGACGATGAAACCCTGTTTGTAGCGCAGTCCGGGGGTGGCCGCGACGAAGGGCCACCCGTAGACCCAGAGATACCAGATGACGATCGCCACGAGTCCCGCGATGGACGCCAGGCTCATGGCCTGCACGTATTCGGCGGCGGCCGCGTAGTCACCGATCTGGGGGATCACACGAGTGAAGACGATCGCCAAGAAGACGATTGCGACGATCGCGCCGATGATCGTCTTCTTGCGATCGATGCCTCCCGCGCCGATGCTCTGTTTGGCCTCGGCGTCCGTCAGTTGGCCTGACGGCTCGTCGATCTCCGGGGCGGAGTCGCGATCGGCGCTGGCCGATCCGGCAGTCGGCTGCTCATCAGGGTCTCTCGTCGCCACACGTCGATGGTAGGGGTAAGGATCGAGGCCGAGTCAGGAAGCGCCGAACCTGGTGGTCTTGTTTCTTGGATCCGGTCGGCATACCGATCGGCGAAGCCCACAGTCGGACAGGACGGAATGGGCAGAAGGACGGCGTCAGGTCTTGTCGGGGAAGGCGATCTCGGGGTCCAACGCCCCTTGCGCCGCGAGGGAACCCTTACGGCCACCACCTTTGCCGCGCAGGACAAATGCCAGTCCCACCGCACAGACGGCTCCCAGTAGTGGACCGGCGACGTACACCCAGTAGGGCCCCAGGTGACCTCCCACGAGGTTCGGCCCGAAGGTCCGGGCCGGGTTCATCGAGGCACCGGACAGGGGTGCTGCCCACAGGCCGGCCAGCGCGATGTACGACCCGACGCCGACGGCAGCCATGATGCCGATGCTCTGCGCACCCGACGACGTTCCGAGAATCACGCTGACGAGACCGAACGTGAGCACGGCTTCGGTGACAAACGCCTGAAAGTCGGTGGTGTCGGCTCCTGGATAAGACCCGCCATGGGTGGCTGGGACCCGCACCAGGTAGGTCAGCAGCCCGGCGGCGGCTACGGCACCGAGCAGCTGCGTGACGATGTAGCCGGGGACTCGCTGCACCGGGAAGTCCCCACGCAGCCAGAACGCGACCGTGACGGCGGGATTCAGATGGGCGCCGCTGACCTTGCCCATGAACATGATGACGGCGAGGACCATGAGAGCCGGCGCCGTGACCGCCATGGCGAGACCCACGGTGCCGGGATACAAAGTGCCCACCATGGGGGCGCCGGCAGCCACGAGAACCAGGAAGAACGTCCCGATGAACTCCGAGATCAGGCGACGCCATTCCTGGCGCGGATCCCGGAAGTCCTCGATCCGCCTCGCGGCTTCGGCCTGGATGACATCCCAGAGATTCTGCCTGGTCTGTTCCTGCTGCTCGGCGGCGTCATCCGATGGCACATCGACCTCCGTGGCAAGGCTCACACGCCCGTTGAAACTGCTCCAGTGCGAAGTCTCGCGACCAGCCGCGACGCTGTCAGCCGATTGACCAACCAGAGGTCCCATCCGGAAGCATGAAGTCCCCCAGGAGATGCGGGATCTGACACTCCGCGTCAGGGCTTGTAGTCCACGCAGCGGTCGACGTGGATGACCACATTGACCCGCTGGACATCGGGCGCCTTCTCCTGCCACGGCTGACCCGTGTACTTCTGCGCCATCGCCTGGATCAACTCCGAGGTGCCTTCGTCTTCCAGGGTCGCGGTGCCACGGATCGCCACGAAACGGTACGGATTGTCCTTGTCCATCACCAACAGACTGATCCTCGGGTCACGAAGGAGGTTCTTCTCCTTCACCCGGCCCCGCAGCGTGGAGAACACCACGTCTTCGTCCTGTGTATCCACCCACACCACGCTCTGGTGGACGGAACCATCGGCATTCAACGTGGCCACGGTGGCGAAGTTCGGCGCAGCGAGCAGTTCGGAGGCAAGGTCTGACAACATGCCGTCATCGTGACGGCCACGGGAGCCGGGCGCAATCCGGCAGCCCCGCAACCAGCTCTTGGAATCCGCAGCGACACCGGCCACTCGGCCACTCATGGGGCCAGAGGTGCAGCGATCACCCCGCCGACCCGCGGGTGACCGCATCTGCGACGGCCTGCGAATGCCCGAAGGAGTGCGGTTGGTACGAACACAGGGGGTCGTCGGCGAACATGTCACGCGTGGCGCCATAAGCCCGCGGTCGCGACCCTCCGCACACCCGACGGAACTCACACTGTCCACAACGTCCCCGTGGCGCGTCCGGGTCGCGCAGCCCCACGAAGAGTTCGGACGACCTGTAGATGTCGGTCAGCGACTCCTGGCGGATGTTCCCGGCCGACTGCGGGAGGAAACCGCTCGGATACACGTCACCGGTGTGGGAGATGAACACGAACCCTCGGGCGGCGCTGATCTGCAACGGCGGGCGCCGCAGCCGCCCGGTACCGGTCCGATTCGGAGCGATCTGCTGCAGACGCTCGCGCAGATACAGGTAGTCGCGGCCCAGCCCGAGCTCCACCACCGGATCGAGTCCGTGTTCTTCACAAATCGTGCGCTGGACGCAAACCCGCCGGAATGCCGGTGCCTCCGTGGTCTTCAGGGAGACGAGCTTGTCCGCGTCGTAACAGAAGTTGAGGACATCCTCGGCCTGCTGGGCACTGATCTGTCGCAGATGCTCACCGCGCCCGGTAGGTACGAGGAAGAACAACGACCAGGTCAGTGCCCCCTGCTCGTGAATCTCGTTCAAGATGTCGGGCAACTCGGCGATGTTGTCCGGGGTCACAGTCGTATTGATCTGAACCTTCAGACCCAGTTCTCGCGCTTGGCGCCAGCCCCGCATGGTCAGATCGAAACTGCCGCTCACCCCGCGGAACGCGTCGTGCGTGCGTGCGGTGGCACCGTCGATGCTCAAGGAGATGGCGTGAGCACCCGCTTGATACACCTCGGCGAGGTTCTTCGGGTTCAACGCCTCGGTGCCCGAAGGAGACACCGCAACAGGCAGTCCGATGTTGGATCCGTACGACACCAGTTCGAGGATGTCCGGACGCTCGAACGGGTCGCCACCGGTGATGACGAAGAACGGTGGTGGCGTGCCGAACCGCGCGACCTCATCCATGAGTGCGCACGCCTCCGCGGTGCCGATTTCCGCAGGGTCCCGGTGTGGGACCGCGGTGGCGCGACAGTGGCGGCAGGCGAGGGCGCAGGCCCGCGTGGCCTCCCAGATGACGATGAAGGGCCGCTGGGTGAGGTCCACGTGGCTGCGGCGCAGCGCCGGCGCTCCCGAGCGTCGCCCCACGGATGGCATCCGGTCAGCTCGTTCGTTCGAAGCGGAGCTGCCAATCGTCGGGACCGCGCTGGAGGTAGTCGACGCTCATGGCGTCGCCATAGCGGTCGGCTGCCTGTGACAGCAACGGAATGGGGTCATGGGGAGCGACGAGGACCATCGCAGATCCTGGGGCAATCGAGTCGAGGGCGCCGAAGATCGCCGCATGGCGGACGGCGTGGGGTATGACGCGGGCATCCAGGACAGGATCTGCCTGGTCGTGAGCCCCGCAGTTACACGCTCCGCCCGAACCTGCCAAAGGGATCTGCTGAACCATCGGTCCTCCATCAGTCAAAGGGTCCTGTGCAATTTACTACACTACCGACTGTGGAAAATATGGGCCCAAGTCCTGCGCAGGAGCGCACCGGCAATCAGGCCCTGTCACAACCCAAGGCATCCGTGCTCGAGTTCCTGCAACGAAGCCGGCAGCCCACGACCGCAACCGACATCGCTGAACTGTTCGGCCAACACGTCAACACCATCCGGAACCATCTCGATGATCTCGTGGCGGCTGGTCTCGTGCGTCGTCGACGTGCGACTTCATCCGGTCGCGGCCGACCTGCGTGGCTCTATGAGACAGATTCCGAACACCCGAGACCCGACCCCAGAGTCAGCGAATACGCCGCGTTCGCGGGCGCGCTCGCCCAGTACCTGGCCACGACCAGCCCCAACCCCGTCGACGCCGCGCGCGGTGTCGGTGGTTCTTGGGGCCGCGACATCGTCCAGCGCAGCCACCCCCACGCCCCTCGCTCCTCCCCCCTGGCTGCGCGTCGTGCCGTGGTGGACATCTTGGCCGATCTCGGCTTCGCGCCGTCGGCGGATCAACGCGCGACAACGGTGGCCCTGCGCAGATGTCCGCTGCTCGACGTCGCGCTGCAGCACCCACAGGTGGTGTGCCAGGCCCACTTGGGACTTGTCCGCGGCGCTTTGGACGAACTCGGCGGCGATCCTGAACGCACTGATCTGATCGCATTCGCGGAGCCCGGCGCCTGCCGATTGCACCTGCTCACCGCATCCGCGGATTCGTCCCCGCAGCCCGCGTGATCCGGCCGAGCGTCCTACCAGGAGCCGCCGCCACCTCCACCAGAGCCTCCGCCGGAGCTGAACCCACCGCCCCCGCCCGAGCCACTCGAGGACTGCGTGGCGGCGTAGGAGGCAATCGCACCCGAGGAGACGCTGGCGACCGCCGACGAGATCGCCTGACTACCGCTGTAGACGCTCCACGCGGACATCAACGATGCATCTTCGGTCCAGCGGGGGTCGTCCGGCGGGAAGTCGGGCTTGCACGCCTTGGCCCAGGTGTCTGCGCAGTCGAGCGCGACTGCCCAGGGCAAGAACTGCGCGAAATAGCGAACCTTGCGCGCGTAGTCGAACCGCTCCACAGATGCCCGCGTCGACAACGCCGTGTGCAGTCCGTTGACCTGGTCTCGGACCTTCAGGCCGTACTCCGACAATCGGGTGCGCATCGATCGCTGAGCCCAGACGCCGGCGACGGCGGGCAGCAACAACGCCAGGCCCAGCCACCATTGCCCGAACAGCAGCGATACCCCGATCGACAACAGGGGAAGGGCTGCCGCGAGTACGTTCGCCAAGACCCCCGCACCGGAGGCCCGGTAGTAGCCCATGGCTTGTGCGTACTTGTTCGTCAACGAGGTCAGGGTCTTCTCCGTGCTTTGAATCGCCTTGCCGATCGCGGCGTCGTTCTTGGCGATGACGGCTGTTGAACCAGGTTGACTGATACCCATCCCGGACACGAATTCTGCAGCGCCGGTGACCATGGGCAACGGCTTGTCCGTGCGCCAGATGCGGATCCACTCGGGTTTGGTCGACATGTACTGGCCATCCTGAGGGACTTCCACTCGCACTGCGTCCTCCTGCTGCAGGTACAGAAGCATCGTCTGGAACGAGTGCTCCGGGGCCTCCTCTCGGTACGTCCACACGGTCGGCAGGATGTCCTTCGATGGCGCAGCGAAGACGGGTGCCTCGCTGGCGGGCCTCTCCTGCAGAGTCCGGATGAAGAGGAAGAACAGGACGGCCAGTACCGCTGCGGGGATCAACAGCCACGCACCTCGCCACCAGGAGCCGGAGTCAGCTGCTGGAGGGGTGACGATGACGACGGTGAGGTCGGCCGGGCTGAGGTCCGCCTGCCAGGTCACAGGGGTGCGAGGCGGCAGCGACGCATACGTCCCGGTCACGACGTTCGGATCGCGGGCCTGCTTCGTCTCGCAGGGCCCGGTGTCCGTGATGCAGCGCACCTCAGTCGCGGGCACCGGGAACGTGACGCTGATCTCGGCGTTTCTGATGGGCATCGCCCACCCTTGTGCGACCACGTTCCAGTACCACTGGTCGACGGCAGAGCCCTCCGGCCGTGTGATCACGTTGCGGGCGGTACTTGTGATGACGTAGCGATTGACCGTCCCGGGTGGATAGGGCTTGGTTGCGGACCCGATCTTCGCAACCAGATACCCCTCCTCGTAGTAGGTCTCGAAGGGTTCATCCGCGCACTTCGCCAACTCAGTCGTACCGCATCTCTGGACGGATTCGACGGTGACAGGATGAGTGACATCGTCATCGACGCCATCCGATTCGTCGAAGAACCGGAAGATTCCCCGCTTGGTCTCGGTGAACTCGACATCGAGCGTCTCGACCAGGGTCATGGCGCCGTCGGCGGTGATGTCATAGTCGGCCTGGTAGTTGCGGATGATCGAGGTGTCGCTGGATCCTCCGCCGCTGGATGACCAGTCCAACTGCTGCACCAAGGCCGCACCCAGGGCGCAGAACACGGCGATGACGATGGCGATCACCCGTGCGGGGCGCCACCGATAAGCGGCAGTCCCCAAAGCGACGGCCACTCCGAGCACCCATAAGAAGTCCATGCCACCGTCCCTCTGCGCACCGCGGTCCGGGTCTGCGCCGAAGCGTACTCCTCGCGTGCATGGGGGTCTGGGAGCCGGAGGTCGAGTGCCATGGATTCGCCCGCAACGGCAATAGGCCTGTCCGAGAACCAGAAACCCGACGACAAGAAGAGGCCCCCGGGAGTTGCGATAACTTCCGGGGGCTTTCTCCCCACCCCACCGGCATCAGTCCGGGGCGCCACGTGGACGCGATGGCATCGACCTTAGCCAGCGATCCCGGGAATCCTGCTGAGGCGCGCCGGACGGGAAGTGGCCCTCATCCCTAACGAGGAGCCGATCCCGGATCAGGAGACGATCCCGGATCAGGAGACGATCCCGAATTGAGGAGACGATCCCGGATGAGAAGGGGATCCCGGATCAGGAGGGGTGAGTAGTCCCTGCGCGGAGGGGTCGTGATGTTCCGACCCGGATTTTCCCGTGGCGGCGTGTCGATCACGAGACTCGAACTACTGACAGGTGAACGTGCCGGTCACACGCCGGCCGGAGTCGTCCACGCCTCCGAACGTCCCCGTGGTGCCCCCAGACGTGAGCTCCGCGCGAGCCGATCCCGGCTTGTCGGCGACGAATGCTTCGCCGGAGTCGTTGCCGCCGAACACCACCTGCTCAAAGGTCCCCTCCGCGCCCTCAGGCGCGCCGGAGATGAACAGGGAGAACCCAGTGGCGGTCGGCACCTTCGCAGCATCACCGGGCGAACGCACTGTGCTGCCGGCCGAGACCGCCAGCTCGTTGGGCCCCATGGATCTGTCGCAGACAGCCGCAGGCAGGTCGAGGACTGTCCCGGCACGTTTGACTTCGACTGAGCCCACACCACACCAGGTCATCACCTGGACACCATTCACAGTCGCCGGCCCACAGGGTGGGCCATCCTCGGTGGCCGCCGGAGGGGGAGGAGGGGACGCCCCGCTACCGGAACAGGCACTTTGAGATAAGGGCAGGACGACGAGGAGCACGGTCGCTGCCGGCCAACGGGCCATGGCTGACGATAACGCGCCGGGTCCAGTGATGCGTCAGCAAGATGCGCGCACCCGCGACCCAAGGGATCACCGCCGACGACGCCGACCTCGCCAGGAATACGCCACTCGCAACGCGACACGATCTGAGCCTGCGAGGGAACCGTCGGGGACGAACCTGACTTGTCCGCCTCGCGCGATGACCGACTCGACAAGATCGTCGACGATGTCGTCGATGACGCCCGGGAGTTCCCGCTCCGCCAGCGACAGTGGGTGCACGAGCATTCCGTCACGGCTCACACGCGCCGGGATGGCGAAGGACTCTTCCACCAAGAGGAGTTCTGGCCGTTCCGCCAGCGCTGCGTGCCAGCACGCTGCCAGTCCGGTGACCACACCGCGCCCCGGGATGCCGGCGTCCATCGTGTCGCGAGCTGCGGCTTCGAGGTCGGCGAGATGATCGGACAGCAGTGGTCTCACGGTCCGTTCGAGTCGCCGCAGGTCCAACCGCCCGCCGGCGTTGCGGGCAAAACCGATCACCCGTCCGGACGATGACGTAACGGAGAGGAAGTCGCTCAGCACCCGGTCACCGGCCATGACAATCACCGGGACGGGGCCTTGTGACATCTCCTTCTCCAGGGCCCGGTCGACTTGACGCTGGAAGGCCAGCGACTGCTCCCTCTCCCGGTTATCCCTTCGCCCCGCCTTGGCCCCGCGTCGCCGTCCGGGGCGGCGGCGTTGTCCCGTTTCCTCTGCGGATTCACGCACGACCGGGAAGAGACCGTCAGTCCGCTCGCGAAGGGCGCCTGAACTGCTACGGAACAGCCTTGCGCTGTCGGAGTCCAAGACCAACAGCATGTAGTCGGGGCTCTCCTGAAGAGACCGCACCAGATCTCTCGTGGCGAAGGTCGGGTCGATGATCTGACGCTCGTCGACCGACACCGCAAGATGGCGGTATTCGACCATCGAGGACGACGCGAAGAGCGCCACACTCCGATCCGTGGGTGAGTCGGCCAGTATCGCCGCCGCCCACACCAACTGCTCGTGGATTCGCCCGCTGGGGTCGACGCCCTCCATGACCAGGCGGGCCCGGACCTGCCGAATCAGCGACTCCAGTCGAGACCGGTCCTCCGCGGTCATCCGCGAGGAGGGCCGGGTATTCAGCAGGACGGAAACGCACGGGTAATCCTGAACGGACGCCAAGACCGTGACATCGACCTCCGTGGGTCGGGTGAGTTGCCGAACAATTCGCTGCGTGCTGGTCGGGTTGGACATGACGGGTGCCGATGCGCTCATGAGTCCTCCTTGGTTGGTGACCTCATTATACGAAGCATACTTCAGGTATTGCAATTCGTAGACGCGGGTGTCAACTGCCGAACCGGAACTGGTCGCTCGCTTCCCACGCCCGCCTCAACTCCGGGCTTCGTTAGCCCGGATCCACCGATTCTCGGAGTAGCGAGCGTCACCAGCGGGGTGCGATGGCAAGGCGCAGTCGCGACGGCAGTGTGGGCCACTGGTGAGCGGCTGCAACGCCGCCAGGGCGCCCCGATGGTGGCGCGCAGTAGCCGAAGAATCGGTGGATTCGGGTTTAGGCCCCTGGGGTTCGATCGGGGGCCTTCGGGTTCCATCGCAGGCCCCGGGCCGAAGTGGACAGGGGCTGCGCCGACGAACACCCGGCCGACAAGGCGAAAGCCCCGGCAACCCGAAGGTCGCCGAGGCTTTCGCTCCGATTCCGAATGGCTAGGTCAACTGCAGCCGCTCGTGGCGCCACAGCCTTCGCAGACATAGCAGGAACCGGCCGGCCGCATCTTGATGCCACAGGTCATACACAAAGGCGCGTCGGCCGACTTGCCGGTGATGACCTCGAGGAGTTCCGCTGTCGAGTGAGCCTCGGCCGGATTTGCAGCCGGTGCGGGTGGTTCGGACTGCACCGGGGCGGACTGCTGCATCGCCTCGATCACTTCCTCCGTATCCGCTGCCGGTGCGGGGGCTTGACCGCTGACGGCCGCCGCCCGCTCCTCAGCGGTATGGATTCCCAACGCCGCCCGTTCGTCGTAGGGCAGGTAGTCCAGAGCAAGGCGACGGAAGATGTAGTCCATGATCGACTGCGCCATGCGGATGTCAGGATCGTCGGTCATACCCGCAGGGTCGAACCTCATGTTGACGAACTTGGACACGAACGCGTCAAGCGGCACACCGTACTGCAAGGCGATCGAGACCGCGATGGAGAAGGCGTCCATGACTCCCGCCAGTGTCGACCCCTGCTTGCCGAGCTTGAGGAAGACCTCACCGAGTCCATTGTCCGGGTAGGACCCTGCGGTCAGGTAGCCCTCAGCGCCACCGACCGAGAACGACACAGTCTGAGACGGCCGCCGCTTGGGGAGCCGGTGGCGGACCGGACGGGCGTGACCGTGGTCTGAGTCCTCATCGGATGAACCAGAACCGGCCTTCGAGTCAGACAGCGGCTGTCCGACCTTGGACGCGTCACGGTAGATCGCAAGCGCCTTGAGGCCCTGTCGCCAGCCCTCGAAGTAGATCTGCTCGACATCTTCGACCGTCGCCTCGCTGGGCATGTTCACGGTCTTGGAAATGGCGCCCGACAGGAACGGCTGGACCGCCGCCATCATGCGCACGTGTCCCATCGGGGTGATCGCCCGATCGCCGACCGCACAGTCGAAGATCGCGTAGTGCTCGTCACGCAGACCCGGAGCATCGACCACGTTGCCGTGCTGGGAGATGTGCTCGACGATCGCCTCGATGGTCTCGGCCGGGTAGCCGAGTTTGGTCAGCGCCTGCGGCACCGTGTTGTTGACGATCTGCATCGAGCCGCCACCAACGAGCTTCTTGAACTTCACCAATGAGAAGTCCGGCTCGATGCCGGTGGTGTCGCAATCCATCATGAACCCGATGGTGCCGGTGGGGGCGAGTACCGATGCCTGCGCATTACGCCACCCGTTCGTGGCCCCGATGTCCAGACACTTCTGCCATTCCTCGGACGCCAACTTGGCCACATCACGGTCGAACTCGGCGACCGGCCGGATGCCGTCCGTCGCCGAGGCATGCTTGCGCATCACCCGGCTGTGGGCCTCACTGTTGCGCGCGAATCCCTGGTACGGACCCACCACTCCCGCGAGTTCCGCGCTACGGCGGTAGGCCGTGCCCGTCATCAGCGACGAGATGCTGGCCGCCATGGCCCGGCCCGCATCGGAGTCGTAGGGCAGACCGGACGCCATGAGCAACGCGCCCAGGTTGGCGTATCCGATTCCCAGCTGGCGGTAGTCGCGCGTGGTCTGCCCGATCGCCTCGGTCGGGAAGTCCGCGAAACAGATGGAGATGTCCATCGCCGTGATGATGAACTCGACGGCCTTGACGAAACGCTGGGATTGGAACGAACCGTCGCTCCCGAGGAACTTCATGAGGTTCAGTGACGCCAGGTTGCACGAGGAGTTGTCCAGCGACATGTACTCACTGCACGGGTTCGACGCGGTGATCCGACCGCTCTCGGGATTGGTGTGCCAGTCGTTGATCGTGTCGTCGTATTGGATACCGGGGTCCGCACACGCCCAGGCGGCCTCGGCCATCTGCCGGAACAACTGCTTGGCCTTGACCGTTTCGATCACGGAACCGTCGGTGCGCGCCTTGAGGCCGAACTCGCCGTCGGAATCCACGGCGCGCATGAACTCGTCGGACACGCGAACCGAGTTGTTGGCGTTCTGGTACTGGACGGAGGTGATGTCCTTGCCACCGAGGTCCATGTCGAATCCAGCGTCGCGCAGGACACGGATCTTCTCTTCCTCTCGGACTTTCGTGTCGATGAACTCGCCGATGTCGGGGTGGTCCACGTCGAGCACGACCATCTTGGCCGCGCGGCGGGTCGCGCCACCGGACTTGATGGTGCCGGCGCTGGCATCGGCACCGCGCATGAACGACACCGGGCCTGAGGCCGTCCCCCCGGAGGAGCGCAGCAATTCCTTGGACGACCGGATGCGCGAGATGTTCAATCCTGAGCCGGATCCACCCTTGAAGATCAGGCCCTCTTCGCGATACCAGTTCAAGATCGAGTCCATGGTGTCGTCGACGGCAAGGATGAAGCACGCCGACACCTGCTGCGGACTCGAGGTCCCGACGTTGAACCACACCGGCGAGTTGAACGAGAAGTACTGGTGCAGCAACAGCCAGGTGAGTTCGTCACCGAATGTGCCGGCATCGTCCTCGGTCGCGAAGTAGCCGTGCTCCCGGCCTGCGGCGACGTAGCGGTCGACGACGCGGTCGATCAGCTGGCGCAGTGACCACTCGCGCGAGTCGGTCCCCACTGCGCCCCGGAAGTACTTCGTCGTCACGATCGTGGACGCATTGACGCTCCATGATTCGGGGAACTCGACCCCGCGCTGCTCGAAGACCGTCTCGCCGGTCTTCCAGTTCGACTGCACGACGTCGCGCCGCTCCCAGGTGACCGTGTCGTAGGGGTGGCGACCGGCTTCGCTGAAGACACGTTCGATCGTGAGTCCCTGAGGGCGGTTGCGCCGGGTCGCGGTGCCGCGCACCGTCTCGTCGGCCGGGGTCTGGGTCATCCTTGTTCTCCTTGTTCGGGCGGAAGGGGAAGTTCCTGGGGGTTGATGGGAAGTTCCTGGAGGTTCGTATTCAGTTGGTTCGGTGGGGTCGGAAGTCCATAGGGGCAGCGTCACGATCGACGCTCGGGCGGGTCGTCGCGGAAGGTGGCGATCTCCTTCTCGAAGTCGGCCAGCGAAGAGAAGTCCCGATATACCGAGGCGAACCGCAGGTAGGCGACTTCATCGAGATCGCGCAGCGGCCCGAGGATGGCCAGTCCGACCTCGCCACTGGGGATCTCGGCGGATCCCGATTGGCGGATCGTGTCTTCGACTCGTTGCGCCAGCACCGCGAGGTCGTCGTCTCCCACCGGCCGGCCCTGACAGGCCTTGCGCACCCCGGCGATCACCTTGGTACGGCTGAACGGCTCGGACGCACCACTGCGCTTGACGATGTTCAGGCTCGGGCTCTCGACGGTGGTGAACCGGCGACCACACACCGAGCACTGCCGTCGGCGGCGGATTGATGTGCCGTCGTCGGTGGCCCGGGAATCCACTACCCGCGAGTCGGCCGCACGGCAGAACGGACAGTGCATCCGGCCTCCTCCAGAAAATCCTGTGGACATCCCTGGGGGTTTCCTGGGGATGACCTGTGTACGTCTCACCACAACCTGTGGATGAAATACACCGGTGTAACTACTAGATGTAGGGAACTTAAGCCCTCAGGTGGCGATGCGCAACCCCCTTCATGCCGCGTGTCGCATCACCGCCGATTGGGAACCAGCACCACGTCGCCCACCTGGATGTCACCGGCCGTCAAACCGTTCAGTCGCATGATGCGGTCGACCATCTCGCGTGGATCGCCGTCGGGGGCGGCCGCCAGAGCCAGGGACCACACTGTGTCTCCTGGAGCCACCACGTGTTCTTGCAGTGCTGTCATGCGCTGAACGACGGCACCATCGCCGCGCTGAGGGGCGGATTCGGCGACTCCACCGGTGGCGGCCACCACAGCAGCCACAGCCAGCAGAACTGTCAGCACGAGGACCGTGACCCGCCCCCACCGCACTCGGCCTCGCCTCCGGGCACTGACCGTCGGCGGCCGGCCGACATCGATCCCGACACCGCCACCGCCCGCAGCCGCCGCGGCCACTACAACTGCCGCCGCCGTTGAACCGCGCCCCGACGTCCCCCATCCGCTCGGACCTAGCCTCACGGGTCCCGACCACACGGGACCCAGCCTCATCGGCCCCATCTCACGTGGACCTACCGCGATGTGACTCATGACCACTCCACCCTTCGTACCCTTTCGGCCCTTGGCCCTATCGGCTCGCCAGGCCTGCAACTCGCCGAACCGCTGTCTCACCGAACCGCTGTCTCACCGACGGGGGCGGGACACCGCACACTCCCCGAGGTTCGAACATCCGTTCGATACTCCAGTGGTACCAGGAGGGTCCGACACACGTCCAGAGTCTTTCGAACATATGTTTGATTTGGGCGGCTCCGGCCCCTACCGTCGAACCATGACGAGCGGCGCAATCGTGTGGCACGGCAACAACCCGGCAGCACCGCGCCAAGGTGCAGAGGACCCGCTCCACCACGCGGGAATGGCTCGACTCGGTGCAGAAGGGAAACGATCATGACCGGCACCCCACCCATCACCCACCTGACAACGCGTCAGCGTCGGATACTCGATGTCATCCGTACCGCGGTCGACGAGCATGGGTACCCACCCACTGTTCGTGAGATCTGCGAGTCGGTAGGGCTCGCGAGCACTTCCAGCGTCGCTCACCAGCTGAGTGTCCTGCAGCAGAAGGGATACCTGCGCCGCGATCCGCATCGACCCCGAGCCCTGTTGGTCACCGACACTCCGCACACAGAGCCCGTCCCGGCCTCCCCGGACCTTCATTCCGAGTCCGACGTCGCGCTGGTACCGCTGGTCGGTCGGATCGCCGCCGGCGGGCCGATTCTGGCCGATCAGCAGGTGGAGTCCGTCCTGCCCCTACCCCGTGACCTTGTCGGACACGGCCAACTCTTCCTGCTCACGGTCAAGGGCGACTCGATGATCGACGCCGCCATCTGCGATGGCGACCTGGTGGTCATCCGCAGTCAACCGTCCGCCGATCCCGGTGACATCGTGGCTGCGCTCATCGACGACGAAGCCACCGTCAAGACCCTCGCGCGCCGCGATGGCCACGTATGGCTCCTGCCGGAGAACCCGGCCTATGACCCCATCCCCGGCGACGATGCGCGCATCCTCGGCCGGGTAGTCAGCGTCATGCGTCGGCTGTGACGGCCGGGGCCTCCCCCGCCAGTCGGTGTAGCGCCCCCATGACCACGTCGGCATCCGTCGTAGGCCACAACGGGGGCATCGTTCGGCGCAGGAAATCCGAGTAGCGCGCCGTCGCCAACCGCGGATCGAGCACCGCCACCACGCCGCGATCCACGTGTGTCCGGATCAGACGGCCGCTCCCCTGGGCCAACAGCAGTGCTGCTCGCGGGACCGAGACAGTCATGAATCCATTCCCGCCACCGCGTTCCACAGCGTCGCTGCGCGCGGCCAGAACCGGTTCGTCGGGGCGGGGGAAGGGAATGCGATCGATCACCACGCAGGTGCATGACGGGCCGGGGACATCGACGCCTTGGAACAGGGACATGGTCCCGACCAAAACGCTGGTCTCGTCGTCTGCGAAGGCGGAGACCAATCGAGCGACAGGCTCTCCCCTGCGCTGCACATGCACCACAACTTCCCCGACCGGATCCGCGACCAGGTTCTCGGCGACCTTGTCGACCGAGCGCCACGAAGAAAGCAACACCATGGTTCGCCCCCCTGCCGCCGTGATCAGTTCCCGGATCCGACCGATCACCGCTGGATCGGGGCCGTCTCGGCCCGGCCGGGGCAAATCGCTAGCGATGTACAGGATGCCCTGACTCGCGTAGTCGAAGGGGGAGCCGACATCCGCCGACCGCCATGATCCCGGCGCAAGCCCGAGATCGTCGGCGAGCATGTCGAACCGGCCACCCAGCGCCAAGGTGGCACTGGTCATGACCGTGGTGTCGCGACTCGTCAGGTAGTCGCCCAGCGGCGCGGCCACCGACAGCGGCGCCACATGCAGCGACGGACCCGGGAACGGGCTGAACCAGGTGACGTCGTTGTCGGCTCCCGAGATCAACCGACCGGCCACATCGTGGATCTCCTCCAAACCGGCAGTGACCCGATGGCGGACAGCCGCTTCGACGGAGTCGTCCGTACCGATGCCTGTGACAGCTGCGTGACACGCATCGCGCAGCGCTGCCAGCGGCTCCACCAGTTGCTGTGGCATGGGCCGCACTTGCTCGTTGAAATCCGCCAGAGCCAGCGCCAAACTCGAAACGGCCTCGTCCAGTCGCTCACCGAGGTCAGCAGTGACCAAGGAGCGGGCAGAACGAACGGCCCGTTCGGCAGTGCGCACGGACAACTCCTGGGTGGCGGCGTTGGTGGCCCGTGACACGAACTCGTGACCCTCGTCGATGATCAGCACATCGTGTTCCGGGACGACCGGGTTGTCGTCCATCGCATCAAGCGCCAACAAAGCATGGTTGGTGACGATGATGTCCGAATGGGCGGCCCGAGCGCGGGACTGTTCGGCGAAGCACTGATCGCCGAAGTCGCACCGGGAAGCACCGACACATTCCCGGCCGGTCGCGGACAATGAGCGCCAGACCCGGTCATCGACGTCATCTGGGTATTCGTCCCGGTCACCGGAATTGTCGACCTCGGCCCACTCCCGCAGAGCGGCCGCCTGTTTCTCGAGGCGCCCGCTGGACAGATCCAGGTCGAGCTCGGAATCCGCGGTGTCGGATGACGGACCGGCGAGGCGGGCCCGACACAGGTAGTTGCCCCGACCTTTGAGCACCGCGAACGAAACGGCAGGCCCGGCGGGCAGTCCCGCGAGGACGGCGGGGAGATCACGGGCGACGAGTTGGCGCTGCAACGCCAAAGTGGCGGTCGCGATAACCACTTGGGCACCGTCATGTCGGGCTGCGCGCACAGCTGGGACCAGGTAACCGATGGACTTGCCGGTGCCGGTGCCCGCCTGCACGAACAGGACCACGTGATCGGCGATGGCCGCGGTGACTTCGCGCACCATCGTCTGCTGGACGGGCCGTTCCACCCCACCCAGTGATGTGACAACCGACGTCAGGTCGGTGAGCGCGGGGTCGTCAGGCACGCGACCACGGTACGCGTCAGCAGCCCACATCCCCGACAGCCGTTGACCCTGTGGAGCGGGTGTCTAGCCAGGACTGCAGGTCGGGCAGCGCCAGCGGTTCGGCGATCAGGAACCCTTGGGCTCGATCACAGCCCATGCCGCGCAGCAGGTCGGCCTGCTCCACTGTCCGCACCCCCTCGGCGACGGTGGTCACTGCCAGGCCCCGACCGATGTCGATGATCGCCCGCATGAGCGCCAAGGCGCGAGGGGAAGTCGCGAGGTCAGCCGTGAACACCTGGTCGATCTTCAGGACGTCGACACGCAGGTCGCGCAGCATGCTCAGCGACGAGAAACCCGTGCCGAAGTCATCGAGAGCAACCTTGTGGCCGTTCGACTGGAGTTGCCGCATGACCTCGATCGCCAGTTCCGGGGACGACGCCACCGTCGACTCGGTGAACTCGAACATGATGTTGGCGGGCTTGACTCCGGCGTCTCGGACTTCCTCCAGCAACGTGGCGCCGAAGTCACGGTCGAAACCCGCGGGAACGACATTCAACGTGGCCACGAGTTGCGGCCAACGTCGGTTCAGGTCCCTCAGATCCGCGAACGTGCGTTCTCGGATGACTGCATCGATCCGCCCGACGAGACCCAGTCGCTCGGCCACCGGGATGAACTGCTCAGGCAGTTCGACCGTTCCATCGGGGAGTTGTCGGCGAGCCAGCGCCTCAATCGCCACCACCGAACCGTTGGCGAGGCTCACGATGGGCTGGTAGTAGGGCAGGAACTGCCGGTCCGCCAGGGCCGTCTCGATCGCCGACACCTGTTCCCATTCGCGCAGCGCCAGTTCACGCATCTCGAACTCGAATCGGACCAGCGGGTGATTCGGACTGGCGAGTGAACTGGTGGCCGCCAGGTCAGCGTGTTCCACCAGGTCCCGCGCCGGCGCGGTGTCCGAGAACACGGTGGAGTAGCCCATGGCCAGGCGCAACGTGAGGTCGGTGCGACCGGGGATGTCGATGCCCACCAGAGCGGAACGCATGTGCTCGGCGAACGCCGCGGCTACGACGTCGGGTGCGGGATCGCGCAGCAAGACAGCGAAACCGGCGGCACTGACTCTCCCGGCCGCGAGAATCGGGCCCGGGGCACGTTCCAACTCCGCCGCCACCACTTCGAGAAGCGCTGCCCCGGAGCGCCTGCCGTGGGAGTCGTTCAACACGCGGAAGTCGATGACATCCATGACGACGACCACCACAGACCGGGCGTCGGACAGTGACAGCGCCTCACTGACGGCTTCGGCGAACCCCTCGTCGTTGAGCAACCCGGTGGTGCGATCCCGGCGGCGGGACTCTCCCAGCAATGTGCGCAGTCGACGGGTGTCGGTGACGTCTTGACCGGTGAGAACGAACCCTTCGGCTCCCAGTCCTTGCAGTGGAGCGACGCGGAACTGGACGGAGTGCTCCGATCCGGAGTGGTCGATCACCGCAGCGTCAACGGGCTGCGCGGGATGGCCAGGCAGCCCTTGAGCGGATCGTACGACCGACCCTGTCAGATCGGGGATGACGGTGGCGAGATCCCGGCCGTCGAGATCCTCGGGTGAGACGCCCACGAGTGAACAGAACGAGGGACTGCCGTAGACGATTCGATTGGCATTGTCGGTCACCAGCACCAGATCCCGTCCGTTCTCGATCAGGGCTTGGAACCACGGCTGGTCGGTGGCCTGGGTGAATGTGGCGGCGGCCCGGACGACTGTCGCCCGCCGCAGCTCTCGCCGGGCCGCCAGTCGCAGCCACAACACGCCGCCGATCACGAGTCCGAGGATCACCGCCAAGGCGAGTGCAGCGGAAGCCGAACGGATCTGGCCGGTGGTCAAGGCGACGAGGAGCACACCCGCCGCGAGTGGTACCGGGCTCAGCGGCACCAGGGAGGACCAGATGTCACGGAGCCGGAGTTGACCCGGGGACTCCTTCTCAGCTGCGTTGCGCAGGGCCACGAGCGCCACCAACGCCGATCCCAGCATGAATCCGAGTGTGGATACGGCGATGCTGGAACCGCGGTCGACGAGGGGGCTGCTGAGGGGGTCGGCGAGTGGACTGAAGGGTTCGGCGAGTGGACCGAAGGGTTCGGCGAGTGGACCGAAGGGTTCGGCGAGTGGAATGGTGTCCGCTGCGACGTCGCTGAGCACGTAGGTGAGCATGGCGAACTGGATCAGGATCAGCTGAACGATCGGCAATGGACCACGGCGGCGGGCAGTGGCCGCCAACGCGAGGGCCAGGACGATCGCCGCGAACTCCAGCAGGCTCGCGATCGTCATCACAGCCGCAACGGCCGTGGTCTCCCGTGGCCGCATCGCGGGGATCACAACGAGGAACCACACGATGGCCAGGCCGAGTGTCCCGACGATGACGTCGACGATCACTGCGCGCGAGTCAGCGGCGATGATCCCACGCGGCCAGGTCAAGGCGGCCAACGCGACGAGGATGGGAACACCCGCAACGACGAGGGGTACCGCGTCGACGAGGGGCAGGTACGTCCCGGCCTGGAATCTCGTGACGAAGTTGGCCAGGGCCTGCCCGGCGAACAACGCGAACACGCTCCAACCCAGCACGCGGAACCACA
The DNA here is from genome assembly GCA_037045355.1 of Candidatus Nanopelagicales bacterium. NCBI lineage: Bacteria > Bacillati > Actinomycetota > Actinomycetes > Candidatus Nanopelagicales > Candidatus Nanopelagicales bacterium. The sequence goes on along the minus strand of JBAOHO010000009.1, from coordinate 95,979 downwards.
ACCGCATCCGGCCGTCGCTGCGCCGGGCACGATCCGTTGCCGCGATGGCGACTGCCGACCCGGCACACAGCAGGCCACCGGCGGCTGCGAGTCGGGAGGCCACTGAAACGTCGGGGATGGGTATTACCCCGATTTCGACCACCAAAGCGACCCCACCCACGGCGAACGCGACCGCGAACAGCACTCCGACGATCCAGCGGACCTGCGGTGATGATGTGGGCGTCATGAGGGGGACACGTCAGTCGGCGAATTCTGCGAGACGAGCTGCCAACCATCCCGGCACCAGTGCCCGCAGGTCGGTTCCGTGATCCGAGTAGGTACTGGCGAGGACATCGCCGTGTTCATGGACCTCGGACACAAGATCCCCGCGATCGAAGGGAATGGTGACTCGCACCGCCACGTCGGGTCGGGGTAGGTGCGCCTCGATGGCGACCTTCACATCATCGATACCGGAACCGGTGCGCGCAGACACCGCCAACGCGTCGGGGTGTCGCGCCCGGATCTCGGCCAGAATCTCAGACGGGGTGATCTCGCTCTTGTTCACTGTGATCAGTTCCGGAATCCCGCCGGCGTCGATCTCGGCCAGCACCTCGCGAACCGCGGCGATCTGCCCCAGCGGATCCGAGTCGCTGCCGTCCACGACGTGAACCAGCAGATCGGCCTGATGCACTTCTTCCAACGTGGATCGGAATGCTTCCACCAGTTGATGCGGCAGGTGCCGGACGAACCCCACGGTGTCGGCGAGGGTGTACTCCCGCCCGGATGGTGTCCGGGCCCGGCGAACCGTGGGGTCCAGGGTCGCGAAGAGTTCATCGCGAACGAGCACACCGGCGTCCGTGAGCCGGTTCAACAGTGAGGACTTCCCGGCGTTGGTGTAGCCGACGATGGCCACGGAAGGGGTCCCAGTGCGATGACGTTCGGCTCGTTGGACGGCGCGGGACTGACCCATCGACCGCAGTTGTCGGCGCAGCCGCGCCATCTGGGTACGGATCCGGCGGCGATCCACCTCGAGTTTGGTCTCACCCGGTCCGCGCAGAGCCCCGATCCCCCCTCCGGTGGCCGCCTGTCGGCTCATAGCCTCACCCCAGCCGCGCAGTCGCGGCAGCATGTACTCGAGTCTGGGCCAGTTCCACCTGGGTCTTTCCCTCGCGGCTGCGCGCGTGCTGAGCGAAGATGTCGAGGATCAGCCATGTGCGGTCGACGACCTTCACCTTGACGATCCGCTCCAGCTGGCTGAGCTGACCGGGTGTCAGTTCGCCGTCACAGATCAACGTATCGGCCTCGAGCGCTCTGACAATCTCGGTGAGTTCGCGAGCCTTGCCCGAGCCGACATAGGTCCCGGGGTCGGGCTTGTTGCGACGCTGGATCAGCGCCTCGAGCACGACGGCGCCCGCGGTCTGCGCCAACCGAGCCAACTCGGCGAGCGAGCGTTCGGCGCCGACAGCGGTTCCCGAGGTCCACACAGCGATGAGGACAACTCGTTCGAGGCGCACCTGGCGGTACTCGACCTCGGTGATGTCGGTGAGCTCGGTGGAAAGTCCCGCGACCCGACGCAGCGCCTCACGCTCCTCGATCTGAAGGGCACCATCGCTGGGTTCTTGGCCGGTCACGAGTGCGACTCCCACCAGTCCCGGTCGATCGTCCCTCGGGCGACGAACTCCACCGGACCGGTCAACGTGACATCGGACCTGACGGTGACCTGCAAACTGCCACCGGGCACATCCACCCGGACGGGTTGCTCCTCGATGTCGTCGCGCAACCGGTGGGCCCAGGCGACCGCACACGCCCCGGTACCGCAGGACAGCGTCTCCCCCGAACCTCGTTCCCAGACACGCATCACGACGTGGTTGGGGCCCAGGGGCTCGACGAACTCGATGTTGGCGCCGTCCGGAAAGGCCCCGTCCGGCCCCGCCGTGGCGCCACTGATGTCGCCGAGACCGGTCAATGTGGGCAGGAAGACGACAGCGTGTGGGTTGGGGACCAGCGCGCCGATTGCGGGGTAGGTGTCGTCGCCCAACGTGACGGTGATGCCGTGATCCAGTGGAGTCACCGGACCCATGCTCACACTCACATCACCGGAGTCATGGACGATCACGTCGCGGACCCCCCCGCGGGTGGCGATCGACGAGGTGGGCGCGGTCAGGCCTTCGTCGATCAGGTGGCGAGCGAACACCCGCGCCCCGTTGCCGCACATCTCGGCGATCGAGCCGTCTGCATTGCGATAGTCCATGAACCACTCGGCCCCGGGAGCCTCATCAGTGCGCACGGCCCGCAGGACCCCGTCGGCACCGATGCCGATGTGCCGATCACACAGGGCGGCCACCAGCCGCGGGGTCAGGGAAAGGACATCGTCGGGATCTGTGAGGAGGATGAAGTCGTTTCCCGTGCCGTGGCCCTTGCGGAACGTGACGTCGGTGACCATGCGTCCAGAGTAGGGGCCAGGGACTCCCCCGGTCACCCGATGGTGGTCCGATACGCGTCGTCGACGTCCTGAAGTACCTGGGACCAGACCTGCGCCGGGAGGACGGTCGTGTTGTGATCGGTGATGCGCGCCCGCAACGGTCGATCCTCGGCGATGACGCACATGGATTCGGCGAGCTGGTCGTCGTCGTCGGCCAGCAGGCCCTCCACACCGTCGTGGACGAACTCGGTGAGTCCGGTCTGGCTGCGCGCGAGGATCGGCAGTCCGGTGGCGCGGGCTTCGAGGGCGGCCAGTCCGAAACTCTCCTTCACCGACGGCTGAATGAACACATCGGACTGCAGATACAGGTCCCGCAGGCCGGAACGACTGAGTCGACCCAGCAAGGAGACGCAGTCGTGCAGACCGGAATCGTCGATGAACGCCTGCAGCCGGTCCCGCTGGGGCCCGTCGCCCGCCACCATCAGCCGGATGTCCACCCCGGACTCGCTGCATCGCCCGTGGGCAGTGGCGAACATGCGCAGCAGCGGCTGCGCCCGTTTGCGGGGCGCCAATCGCATGGCGGTCACGAACTGCACCGGGGCATCGTCGTGTGGCTGTCGACCGGCGCTGTTCCACTCTGACGGGTCCACACCGTTCGGCGTCACGAGGACGTCGATCCCTGCCGGGAGGGCCGCGGCGATGCGGTCGGCCGCGACCCGGCTGACGGCGGCCGGTTGGACCCCCCGTGCGGTCCAATGGGCGAGGTTGTTCACGGCGCCGTACCCCGAACGAGCCACGGAGCCCCAGACGCTGTGCACGGTGACGAGAACAGGAAGGTCGAGTTCGACGGCGGCGCGGATCCCACCCCAGGCGAACGGCGACACCACCCCGAGGTGGACATGAACCACGTCAGGGGCAATCTCGCGCAGCAATGGCACGACATTGGCCCTGGTGCGGGGATGGATCGGCAGTTCGAAAGGCATGCGCGCCGTCACGCGGTGCACGGTGACACCATCGATGCTCTCGACTCCCGCACGCACCTCATGTCCGGGGGTCGCTGTGATCACATCCACCGTGTGCCCGGCAGCTGCCTGCCTCTTGGTGAGTTCCGTGACCTGGATCTCGATACCGCCGAGTCTGGGCAGGTAACAGTCGCTGATGTGTGCCACCTTCATTCCGCCACCTCCTCCACTGCCTCCACTGCCTCCACTGCCTCCACCGGCTCCACTGCGGCCCGAGCATCACTCATACCCGTCTGAGGTTCACGGCCGGCACCCGAGCGCATGAGCCGCCCCTGAGGGTACAAGTGCACCGAGTTGCCCCATGAACGGCACGTGCACGTGGTGGCAACGGGGCCGCACATCGGCCATGATCGGCCGGTGACCCGCTCGATCGTCTTCTTCCATGCGCACCCGGACGACGAGGCTCTGTTGACTGCGGGCACCATGGCACGCGCCGACGCCGAGGGCGTACGGGTGGTCCTCGTGGTGGCAACCGCCGGCGAGGCGGGGTTGGCGGCCCCGACGCAGGACCTCGGTCAAGTGCGGCGAGCCGAGTTGGAGCGGTCCGCCCGGATCCTGGGTGTGCAGCGGCTCGAGGTCCTGGGGTATCCGGACAGCGGTCTCGACGGCCGCGGCACCGGGGCGGCAACACCGTTCTGCCAGGTTCCCGAGGCCGCCGTCGCGCGCACCTTGGCATCGATCGTGAGCGACGAATCCGCGACTGCGCTGATCGGTTATGACGCCAGTGGCGGCTACGGTCACCCGGACCATAAACACGTCCACCGGTGCACGATGAGCGCAGCCGACCTGTTGCCCGGGGTCGCGGTCTACGAAGCGACGGCGCCGCGCTGGCCGTTCGCGCTGGGTGTGCGGCTGGCCGGTCTGGTGACGACGTTCCCCTCGGACTTCGATCCGGGTGACTTCGAGCGCGCGTTCACCCCTTCCGGGCAGATCACCCACCGCATCGACGTGCGTGACTACGCGGATTTCAAGCGGGCAGCCATCCACGCGCACACCAGCCAGGCGTCCGGCGCCGATGTCCGCACCTTGGGGGCTCTGCTGCAACTGCCCCGACCTGTCTTCCGAGCTGCGCTTGGGACTGAGTACTACCGCCGGGTGCGTTGATGGTGAGCCACTCGCTCGCTCGCGTCGCTGAGCGCTGAGCGGGCGGGCAGCCAGGCGACCCGCTCATCGGAGCGAAATGTGCGCTCCTGCCGGCGGGCCAAGACCCTGGTCGCGCGCACCGTGTCAGCGATCGCCTCTTCCCGCGACATGGTACCGCCGAGTTCTGCCAACCCCTGCTGGTAGCCGACCGCCTTGCTCGCGGTCGGCGCCGCGGCGAGTCCCTTGGCCGTAAGCGCTGCCACCTCGGCCGCGAACCCCGCCCGCCACATCACCGCTGCGCGATCCGTGATCCGTTCATCGAGTTCCGGCCGGGTCCGCTGTGCAGCCAGCCACAGCGTCGGCCGCCAGGGCCTCGGTTCGGGGAGGCGAGCGGCGAATGCGCCGGTCAACTCCACGACCTCCAGCGCGCGCACGATGCGCCGAGTGTTCCGGGGGTCGATGTGACGGGCGGCTTCGGGATCGACCTGCACCAACCTCTCGTGCATCGCAACCCCCCCGATCTCATCGGCCAGTCGCTGCAGCCGATCCCGGACCTCCGGGTCCCGCGGCGGGATGTCCAGGACATCGCACACCGCTCGCACATAGAGTGCGGAGCCACCGACCACGATCGGCAACCGGCCCCGCGCCGCAATATCCGAGATGGCCGTTCGGGCGAGCTGCTGATACTCGGCGACAGATGCGGGCTCGGCGATGTCCCACACATCAAGGCAGTGATGCGGCGCCCGCGCCTGCTCCGCCGACGTCGGCTTGGCCGTTCCGATGTCCATCCCGCGGTACAGCTGAAAGGCGTCGGCGTTGACGACCTCGCCATCGAAGCGTTCGGCCAGCGCCAGCGCGAGGGCGGACTTGCCGGAAGCCGTCGGCCCCACCACCGCGACGATAGGCAGCGCGTCCGTCGTGGAACCGGCGGTCACTGTCGTGTGGTGCGGTTGTCCCACAGGCCCGCGAAGTACGTCACGCCGAAAGGGGCCGCGATGGTCAGGTCGGCACAGGCACGCTCCGGGCCCACGTGGCGGGCAAGGTCACGCCACACGGCGGCCGTCGTGCATCCGACGCGAGCTGCAGTGGTGTCGTCAAGGGCAGCGAGGAATTCCGAATCCCCGGAACGCAACGCGTCGGCCAAGGATCGGTCGAAGTCGTCGCCCTGCTCCGACGGTCGCGGTGGTTTCGGACCCGCGGCCGCGGACCCATCGGCGAGGAACACCAAGGCTGCCCCCGGGCGCGGTGCGGCGCCGGGCTGCACCCGCAACCGGACTCCACCGAATCCGACCCGGTCGAGCAGACTGTCCCCCACTCTCCAACCGGTCACGGGTTGATCCTTCAGCCCGGGAGGCGGCCCCTCTTCGCGAGGTTGCGCTTCTCCGGAAGGCAGGCCCGCTCCGAGAGACAGGCCCGCGTCGGGAAGCAGGTCGCGGGGAACATCGACAGCCGCTACGAGCACCACCTCATCGTGGCTGCGAACCACCTCACTCAACACGTGATCGCAGGCCACGAGTACCCGATCCAGTTCGGGGGGCACCCCTCGGGCGATGCCGGGGATCAACGCCGGCGCAGCGGGCACCACCGCCATCGTCTGACTCACGGCAGCACCGGCATCCCCAAGCTGACCACGGGGATAGCCGGGGAGGAGGCCGCGCAAGGCGAATCCGCCCGCATGGGATCCAGAACGCGGAAGCCCTCGTCCGCCAGCAGATGATGGGGAGCGGCGTGGGTGACGATCGCGGTCACAATGTCTCCCGGTGTCGCCGTCTCACCCGGTGGGACCGCCAGATGCACCAGACGGTTGTCCTGGGCGCGCCCGGTCACGCGATGGGTGGCGCCGTCCTTGCGGCCCGTGATGTCGGAGATCATCACCTCGACCGACCGACCGGTCATCGCTCGGTTCTCGTCCCATGCCACCTGCTCGACGACCTCGAACAGCTCGCGGTAGCGCTGGGACACGATCTGCGCCGGGACTTGGTCGGGGAAGGACGCCGCAGGAGTCCCCGGCCGCGGTGAGTATTGGAACGTGAACGCCCCGGCGAACCTGGCCTGACGCACCAGGTCGAGCGTGGCGGCGAACTCCGCGTCAGTCTCACCGGGGAACCCCACGATGATGTCGGTGGTGATCGCCGCATGCGGCAGGCGCTCGCGGACCTCGGCCAGGATCGCCAGAAAACGGTCGCGCCGATAGGAGCGTCGCATCCGCCGCAACACACTGTCGGACCCGCTCTGCAACGGCATGTGAAGGTGCGGCATGACCGCGTCCGTCTCGGCCATCGCTGTGATGACAGCCGAGGTGAAGTCGCGGGGGTGCGGACTCGTGAAACGAACCCGCCGCACGCCGGGGACCTGGCCGACCGTACGCAGGAGGTCGGCGAACGCGTCACGCTCACCGAACTCGACTCCATAGGCGTTGACGTTCTGGCCCAGCAGGGTGATTTCGCGGACACCTTGATCGGCCAGCGCTTGCACCTCGGCGAGGATCTCGCCGGGTCGCCGGTCCCGCTCCCGCCCGCGCAGGGACGGGACGATGCAGAAGGTGCACGTGTTGTTGCACCCGACACTGACCGCCACCCAGGCGCTGTGTCCGGAGTCGCGCTGGGCAGGCAGATCGGAGGGGAAGGCCTGCAGCGATTCCTGGATCTCGACTTGGGGAACAGCCGTGCGCTCCGCACGTTGGAGCAGCACCGGCAGCGCATCGATATTGTGCGTGCCGACGACGACATCGACCCATGGCGCCCGGGCCACGATCGTCTCCCGGTCCTTCTGCGCCAGGCAGCCGGCGACCGCGATCCGCATGCCGGGGTGAGCTCGCTTGCGCGGTGCGAGTTGACCGAGGTTGCCGTAGAGCCGGTTGTCGGCGTTCTCGCGGACGGCGCAGGTGTTGATCACGATGATGTCGGCCTCGGCGTCCCCACTCGCGGGTTCGTAGCCCGCTTGCTGCAGCAGCCCGGCCATCCGCTCGGAATCGTGCACGTTCATCTGGCAGCCCAGAGTCTGTACCCGGTACGTGCGCGGATCAGACATTGCGTCAGTTTAACCCTGTGTGTCCGTTAACCCTGTGTGTCCGCTGGAGTCGTTGTCCTGGCCGCGTCGGTCAGGCGGCCGGCAGTCTGTTCGGCGATGGCGCGCTCCTCGTCGGTCGGCACCACCATGACGGTGACGGGTGTCCCCCTGCGACTGATCACCCCCGGGTCGGCAGCCCGATTGGCGGTCACGTCGATGCCGATGCCGAGCGGCTCCAGGTCACTGCAGACCCTTTCCCGGGTCCACCAGTCGTGTTCTCCGATCCCGGCGGTGAACACCACGGCATCGACTTCGCCGAGCACCGCCAGATAGGCGCCGAGGTACTTGCGCAACCGGTGGGCGAACATCTCCCGCGCCAGGTCGGCCGCGGCATCACCCTGTTCGGCGCGCTCGTGAATGATCCGCATGTCGTTGTCCCCACACAGCGCGCGCAGCCCGGACCGCTTGTTGAGCAGCTCATCCACCTCGTCGACGGTCATGCCGGCACGAACGAGCATCAGCGGGATCGCAGGGTCGACGTCACCACTGCGAGTGCCCATGATGAGCCCCTCCAGTGGCGTGGTCCCCATGGAGGTTTCGACACTGATTCCTCCGCGGATGGCGCAGGCGCTGGCTCCATTGCCAAGGTGCAACGACACGATGTTCAGCTCCTCGATCGGTCGATCGAGCACGCGTGCCGCGCGATCGGCGACGTACTGGTGCGAGGTCCCATGAAAGCCGTACCGGCGCAGGTGGTGGGCGCGGGCGAGCTCCGGATCCAGTGCGTAGTAGCGGGCAGCGTCCGGAATGGTCGTGTGGAACGCCGTGTCGAACACCGCCACCTGAGGCAGATCCGGGAACTCCGCACGAGCCGCATTGATCCCCGCGAGCGCCGCCGGGTTGTGCAGCGGCGCCAGGGGGACGCACTGTTCGATGGCCGCCACCACTGCGTCATCGATCAACGCGGGCGCGGTGAAATGGTCGCCACCGTGGACGACTCGATGCCCTACCGCGGCCGGAGTGGCACCGGCAGCAGCGAGCGAGGATCGCAACTCACCGAAAGCCTGTCGATGATCGGACACCGGCGCTCCCGGCTCACCGATGCGCTCCACCAGGCCGCTCAGACTGCGCTCCCCGGTCTCGGGATCGACCAGCGCGTACTTCAGTGACGACGATCCGGCGTTGATGACCAGGACAAGCATCAGGCCCGCCCCGATGACTGCGCCTGGATGGCCGTGATGACAACCGTGTTCACGATGTCGTCGACTGTCGCGCCGCGACTGAGGTCGTTGACGGGTAGTCGCAACCCCTGCAGGACGGGGCCGATGGCCACGGCTCCGGCGGATCGTTGGACGGCCTTGTAGGTGTTGTTGCCGGTGTTGAGGTCGGGGAAGACCAAGACGGTCGCCCGCCCGGCCACCGGGGACTGCGGCAGTTTCGCGATCGCGACCGCGGGATCGACCGCGGCGTCGTATTGGATCGGTCCTTCGACCATCAGTGCCGGATCACGCTCCCTCACCAGCGCCGTCGCCGCGCTGACCTTGTCGACATCGGCGCCGGCCCCTGACGATCCCGTCGAGTACGACAACATCGCAACGTAGGGATCGATCCCGAAGGACTTCGCCGTCGCTGCCGATGACAGCGCGATGTCGGCCAACTGCTCGGCGGAAGGGTCGGGCACCACGGCACAATCGCCGAACACGAGCACCCGGTCGGGCAATGCCATCAGGAACACGCTGGAGACCACGGACGTGCCGGGCGCGGTGCGGATGATCTGCAGCGCGGGTCTGACGGTATCGGCGGTCGTGTGGGTGGCTCCACTGACCATCCCGTCCGCGGCCCCGGTGTGCACCATCAAGGTGCCGAACCACGAAGGGTCCGAGGCGAGATCGTGCGCGGTCTGCGCCGACATTCCGCGGTGACGCCGGGCCTCGAGAATCACTTCCGCGAACTCGTCGATGTCCGGATCCATGCGGGGATCGCGGATCTCGATGCTGGACAGATCCAGCCCCAGGCCATGCGCGCGATCGAGGATCTCTTCGGGATTCCCGAGAATGACCAAGGACACGACATCGCGCCGCAGCAGTCGGTCCGCGGCGATCAGGATGCGGTCGTCGTCACCCTCGGGCAACACGATGCGGCGGCGATCCTCCCGGGCCCGTGTCATCAACTGACGCTCGAACATCACCGGAGTCACGGTGCTGGATCTCGTACTGCGAACCCGCTCGACCAGGTTGTCGAAATCAACGCTGTCCTCGAACAGGCGCAGGCCGGTCGCCAGACGACGTTCGTCTCCGGATTCAAGACTTCCCCGGGCTCGCGACACGAGATCGACGGTCTCGTAGGTGTCGCGCTCGGTCAGCAGGATCGGTAGGGATGACTCACCAAGCCCATGCGTCAGGCGCAGCACCTCGTCGTCGGGTCGGTAGCCACCGGTCAGCAGCAGGCCCGCGATCGGTGGATATCCGGAACTGAACTGCGCGGCCTCGGCCATCAGGATCACATCAGCGCGGTCACCGGGGGTGACCAGCAGCGCATGCGGTTCGAGTCTGCGCATCAAATGCGGCAGGGTCATGGCCGCCACCACGATTCGGTGGATGTCACGCGTCATGGCTTCCGCGTCACCAGCGATCACTTCCGCCCCGAGTTCAGCCGCGAGGTCTCCCATGGTCACGTGCCCCAGTGCGGGCTCTTCGACCATGAACCAGATGGGTGCATCGGTCCGGGTGTCGACACGGGCCCGGAACTCTTCGAGTTCGTCGGCCGGCACCCGATTGACGACGAATCCAACGATCGGGACATGGCGTTCAGCCAGGCTGGAACTCGCAGCCGACAGCACCCCGCCGAGTTGGTCGGGCCGGTGAGCGTGAGCGCGAGCGACGATGACACAACTCGCACCCAGGTGCGCTGCGATCTCGGAGTTGAGTGCGAATTCGAATGCAGCCGACGCACCGGTGTAGTCGGTCCCCTCGACCACCACGACATCGCAGGAGCGCGCCAGGACCTCGAACTTGGCGAGAATGGCGTGGACGAGCGCCGGGTCGACACTCTCGCCCAGCCCTCGGGTGTCCTCGGTCGTGACGCCGTACGACTCCTCGTAGTCCTGGGCCAGCCGGAACCGGCTGCGCATCATCTCGATGACCCGATCACGTTCGGGCGACTTCGCGATCACGGGCCGGAAGTACCCCACACGGCCGCTGGCGGTCGCGGCGACTTCCATCGCACCGAAACTGACCAGGGACTTGCCACTCTCGGGCTCGAGCGATGCGACGTAGATGACGGTCGGTCCGGTCACGGCAGCACACCACAGTGAGCCATGGCCATGCGCAGCACACGGTCCCGACCTCCCGGCAACTCCACCAGGACGTCGGCGCTGAATGCCTCCATCGGGGTGAGCCAGGACAGATCCAGAGCCTGCTGGGATGGGCGGCATTCCCCCGCCACCGGAACCACGTACGCCAGTGACACGGCGTGATGCCGCTCGTCGACGAATCCCGTGACGTCGGGGTCGGGGAAGTACTCGATGACCGTGAACGGCTGCGGCTCCGGTGGGATACGCGGTAGGGCGAGGGGACCGAGGTCCTTCTCCAAGTGGCGCAGCAAGGCATCGCGCACCCGCTCGCCCTTCTGCACCCGACCGGACACGAACTTGCGTTCGAGCATGCCGGTACGGCCGGCCGCCAACAACAGCCCGATCGACGTCACAAGGCCGCGGTCATCCACCCGCACCGGAATCGCGTCGATGTAGATCAGCGGCAATTGGTCACGAGCCTGTTGCATGGCGTCGTCCGACAGCCAACCGCCACGAGTCTGCGTCATGTCCGCCGACATAGGTCTCCCCTCATCCAGTGGAACCATCCTGTCGTGGCCCCAGCCCTGATGTGGCTCCGGGACCTTACTGGCTCGATCCGCCCGCGACGGGCCAGACGATCTGGGTCGCCCATGTGGCCGGGTCGCTGCCGTCGCCGGGATCGGTCAGATACGACTCCCACATCAGCTCGCCCATGGTGAGGCCTTCGCCAGAGGCCCATTGCCAGATCCGGTGGTAGGTGTCGGCGAGGGTGTCGTAGGGACCGATGTGCATGGCGACAATCGCCCGTCCGCCGGGAAGTTCGTACGGCTCGACCTCACCGTCGGCCACGATGGGGCGGTCGATGGGAATCCCCGCGACGATCTCGATCGTGTCGCCGGGCATGCGCGGATACAACCCGAACGGCGCGCCAGCGGGGGTCGCCCCTTGCGCAGCGATCGCGGCCATGAGCCTGGGGAACGCCCGATCGTAGAAGCCGGTGATCTCGCCCATGGGGACCTCGGCGTGGATGACGGCGGCGGGCACCGCCTCGATCTGCTGGATCTCGAACTCGGCCATGATCAAACCCTCCTGTTCGGACTGCTGGCAGTCTGCCACCGTCGGCGCGCTGATCAGGTGCCAGGCTCGTGCGCCAGCCAATGCACCGCGACCGCGACGGCAGCGGCCACGTTGAGCGAGTCGATGTCGTGGGCCATCGGTATCCGGACCCGGAGGTCGGCCTCCCGCTGGATCTGCGCGGGTAAGCCCGCGCCCTCGGTCCCGACGATCAGCGCCGTGGGTCCGGGCTGCGGCAGGACACTCGTCAGAGGGACCGCGTCAGGCGCCGGAGTGAGCGCCAAGGTCCGGAATCCCGCCAGATCGCCGACCCACTCCCCGGTGCGGGTCCACGGCAGGGAGAACACCGTTCCCATCGACACCCGCACGGCCCTGCGGTACAGCGGGTCGGCGCAGTCCTGCGTGACCAGGACCGCATCGACACCCAGCGCGGCCGCGGACCGGAATGCCGCCCCCACATTGGTGTGGTCCACCAGTCCCCCGAGGACCAGCACCAGTCGGGCCCCCGCGAGAACCTCCGCCACCGACGGCAGTTCCCGGCGCGCCATCGCAGCCATGGGACCTCGGTGCATGCGGAACCCGGTGGTCCGGGCGAGCACCGCAGGTTCGGCCACCAGGACCGGCGCATCACTGTCGTACGTAGCGAGCACAGCGGCCACGTCAGGCAGCCATCGCTCACCGGTCAGCACCGAACGCGGCCGATAGCCGACCTCCAGAGCCCTCTCGATGACCGCGAGGCTCTCGGCCATGAACAGGCCCTCTCGGGGTTCGCGGACCCGGCGCAGGGCAACGTCGGTCAAGTCCGTGTAGTCCCGCAGCCTGACATCGGCCGGGTCGGTCACGATGGTGGCGACGAGGGCTCCCCTGAGTCGCCGAAGGCGCCACCGAGTGCAGCCATGGCCTTGCTGAGTTCGGCGGGGACCACCCAGACCTTGCTGGCCGTGCCGTTCGCGATCGTCGGCAGTGACTGAAGGTACTGGTAGGCGAGCACTCGCTGGTCGATGTCGGACTCCTTGATCGACTCGACGATGCGTCGGATGGACTCCGCCTCGGCATTCGCGCGCAGCACACGTGCCTGGGCCTCACCCTCGGCGGTGAGCACCGATGACTCCCGGGCGCCCTGGGCGGTCAGGATCGCCGACTGCTTCGCGCCTTCGGCATTGAGGATCGCCGCACGCTTGTCGCGTTCGGCCTTCATCTGCTTCTCCATCGATTCCTGCACGGAGGGCGGCGGGTCGATCGACTTCAACTCAACCCGGTTGACCCGAATCCCCCACTTGCCAGTGGCTTCGTCCAGGACTCCCCGCAGCGCCATGTTGATCTCCTCGCGGGAGGTCAACGTGCGCTCGAGGTCCATACCTCCGACGACGTTGCGCAAGGTCGTGACCGTCAGTTGCTCGACCCCTCGGATGTAATCCTCGATCTCGTACGTGGCCGACTTCGGGTCGATCACAGAGAAGTAGATCACCGTGTCGATCTGGACCACCAGGTTGTCTTCGGTGATGACGGGCTGAGGTGGGAAGGACACCACCTGCTCACGTAGATCGATCAACGGCTTGAGCCGGTCGACGAACGGGATCACGATGCTGAGCCCGGCATTGAGGGTGCGGTGGTAGCGACCCAGGCGCTCCACGATTCCGGCCCGCGCCTGGGGCACGATCCGAATGGTCTTCGCCAAGGTGATGATGACGATCAGCACGATCAGTGCGCTGATCACCGGTCCGACCGGAAGGGTCATGTCGTTCCTCCTACGTCAGGCGACGAGTGCCGTGGCGCCTTCGATCTGCAGTACCTGAACTGTGGCGCCCTCGGGGTAGACGGTGCTGCCGTCGAAGGAGCGGGCGCTCCACACCTCGCCGGCGAGCTTCACGCGCCCATCGTCGGCGGTGACCTCGCTCAGCACCTTGGCGTCCGCGCCGACCAGCGCCGCCGCCCCGGAGCGAAGTTCCCGAGGAACAGCCATGTGGCGGCGAGCGATGGGGCGCACCACGCCGATCATGGCTGCGCTGACGACCGCGAAGACCAACCACGGAGCCCACTCGCTGCCCGTCAAGGCCGCGGTCAATCCCCCAGCCAACGCCCCCACGCCCACCATGCCCAGGACCAAGGCGCCGCCGGTGACGACCTCTGCGATGCCGAGCACCAGCGCGGCGATCACCCAGAAGGTCCACGGCTCCATGACGTCAGCCTACGTCGGCTCGACTCCCACCACTACGTGGCGAACGCCCAGTAGCGGTTGAAAACCCGGCGCACCGACAACTCGACATCGAAAGTGCGGGTGAGGTTCTCGTCGGTGAGGACCAGATCGATCTCACCTTGCTCCAGCACCGTTCCGTACCGCATCAACATGGCGTGCGTGTAACCCGGGGGGATCTCCTCGACGTGGTGGGTGATCATCACCTGTACCGGAGCGTCCGGATCTGCGGCGAGGTGCCCCAATCGCTCGACCAGCCCTTCGCGGGAGCCGAGATCGAGACCGGCGGCGGGCTCGTCGAGGAGCAGCAACTCGGGGTCGGGGAACAGGGCCCGGGCGACCAGAGCCCGCTTCTGTTCGCCGTCGGACAACGTCCCGAACCGGCGGATGGCCAGATGACCGATTCCCATGGTCTCGAGCATCGCATGGGCGCGATCGACGTCGACCGGGTCATAACGTTCGCGGAAGCGGCCGGCGATGGCCCAGCCCGCGGTCATGACCACATCCAGGACCGACTCCCGCTCGGGAATGCGGGCGGTCGTCCGAGTGGACACGACCCCGATCGCCGAGCGGAGTCCGAAGACGTCCGTCAAGCCCAGCGGCTCGCCGAGGATCTCGACACTGCCGCTGGTGGGATGAGAGGTGGTGGCCAGGATGTCCATCAGCGAGGTCTTACCGGCGCCGTTGGGACCGAGGATGACCCAGCGCTGTCCGGTCTCGACGGTCCAGGTGACGTTGTCGACGATGTCGCGATCCCCGCGCTGGACAGTGGCACCGACGGCCCGCACGACTACTGCCACGCTGGAACCTTACCGGGCCTCCACCTGCCCGGGCAGCCGGAACGGGCGCGGGCGGGCGTTCGCTCCGCCGAGGACCCGATCAGGACTAGGGTTCGGCCCGTGCGGGACAACTGGCCACTCGGTGAACCAGGTGACCGATGATCGCGATCGGTCGAGTCGTGGCAGCCGGCGAACTGACCTGGTGGCTCAACGCGACGCTGTGCGGCTGCGTCAGCCCCGACATGGCCACCGAGCATGTGCGCGGCCGCGTGACCTTCCCGGGTGAGCACGGCACTACCTGGCCGTTGGCTCTCGGTGCGCTGCGCCGGCGACAGGTACGTTGCCTGCACATCCGCTACGTGGAACCCGGTGATCCCTTGGGACTGCCCGGCCCGGCGGAAGTGAGCAAGGCAGCGGTGGCCGCGGGGCTCGCCCTGGTGACCGATTCCGGCGCGGTGACGGTGGTGCCGGTCACGGCGATGCCCGACATCGTGGCGGCGTGGGTCGCCGTCGAGTCGACCCCGACGCCCGACTCGATCCTGCCGCTGGGGACACTTCGCGAGGCTCGGGGATTGATGAGAGAAGCGATGGCCGAGGTCACCGCCACCCTGACCGGCCTACCCACCGACGAACGGGCCCTCGCCGCTATCGCCGCCTTCCGCGACTTCACCGGCCCGGTCCCTCCTCCTCGCTTCCCTCCGGAAGCCGCACAAGTGGCGGACGCCGCCCTGCGGGTCTGGTGGCTCACCTCGATCGCCGGGGATCTCGCGCAGCGTCGCTCGATTCCGCTGCCCGCCGCCGTCACTCACCTGCGACCCCTGGCCCGCCGTGCGGCGTCCGTCGCGTTCAGCGAGCGTCCCGCGTAGGGCGTGATCTCAACCCCGGTACGGTGGCTGTTGTCATGACGACGCTACTCATCACTCTCAGTGGCCACGACCGGCCGGGGCTCACCGCCCGCGTCTTCACAGCCCTGACCGGCGACGTCCTGGACGTGGGGCAATCAGTGCTGCAGGGTCGTCTCGTCCAGATGGTCCTGTTACGCACGCGCCCCGATGAAGTCGCGGCGCTGACCCGCAGCCTGCAGGCAGTGGCCACAGATCTCGACCTCGACCTCGATGTCAGCGTTGCCGATGACCTGCCCAACCGACATCAGGGACTGCGGCACCGAATCACGGTGATCGCCGCACCGTTGGCTCCTGCCGACGTGGCGGCAGTATCTCGAGCCATCGCCGACTGCGGCGGCAACATCGAGCGCGTCGACCGGATCGCCGACTATCCGGTGACTGCGGTGGAATTCGTTGCGGGCGGCCCGACCCTGGACGTCATCCGCGCCTCCGTGACCGCAGCCGCGCGAGACGTCGGGGTCGACATCTCCGTCCAGCCCGTGGGGCTGGACCGGTTCGGTCGCCGCCTGGTAGTCCTCGACGTCGACTCCACCGTGATCCAGGACGAGGTGATCGAACTACTCGCCGACCACACCGGCAACCTCGACCGAGTCGCTGCGATCACCGAGCGTGCCATGAAGGGCGAGATCGATTTCGCTCAGTCACTCACCGAGCGTGTCGCCCTGCTTGCCGGCGCGCCGGAGTCGGTCGTGGACGAGGTCCGCGCCAAAGTCCGGCTGACACCCGGTGCACGGACCCTGTGCCGGACCTTGATCCGGCTCGGCCATGAGGTGGCCCTGGTCAGTGGTGGCTTCATTGAGGTGGTCCAACCGATCGCCGACGGATCTGGGGGTCAACCTGGTGCGCGCCAATCGTCTGGAGGTCCGCGACGGCTACTTGACCGGTCGCGTCATCGGTCCGATCGTCGACCGCGCCGGCAAGGCAGCGGCCCTGCGGGAGTTCGCCGCGGAGACCGGCGTCCCTATCGCACGCACGGTGGCGATCGGTGACGGCGCCAACGACCTGGACATGATGGCCGCCGCCGGACTCGGCGTGGCGTTCAATGCCAAACCAGTCGTGCGGCAGGCCGCCGACACCTCCGTGAACGTGCCATTCCTGGACAGCGTGCTATTCCTGCTCGGGATGCCCCGCGAGGAGATCGAGGCGGCCGACGCGCAGGCATCTGCCCCAACCGCCGACGCGCAGGCGTCTTTAGGGAACGCGTGACGGAAGGCAATCCACCCGGGCATCAGGCTTCCGAGATGCCGAAGAGATGCCGACGCGCCTTCAACCGCGCGGCACGACGAAGTTGCGCAGGGCCGCGCCGGCGGGGCGCAACTGCGACCAGGGGTCATTCAGACTGAGGACGGCGATCGCGCTGGTCGGGTACTTGACCTCCATCCGGGCAAGGAGTCCGGACCCGCTGCCCGGCCCGGCCAGCCCGGCGGCCAGATCCTCGCAGCCGGGGTTGTGTCCCACGAGGACCAGGGTGGCCACCTCCTCGGGACATTCGGCGACCACTTGCAGAAGCTGTCCCCAACTGGCCAGATAGATCCGTTCGTCGAATCCGGTGGGTACCGATTCTCCGAGCTGCTCCGCAGCCAGCGCCCAGGTCTGGCGGGTCCGTTCCGCCGTCGACACGACCGCTCGGTCGATCCGGTGACCCGACTCCGCCAACCATCGCCCAGCCGCCGGCGCATCCCGACGCCCCCGCCCATTCAACGGTCGCTGGTGGTCAGGAACTCCCGGCGGATAGTCGGATTTCGCGTGGCGCAGGATGATCA
The DNA here is from genome assembly GCA_037045355.1 of Candidatus Nanopelagicales bacterium. NCBI lineage: Bacteria > Bacillati > Actinomycetota > Actinomycetes > Candidatus Nanopelagicales > Candidatus Nanopelagicales bacterium. Next base: position 78,457 of record JBAOHO010000009.1, on the reverse strand, counting down.
AGGTGCGGTCGGTTGCGGACATGGCGACATCCTGCCCGATGACCGGCGCGGTCGGCCGAGGGTTGGGCTCGATACGGCAGGATGGGTGGATGCGGGACCTTGACCTCGATGAGTTGGCCCGACTCGCGGCATCGGCGGCGGGATGCGAGTACGCGTCAGCTCGACTGGTCCGGACCCGGACCGCGGTACACAGCCGGCGCGATCGGGAACCGCAAGCAGACGTCGACCACGAATCACTGTCCCTGGGACTGAGGGTCCTGCGTGACGGGTGTTGGGGATTTGCCTCCACCGATGACCTGTCCCCCTCTTCAGCGGCGGCTGCCCTGCAGCGGGCCGTCGACTTGGCCATCGTCGCGCAGCCCACTGTCGTCACTCCGGTGACGATGGCCGACGAACCGGTTCATGTGGGCGAATGGCACAGCGGAGCCAGCTGTCGACCCGTTCACCCTGAGCGCCCGGCAACGAGCCGACTTCCTGACCTGGGGGAACGACCTGCTGCTCGGCGCGACCGGGGTCGACCACGCCGAGTCCTATGCCATGGCCGTGTGCGAGGAAGTCCGGTACGCCGACTCAGCCGGCACCCGGACCCACCAACAGCGGGTCCGTACCCACGCGGAGTTCACCGGTATCAACGTCTCCGGGCCAGGCTTCGACAGCATGCGTACGATCGCACCACCCGCCGGACGGGGTTGGGAGCATTTCACGGGCCCCGACGGATACGACTGGGAGTCGGAGCTGGCCGAGCTCCCGGGACACTTGAACGCGAAGGTCACAGCCCCCAGCGTCGAGCCCGGGCGCTACACGCTGGTCGTACACCCCACCAACCTGTGGCTGACGATCCACGAGTCCGTGGGTCACGCCACCGAGCTCGATCGTATCCGCGGCTACGAGGCCAACTACGCGGGCACGTCTTTCGTTCCCGTCGACGGCATCGGCTCACTGCGGTACGGATCCGATCTCATGAACATCGAAGCGGATCGGACCACTGAACGCGGATTGGCTTCCGTGGGGTGGGACGACGAGGGGGTGGCGGCACAGTCCTGGCCGCTGATCGCAGACGGAGTACTGGTCGATGTGCAGTTGGATCGCGCGATGGCCGCGGATCTGGGTCGCGTGCGCAGCAATGGCTGCGCGTACGCCGACTCGGGCTCTCATGTGCCGATTCAACGCATGCCCAACGTCAGCCTGCTGGCCGACCCGGCCGGCGGTAGCCTCGACGATCTGGTGGCGGGCGTGGAGGACGGGATTCTGGTGGTGGGCGACGGGTCCTGGTCTATCGACATGCAGCGCTACAACTTCCAGTTCACCGGGCAGCGCTTCGAACGTATCCGCAGTGGACGGCTGGCGGGCCCGGTCCGCGATGTCGCCTATCAGGGCAGCACACCGCAGTTCTGGCGATCTCTGGTAGCCCTGGGGGGGCCGGACACCTATCACCTGGGCGGGGCAGTGAACTGCGGCAAGGGACAGCCGGGCCAGGTGGCCCCGGTCTCGCACGGTTGTCCGCCGGCGGTCTTCGACCAGGTGAACGTGCTCAACGCCGCGGCGGAGGCGGGCCGATGATGACCCCGCAGGAGATCGTCGAGGCCGCGTTGGCGCGCGCCAACGGTTGTCAGTTGGCTGTCGTGGTCTCCCATGCGGCTCAGTTGAACCTGCGCTGGGCGGGCAGCGCCCTGACAACCAACGGCGCCATCACTCAGCGTCAGGTGGACGTGGTGGCGATGCACCCGGACGGGGGCACGGCGACTGCGTCGGGTCAGGTCGCGAGCCGGAGTGACGTGGCCCGGCTCGTCGCATCGGCTCGGGATTCCGCGCTGGGGTCGCAACCCAGCGACGATCGCGCCCTCCTGCCTGATGGCACGACCGGATCCGATTGGACCCTGGAGCCCGGCGATGTGGATGCCCAGATGCTGCAGCCGCTGGCTACTGGCCTGGGCCAGTGGTTCCGCGCGGCCAGCGACAACGGTCACTTCGGTTACGCCGAGTACGACGTCACAACGACTTACCTCGGCACCACTGCTGGGTCGCGGCTGCGCCATGTCCAACGTCAGAGCCGCGCTGAGTTCACCGCCAAAGCGGACAACGGTCGGCGGTCCTCCTGGGTCGGACGGGCCGACCCTGACCTGGCCGTCGACCTCACGTCAGTCGAGGAGGAACTGCGGCGGGGGCTCGCGGACCAGGCCACGGTCATGGACGTCTCACCCGGGCGCCATCGCGTGATCCTGGCACCCAGCGCGACCGCTGACCTGATGATCGAGTTGTACTGGGCAGCGGACGCGCGGGCGGCACTGGAGGGCAGGAGCGTCTTTGCTGCAGCGCCGGGCGCGACACGGATTGGCGAGACCCTGGCACCGGGGATCACCCTGGGCAGTGATCCGAACGACCGAGGACCCGCCATGGCGTGCCGGCCGTTCGAGGTCGCGACCGCGTCGTCGGACTCGTCGTCCACCTTCGACAACGCACTTCCACTGACCCCGACCGACTGGATCAGCGACGGCGTGCTGACCAATCTGATCAGCACCCGTCACACGGCGGCAGCGCTGGATCACCCCGCCACACCCGGGATCGACAACCTCACCATGAAGGTCACCGGGGGACATGGCGCGACCGCGGACCTAGTGGCGCGGACCGAGGACGCTTTGCTCATCACGTGCCTGTGGTACAACCGCGTGGTCGACCCCCAGACACTGCTGATCACCGGCCTGACCCGCGACGGCGTCTACGTCGTGCGCGACGGTCGCATCGTCGGCAGCAGTGGGAACTTCCGATTCAACGAATCGCCGGTTTCGCTGCTTGGCCGTATCGTTGAGGCAAGCGGCGAGGAGCGGACGTTGGCGCGTGAAATGGGCGACTATTTCAACCGAGCCACCATGCCCGCGCTGCTGGTCCGGGAGTTCAACCTGTCGACAGCGAGCGAGGCGCACTGATGTCTCTTCCCACTCCTTTCGACGCGGGCCGTGGCCCCGTGGTCCGGCGCGACACCGAAGTGCACAGCGTGACGAGCGCCCAGACCCCCTTGAGTCAAGAGCAACGGGCCCGCACCAAGCGCTACCTGATCTCGATGAGCATCCGCACCGCGTGTTTCCTGGGCGCGGTCATCGCGCAAGGGTGGCTGCGCTGGGCTCTGCTGGCCGGAGCCGTATTCCTGCCCTACATCGCCGTGGTCATGGCCAACGCCGGACGCGAGAACGATCCGATGGACGGGCCGCAGGCCGTACCTCCTGCCGATGTCACCGGCATCGAGGGCCGGCGCCCCGGGATCGGTACCTGAGCTCGCTGTGCTCACTTTGTTGCGGACCCCGCGCTGGCAGGCGTTCACCGCGGCGGCCATCGTCGCCATCATCGCTTTCGGTCTGCTCAGCCTGTGGCAATGGCACCGAGCCGAGGAGAAGCGACTCGAGTTCACGGCCGTCGAGGCGATGCTCACTGCCGAGCCCATTGCCGCCCAATCGTTGACGGAGCCCGGCGACTGGCAGGCCGTGACCGCCACCGGGACCTACGACCCGGACCAGCAGTTTCTCGTCCGCAATCAGCCTCAGAACGGTGCGAATGGGTTCTGGGTCGTCACTTTGCTTCGCTCGGACCCCCGCGACATCTGGGTGGTACGCGGTTGGGTCCCCGTCGATCTCGCGGCGGGGCTGACGCAGACGCCGCCGGCACCATCCTCAGGCACAGTCGACGTCACGGGTTACGCGCGCGTCTCGCAACCGGGACCTGTCAGGGCCGGTGCCGATCTCCCACCCGCGCAGATCACATCCGTGGCAGTCGGCGAGTTGGACGAGCAAGCAGGTGTTGCCACCGCACCGTTCTTCATCGTTGCCGACAACGACCCCCTGCGCCCGGTTGCCCCACCGGAACCGACGGACAGCCGTAACCTCTCCTACGCAGGGCAGTGGCTCCTATTCGCCGCCATCGCCATCGGGGGGTGGTTCTTCTTCCTACGCCGCGAGGCCCAGGACAGCGCCACGGTGGCGCCGATCGATGAGCCCGTGTCCACCAGCGGCTGACAGCAGTCAGACCGTGGTCCCGTGGAACTGCGTGACGTAGAGATCCGCGTAGAGTCCACCCTCGGCCAGCAGTTCGTCGTGGGTGCCGGACTGCACGATTCGCCCATCGGCGACGACGAGGATCCGATCGGCATCTCGAATCGTGCTCAATCGGTGGGCGATGACAACCGCGGTTCGCCCCTCCAGCGCAGTGGCAAGGGCCCGCTGGACGGCGACTTCGCTCTCGCTGTCCAGGTGGGCCGTGGCCTCGTCCAGCACCACGACATCGGGGCGCTTCAGAAGTAACCGGGCGATGGCCAGCCGCTGCTTCTCACCGCCTGACAGCCGATGCCCCCGATCCCCCACGATGGTGTCCAACCCCTGAGGCAGCGATCGGACGAGATCCCCCACCCGGGCAGCATCACAGGCCGCCAAGATGTCCGCGTCCAAAGCATCCGGTCGGGCGTATCGAAGGTTCGCTCCGATGGTGTCGTGGAACATGTGCGAGTCCTGAGTGACGACGCCCACGGCGGCATGCAGCGATTCCTGCGTGACGTCACGCAAGTCCTGCCCGGCGATCGAAACGGCGCCGTCGGTCGGGTCGTACAACCGTGAGACGAGGGCGGTGATCGTTGTCTTTCCAGCCCCGGATGGGCCGACGAGCGCGTAGGTCTGACCGGCGGGGATCTCGAATGACACGTCATCGAGAACAGGTCCGGTGGCTGCCCGATCCGGACCGGTTCGGGCGATGGACTCCAGCGATGCCAGTGACACCTGAGAGGAGTCCGGGTAGTGGAAATCCACGTGTGAGAACCGGATCGGGGGTGCACCCCGGCGGGGCAGCTCACGGGCGTCAGGGGCATCGGCCACCAGCGGCTTGAGGTCGAGGACCTCGAAGACACGGTCGAAGGAGACCAGCGCGGTCATGACGTCCACCCGCACGTTCGACAGCGCCGTCAAGGGGGCGTACAACTGCGCGAGCAGGGCGATGATCGCGAGCAATGTACCGAGGGTCAGGGCACCGGTGATGACCAAGTTGCCGCCCACCCCGTAGGCGATGGCGGTGGCCAGCGCTGCCACCAACGTCAACGCGGTGAAGAAGTAGCGGTTGGCCAAAGCGATCTTGACGCCCATGTCGCGCACCCCGGCGGCCTTGCTCTCGTAGACCGCCTGTTCCTCCGCGGGTCGTCCGAAGAGCTTCACCAACAGCGCGCCGGCCACGTTGAAGCGTTCGGTCATCTGAATGCTCAGGTCCGCGTTCCACTGCATCTGCTTACGGGTGAGGGCCTGCAGGCGACGCCCCATATAGCGCGCCGGCAACAAGAAGATCGGCACCAGGATGAGCGCCAGCAGGGTGATCTGCCACGACAGCCAGAACATGGTCACGAGTACGACGACCACCGTGATGAGGTTGCCGACCACTCCGCTCAGCGTCGACGTGAACGCCTGTTGGGCACCGATGACATCGGTGTTCAGTCGACTGACGAGGGCACCTGTTTGGGCACGGGTGAAGAACGCGATGGACTGTTGCTGGACATGGTCGAAAACCTCCGCTCGGAGGTTGAAGATCAGCCCCTCCCCGATCCGAGCCGACAAGTAACGGCTCCACAGCCCGACCCCCGCGTCGACGATGGCGATGCCGGCCACCAACAGGGCCGTGGTGGTGACCACGGACGCGTTGCCCTGAGAGATGCCGTCGTCGATGATGCGCCGGAAGAGCAAGGGCTGGGCGACGGTCAGCAGCGCGTCTACCGCCATGGTGATCAAGAAGAGGATCACCAGTGACTTGAACGGCCGGGCGTACGACAGCACCCGACGCAGGATTCCGGGTTGCAGATCCTCTTTGAGCACGGAGCGGTCGCGGGAGAAGGACCGGGAAGCGGCGACGCGGGCGGTGGCACCCCCCATGGGTCCGCCGTGGGACATAGTTCCTCGATCCCTTTGAGCTTGACCCGCGACTGCGGGCTGATGTGAAGGTCCCGCGAGCCAGGTTCCCGTCAGGTCGCCACACCCTTCGCAGGGTGCAGGTCCCTATGAGGGTAATGCGCAGTCGGCTCCGCGGATTCCCGCGACCGGCTACGCGCACCGCGAACAGCGGTCGGCGTCGATCCGATCAGCCAAGTCCGCGTCGGGCCGTGAGGAACCGCGCCAGCCAGTCGAACATGACCTCGTTGGCGAACTGAGGAGCCAGTGGCTGATCGTGCAGCGAAGCGCCTTGTGCTGCCGTGAAGTCGAAGAACTTCTTGTGGCGCGGCGGTACCTTGCGCAACAAGCTGAAGGCATAGGTCGGTTGGTCGTACTTGCCCGTCGTGGGCGTGGGCGGCACTCCCGCCCCGCCGTTGAAGTACTGATCTCCTTGATTGCGGGTCAGCAGCATGGGCCGGGTGATTCGCCGCAGGTCGTCGTCGAACACGAACGGCAGCATGTTCTCCAGCAACTGGTAGTAGTCCGAAGGCGGGCGTCCGGCTCGGGCGTCGCGCAGGACCTGGCGGCTGTAGATCTCGCCCCGCTTGTAGATGCCCCACTGAGTGGTACGGGGGAACTGCGGCCATTCGGACGCGAACCCGGAGTTGAGTTCCCGGCGAGCCCGCTGTTTCTCGGCTCGGGGCAGGTTGTGGGTCTGTTTGACCGTGTTCATGTCCATCTGATCGCCCCAGACCAGAGTCGCGTTCCAGGCGGCGGGCATGAGGACGGTGGCATCGAGGTCCACTTCGGCAGCAGCACGGGCGGACAACATCCCGGCGAACGAGACGCCGACCAAACCCACCAATCCGACGTCGTTGCGGCGGCGCACACGTTCGACGATCGGTTCGATCACCTTGTTCCAGTCGGGGGTGAAGGTGATCTGTTTCTCGAACAGCCGGGACATCTGACCTGGCCCCTCGAACAGGACCACGTTGTATCCCCGCTCCAAACCGTCGGTGACGCCGAACTGCATACACTCCACCAACTGCCCATCGCTGCCGGAGCTCACGATCACAGTGGGCCTCTTGCCCGACCCGACCGGGCTGGGGAAGAAGTAGCAGGGGATGCTTCCATACCGGGAGTCAACGACGAACGGTTGCACCGGACGGTCGAAGTACCGAGCCGATTTCAACCACCTGTCCTGACAGATCCGGAAGTACTCGGCTTCATTGTCCGGTTCGGTTCCCCCCAGCACGAAGAACAGCGCTTGCGCCGCATACGACGAGGCCCGCATCATCCGCTGTCGGTACGACACGGCGTTCCTCGCACCGGAACGTCTGGCCAGCCGCTCCAGACGATCCCCGAGATCGATGCACGCCTGTACGAGGCTTTCGAAGTCAGCAGCGGTGGTATCGGCATCACCGGGGTTGCCGGTCTTCTTGTTGACCTGCTGCACCATCCGCATGACTTCACCGACTTCGGCGGTGTGCGAACTGGCGCCGCCCAAGCAGAACGAGATCTGCCCGTTGAAGGCAGCGTTGTTGAACAGGGGAAGCAGGACGTCGGACGGACGTGTCGGCGCCGGAGCCGTGCCGTGCGCCACGGCGCTGGTCGGCAGCAGTGGAGCCGTCGCCGCGGTGACACCCAGGGCTCCGGCTGCGGTCAACATCTGGCGTCGCGTCACAGCCATACTCGAAACGCTACACCTGGGCTGACGCTGAATCAGCGGTGTCACCGAGTGCGCGGCACGCTCGCGGCTGTCATCCGCATCAAGCGAGCGACACGAGGTCGGCGTAGTCAGGATTCCAGTGGTCCTCAACGCCGTCGGGGAGCAACAACACGCGCTCGGGATTGAGCGCCTCCACCGCGCCTTCGTCGTGGCTGACCAGGACGACGGCTCCCTCGTAATCACGCAATGCGGCCAGAATCTCGGCACGGCTGGCAGGGTCGAGGTTGTTGGTGGGTTCGTCGAGCAGCAGGACATTCGCTCCGGAGACCACCAGCATCGCCAGCGCGAGCCTGGTCTTCTCACCACCGGACAGCACACCCGCTGGTTTGGCCACGTCGTCGCCGCTGAACAGGAAGGAGCCCAGGACGTCCCGGGCCTGCTGTTCGCTGATGTCGTCGGCCGACGCGAGCATGTTGGCGAGCACCGTCGCGGCCGTGTCGAGCTGTTCGTGCTCCTGGGCGTAGTACCCGAGCTTCAGCCCGTGACCGGGGTGGACCGCGCCGGTGTCAGGCTCATCCTGACCGGCGAGCAGTTTCAGCAGTGTCGTCTTGCCGGCGCCGTTGAGACCCAGGATGACGACCCGGGAACCGCGGTCGATGGCCAGGTCGACGTCGGTGAACACTTCCAGCGACCCGTAGTACTTGCTGAGTTCCGCTGCAGTGAGCGGTACCCGACCACAAGGGGCCGGGCGAGGCAGCCGCAATTTGGCCACCTTGTCGCCCTGGCGTTCCTCAATGCCGGACAACATCTGCTCGGCCCGACGCAGCATCACCTGGGCCTGCTTGGCCTTGGTGGCCTTGTACCGCATCCGTTCCGCCTGGTCCCGCAGGGCGCTGGCCTGTTTCTCTGCGTTGGCCTTCTCTCTGCGTCGTCGGCGCTCGTCGACCTCTCGCTGCTTGACGTAGGTATCCCACCCCATGTTGTAGATCTCGAGCACAGCGCGGGTGGCGTCCAGGTGCATGACCCGATTCACCGTGGCGGCCAGCAATTCGACGTCGTGGCTGATCACGACGACCGACCCGTCAAAGGATTTCAGGAATGACCGCAGCCAGGTGATCGAGTCCGCGTCGAGGTGGTTCGTGGGTTCGTCGAGAAGCAGGGTGGGCGCCCCCGCGTAGAGGATGCGGGCGAGTTCGACCCTGCGTCGCTGTCCCCCGGACAAGGTGTGCAGGGGCTGATCCAGGACACGTTCCGGTAGTCCCAGATTGCTCGCGATCGCCTCACCCTCTGAGGTGGCTGCGTATCCGCCCAGTCGCACGAAGTCGGCCTCCGCGGTGCTGTAGCGCCGCATCGCCTTGTCGCGAGTCGAGTCATCCGAGCTGGCCATCCGCTCCGCTGCCCGCATCATTCGGGCTCTCGCCTCGTGGATGCCGCGCGCTGACAGGATCCGGTCGCGAGCCAGCTGATCCATGTCGCCAGACCGAGGGTCTTGGGGCAGGTAGCCGACGTCGCCGCTTATGGTGACCGTGCCCCCCGCCGGCGCCCCCTCACCCGCGATGATCCGAGTAAGGGTCGTCTTGCCGGCACCGTTGCGACCGACCAGGCCCACCTTGTCCCCGGGACCCACGCGAAACGAGGCGTCGGAGAGCAGAAGGCGCGGGCCTGCGCGGAGTTGGAGGTCGGAAACGGTGATCACGGGGTTCCCAGTCTACGGTCGCCAGCCAGGACTCCCGTCCACCGCCGACCTATCGTGACGCCATGAGCAAACTGCCGCGAGTCGACCCTCGGGGACTGCGGCTGCGCCGCAAATACCTGGTCCCTTTGTTGAACAACCCCGCCGGCTACTGGTACCTCACGACGATCGCCCCACGGATCGACCGAACAATCACTCCCATGACGCGCGCGTGGATCAGTTCGCTACCCGCTACTCCCCTGCTGTTGATGACCCACACCGGCGCCAAGTCGGGCATCGAACGCAAGTCGCCGCTGATGTACTACACACGCGGCGAAGATGTGATCCTCATGGCATCGAACTACGGCCGCACCTCCCATCCCGCGTGGTTCCACAACGTGCAGGTCAATCCCGACGTCACCCTGCAGTTCCACGGCAGAACCGGCCGTTACCGCGCCCGCGTCGCAACACCGGAAGAACGCGACGAACTGTGGCGCACCGCGAAGGACTTCATCGCCAACTACGCCAACTACGAAGATCGTGCCGGCGACCGGGAGATCCAGATCGTCGTGTGCGAGTTCGTCGAGTGACCCTGCGACGCTGAACCGCCCGGCGATACGGTTATCGCGAAGCAGGAGGTGTGGGTGAAGTTCGACGACGACCGCGTCGACGCATCGCAATTGGAGGATCGTCGCGGCACCGGCCGCGGCGCAGGCGGCATGGGCCGCGGCGGCATGATGGGCGCCGGCGCCGGTGGCCTGGGCGTCGTTGCGCTACTCGTGCTGCTCCTCCTCGGCGTGAATCCACTCGAGTCCGATTTCACGGGCACGGCGACCGGCACCCAGCCGGCCCCAGCCAGTGATGTCGCCACTCGCTGCAACACTCCCGGAGCTGTGGACCGCTATCAGGACTGCTTCATCGTGAAGATCTTCAACGAGAACAACGAGATCTGGACGGATCAGGTTCAGGGGTACCAGCGACCCACGCTGGTGTTCTTCGAACGCGGTGTACGTACCGGCTGCGGCCCCGCATCATCGCAGACCGGTCCGTTCTACTGCCCTGCGGACAGCAAGGTGTACGTCGACCTCGGTTTCATGAGCCAATTGCTCACCACACTCGGTGCCGAGGGCCGCAACGCCCAGGCGTACGTGATCGCCCACGAAGTGGGTCATCACCTTCAGAACCTCGTCGGAACCGAGCGCCAGGCGCGTCGCTTGCAGCAGCAGAATCCACGGGCCGCGAACGACATCAGCGTTCGCCTTGAGCTGCAGGCCGACTGCTACGCAGGTGTCTGGGCCAGACAAGCCGACGAGCGGGGGAAGGTGGCCATCACCCAGCAGGAATACAACCAGGCGATCGACGCTGCCGCCGCTGTCGGGGACGATCGGATCCAGGCCGGGGCCGGTCAGCGTGTCGACCCCGAGACGTGGACGCACGGCTCCGCCCGTGCCCGCCAGGGCTGGTTCGCGCGCGGCTTCGAATCCGGCGACCCCGGCCGCTGCGACACCTTCAACAGTTCCACCGACGATTTCTGAGTTGCGGCGATGTCGCGTGTCGGACTCGAGGGAGCCCGTGCAGGCGTCCGACCACCTCTGGACCGGGCGCCCAGGTCAGACGTTGAAGCCCAGCGCCCGCAGCATCTCGCGACCATCATCCGTGATCTTGTCCATGCCCCAAGGCGGCATCCAGACCCAGTTGATGACGTGATCCACGACCAGCCCATCGAGCGCGGCCCGGGTCTGATCTTCGATCACATCGGTGAGTGGACATGCGGCTGAGGTAAGCGTCATGTCGATGATGGCTTTGTTGTCCGGGTCCACGGTGACCCCGTAGACCAGCCCGAGGTCGACCACATTGATGCCGAGCTCAGGATCGACGACATCACGCATGGCCTCCATCACGTCGTCTTCGGACGTGACCGTCATTTCACTCATGGACTTCCTCCTCGTCTGATGGCCTCGGGGCGGCATCGTCGGTGCCCCGCTCGACCGCATCGCGCAGCGCCATCCAGGGCAGCAGCGCACACTTGACCCGAGCCGGATATTTCGCGACCCCCGAGAATGCCACGAGATCACCTAAGGCCTCATCGTCCGGTTCGGCCTGTCCTTTGGAGTGCATCAACTCGATGAACGAATCGAGCGTCTCGAAGGCCTCGCTGACGGGGCGACCTTCGACCTCGTCGAACAGCACCGAGGCGCTTGCCTGCGAGATGGAACACCCCTGGTTCCAGTAAGACACGTCCCGAATGACGGGTTCAGCACCGTCGCTCAGGTCCACTCGCAGCGTGATCTCGTCTCCGCAGGTGGGATTGACGTGGAACACCTCGGCGTCGAAGGGAGTCCGCAGACCCCTCCCGTGCGGGTTGCGGTAATGGTCGAGGATCACTTCCTGGTACATCGATTCGACGTCCATCACAACACCCCGAAGAATCGTTGGGCACGCACGACCCCGGCGACCAGAACATCCACATCGGTCTTGTCGTTGTAGACGTGGAACGTGGCACGTGTCGTGGCGGGCACGCCATACCGGCGACAGGTGGGCCAGGCACAGTGGTGTCCCACCCGGACCGCCACTCCCTCGTCATCGAGCACTTGGCCGAGGTCGTGGGGGTGGATTCCCTCGACGGCGAAGGACACCGCTCCGCCGCGGTCGACCATGTCACGGGGGCCGATGATCCGGACCCCGGCAAGGGCTTCGAGGCCCGCGAGCGCTTGCTGTGTCAGTTCCTGCTCATGGTCGTGAACGGCAGTCATCCCGATCCCGTTGAGATAGCGCACGGCGGCCTCGAGGCCCACCGCCTGGGACAACATCGGCACGCCGGCTTCGAACCGCTGCGGCGGTGCCGCGAAGGTACTGCGCTCCATGGTGACGAGTTCGATCATCGAGCCACCGCTGATGAACGGCGGCATCGCGGCCAGCAACTCGGGTCGCCCCCAGAGGCACCCGATGCCGGTGGGTCCGAGCATCTTGTGCCCACTCCAAGCGATGAAGTCCACATCGAGCGCCGTCACATCCACCGGCATGTGCGGCACCGACTGGCAGGCATCCAGCATGACCAAGGCGCCGACCTGACGGGCACGCGCGGCGATGGTGGTGACCGGATTGACGGTGCCGAGGATGTTGGACTGGTGCACGAACGACACGATTCGGGTGCGCTCGGTGATCACGGTGTCGAGGTCATCCAGGTTAAGCCTGCCGTCGTCGGTCAACCCTAGCCAGCGCAGTGTCACGCCTGTCTTGTCGCGCAACTCCTGCCACGGCACCAGGTTGGCGTGGTGCTCCATCTCGGTGACGACGATCTCGTCCCCCGGGTTCAGCACGAACCGATCGGCCCCGGCCGGTAACTCGAGTCCGCGCTGGCGTTTCAGCGTGGCATTCAGGAAGGAGTAGGCCACGAGGTTGATCGCTTCGGTGGCGTTCTTGGTGAAGACGAGCTCCTCAGGCCGTCCCCCGACGAAGCCCGCGATGGTGGCGCGGGCCTGCTCGTAGGCGGCAGTGGCCTCCTCGGCGAGTTGGTGCGAGCCGCGATGGGCTGCGGCGTTGCTGCTTTCGAGGAACTGCCGCTCGGCATCGAGCACCTGGCGCGGTTTGTGAGACGTAGCGCCGGAGTCCAGGTACACGAGCCGTTTCCCGTCGCGCACGGTGCGCGCCAGGATCGGGAAGTCCGCGCGGATCGCGCCGACATCCAATGTCATCAGACGGCGGCTTTCGTGAACTGTTCATAGCCCTCGGCGTCGATGATGTCGGCGAGCTCGGGGCCTCCTTCGGCGACGATGCGACCGTCCATGAACACGTGTACGAAGTCGGGCCGCACGTGCTTGAGGATGCGCGTGAAGTGTGTGATCAGGATCAGGCCGGTGTCACCGGTCTCGCGGACCCGGTTGATTCCCTGCGAAACGGTGCGCAGCGCATCCACGTCGAGGCCGGAGTCGGTCTCGTCGAGGACTGCGATCTTCGGAGCGAGGAGCTCCAACTGCAGGATCTCGGCGCGCTTGCGCTCGCCGCCGGAGAACCCCTCGTTGACGTTGCGCTCGGCGAAACTCGAGTCGATGTTCAACTGCGCCATGGATTCGCGCAGTTCCTTCAGCCACAGTCGCAACTTGGGCGCCTCTCCTCGCACAGCGGCGGCGGACGTGCGCAGGAAGTTGGACATCGATACGCCCGGCACCTCGACCGGGTACTGCATCGCCAGGAACAGCCCAGCCCTGGCACGTTCATCGACGGACATCTCCAGCAGATCCTGGCCGTCCAGCGTGACGCTTCCTGACGTGACCGTGTACTTGGGATGTCCGGCGATCGCGTAGGCGAGAGTGGACTTCCCGGAACCATTGGGCCCCATGATGGCGTGTGTCTGACCTGATTCGATGGTCAAGGTGACGCCGGTGAGAATCTCCCGGTCCTCGCCGTCGGCATCGACGCTGACATGCAGGTCGCGGATCTCCAAGGTGCTCATGACCGTGTCTCCTGTGTTGTGTGGCGGCTGACCTCGACGGTGGCGACACCATCGACGTCGGTGATTCGGGTCTGGTAGGTATCGACCGGTTCCCAGGCGGGGGGTTCGTCCGGTTCGCCGGTGCGCAAGTCGAAACGGGAGCCGTGCAGCCAGCACGAGATGGTGCCATCCGACTCGACGACGCCTTCGCTGAGGGGCACCTCGGCGTGACTGCAGACATCCCGCAGGGCGAAGACCTCGTCACCGACCCGGGCGACACAGACGTCCTCTCCGGCGACATCGACGGATTTCGCCGTGCCGTCGGCCAGCGCCGAGAGTGGACAGACGGGGACGAAACCAGTGGTCTTGGCGGTCATCATGGAGCCGCCGTCTCGAGTGATGACAACTCCTCATCGACGCTGGCCATGAGGAGGTCTTCCACTTCGGTGACCCCGATGCGGCGCACCATGTCCGCGAAGAAGCCACGGACGACCAGGCGGCGCGCCTCGTCGGCGGGGATGCCCCGGGACTGGAGGTAGAACAACTGCTCGTCATCGAACCGGCCGGTGGCAGCGGCGTGACCGGCACCTGCGACTTCACCGGTCTCGATCTCCAGGTTCGGTACCGAGTCCGCGCGGGCACCTTCGGTCAAGACCAGGTTGCGGTTGGTCTCGTAAGTCTCGGTTCCGGTCGCCGCGGCCCTGATGAGGACGTCGCCCACCCACACGGTGTGAGTCTTGGCGCCGGCGAGCGCACCCTTGTACGTGACATCGCTGCGGCAGTTCGGCACAGAGTGATCGACGAACAATCGATGCTCCTGATGCTGGCCGCCAGTGGCGAGGAAGGCCCCCAGCATCTCGGCGCTACCACCAGGACCCGTGTACGTCACACTGGACGACAGTCGTACGACATCCCCGCCGAGCGTGACGGCGACGGCTCGGATCGATGCGTCGCGACCGACCACCACCCGCACATGTCCCACAAGCACGGCATCGTCTGCCATCCGCTGCAGGACTGCGACGGTGGCCGTGGCGCCGTCTCCGGCAAGAACCGTGATGTCGCCCGCGTAGGCGCCGGTGCCGACATGGTCGATCACGACGACGGACGACGAGTTGGCGCCGAGGTCGACGACGACCTGCCCGAACGCCTGCGGGTTGCCCGAAGCGTCAACCGTGATTCGCACGGGATCAGCCAGTTCGCCGTTCGCGGGGACGGTGATGACTGCCGCCTGCTCGAAGCCCGCCCATGCGAGAGCGGACACGCGGTCGCTGGGAGGGGCGGCCTGGGCGAGCGCCGGGTCATCGCGCTCGACGATCGTGACCAACTGGGCCGCCGTATCGGCCCTGTAGTCCACCCCGCCGGTCGACTCGACCGATTGGTGCAGTCCGCGCAGCCTTCGCATGGGGGTGAAGCGCCACAGTTCCTCGCGGCCGGTGGGCACTTCGAAGGCCTCGGCGTCGAAGCTGCGCACCGCCTCGTTGAGGTGTTCGCTGACCGCTGTCATCCCACGGCCCCTTCCATCTGCAGTTCGATGAGCCGGTTCAGCTCCAGCGCGTATTCCATGGGTAGTTCGCGCGCGATCGGCTCGATGAAGCCGCGCACGATCATGGCCATGGCCTCGTCCTCGGGGATGCCGCGGGACTGCAGGTAGAACAGCTGGTCCTCACTGACCTTGCTCACGGTTGCTTCGTGGCCCATGGCCACGTCGTCGGTGCGGATGTCGTTGTAGGGGTACGTGTCCGAGCGGCTCTCGTCGTCGACGAGCAGTGCGTCGCAGCGCACAGTGCTGGCCGAGCCGGAGGCGTTGGGCATGACCTGCACGAGACCGCGGTACGACGAGCGGCCACCACCGCGGGCGACGGACTTCGAGATCACCGACGACGACGTGTTGGGCGCGGCGTGCACCATCTTGGAGCCGGCGTCCTGGTGCTGGTTGGGACCGGCGAAGGCCACCGACAGCGTCTCGCCCTTGGCGTGCTCACCCATCAGCCACACCGCCGGGTACTTCATGGTCACCTTGGACCCGAGGTTGCCGTCGACCCATTCCATCGTGGCGCCCTTGTGGGCCTGGGCCCGCTTGGTCACCAGGTTGTAGACGTTCGTCGACCAGTTCTGGATGGTCGTGTACCTGCATCGAGCGCCATCCTTGACGATGATCTCCACGACTGCCGAGTGCAGAGAGTCGGTGCTGTAGATGGGTGCGGTGCAGCCCTCGACGTAGTGAACGTAGGCGCCCTCGTCGACGATGATCAAGGTGCGCTCGAACTGGCCCATGTTCTCGGTGTTGATGCGGAAGTACGCCTGCAGCGGGATCTCCACGTGCACGTTCTTCGGAACGTAGATGAACGAACCGCCGGACCAAACTGCTGTGTTCAGAGCCGCGAACTTGTTGTCGCCGGCCGGGATCACCGACGCGAAGTACTCCTTGAACACGTCTTCGTGCTCGCGCAAACCGGTGTCGGTGTCCAGGAAGACGACGCCCTGCTCCTCCAGGTCCTCGCGGATCTTGTGGTAAACCACCTCGCTGTTGTGGACCACCAGACCCTCGGCAATGAAGTTGTGCGGGCCGTCGACCTCGATGTCGAACACGGGCTCGACCTCGTGGGGCTCGATGCCCGTGACGCGGGTGAACCCGAGGTGGTCGGACACGTGTGCCCGGAGGGTCGTGCCATGCGCCGCTCGGTCGCTGTGGAAGTACTCGCGCCGACCGAATCGCTTCGTCCGCCGGGGGTTGCGGCAGTCCAGGAGCTCGAAGTCGCCCGAGATCCCGATGCGGAACCCGTGGATGAGCCGCTCCGGATCTGTCGGGTGCACCGAGTCGAACTCGTACAGCCGGCTGGCCCGCAGGCCGCTGGTCAGCGCCAAGGCGGCCGCGTCTTCGAGCAGCGCGGAGTTGCCGCTGGTCAGCGCCACCGAGCCGGACTTGTCGGGGCCGACGTATCCGTCTGCATCCACGTAGCCGCCGAGGAAGGCGAGCCGCTCGTCGAGAGGCAGTGACTGGACCCAGGTCGGAATGCGCTTGGTGAGCGATCGACCGGCCAAGCCGAGATCCGAGATGAACTCGCAGAGCTTCTTGGAGTTGACCACCACCCGGTAGTCGTCGGCCTCGATGGTTCGGGTGCCGAACTGTTCCGAGACGATACGCGCGATCTCCGCGCGCACCTCGACGTCACCAGCGACGACCGCGAACTGGAGCCGGTGCGTACGCCCGGACGACTGGACATTGCCGTCGCCGATGAAGAACCCCATGAGCCACATCAGGTCGACGTTGGTCTCGACCGGGCCGAATCCGGAACCGTCGTGCAGGACGCGGGAGGTGCCGAACGTGGGCAGGCTTCGCGGGACCGCGATGAAGTCCCCGACCTGCAACTCCCCGACCGTCTTCCACCGGCGGCGGTAACGCGCGCGCTGCCGACCCGGCTTGCGGTTGTCCTCCAGCACCAACATCGGGTGGTTGTCGGTGGCGCGGACCTGCCGCGTGCCGGCGGTGAGCCGATACGTCTGGCGTACATCTGTCTGAGCGGCTGCGCGGACCGGGGCGACGACGAACGCGTCGGCGTCTTCGTCGTACGCGAAGACCTGGTCTCCGGGCTCGATCTCCTTGATGGCCACCAAGCCGCGACCAGCGGTCCACACCCTGGTGTCACCGGCCAGACACTCATACTGGGCGGCCACACCCGCGACGAGGCGCTGCTTCTCCGCCTCGGGGATGCCGAGCTTGTCGTAGGTGTTCTTGATGTCCTCGGGGAGGTCTTCCCAGGATGCCGCCTGCTTCTCGGTGGAGCGCACGAAGTACTTGATGGTGTCGAAGTCGATGCCGGACAGATCAGCACCCCAGGCCGGCATCGGCTGCTTCTCGAACAGTCGCAAGCCCTTCAGGCGCAGGTCGAGCATCCACTGTGGCTCGTTCTTCTTCGCGGAGATGTCGCGCACGACATCCTCGTTGAGGCCACGCCGTGCAGTGGCGCCGGCAGTGTCGGAATCGGCCCAGCCGTACTCGTAGGTGCCGAGGCCTTCCAGTTGGTCGGCGGCACCCCCAGTAGCGGTGTCCTCAATCTGGTCACGGGTTGAGGTCATGAGCGGATCCTCTCTGGGGTTCGGGCGGCCACGACCGCCGTGCAGACGCCATCGCCGTGCGCGATGGTCGCCAATCGGGTCACGTTGGAGCCGACCAGCCGGGCGATGGCTTCGGTCTCGGTGTCACACAGGACAGGAAATTCGGCGGCGACATGGGCGACGGGGCAGTTGTGTTGGCAGATCTGCAGCGCACTGCCACCGGGGATATCGGTGACGGAGGCCGCAAAACCGTCATCAGTCATGACCCGGGCCAGCAACTCGGCCCGGTGCTGGGGGTCGGATTCGTCAGCGAGCACCGGCAGATAGCGACGTTCCAGGTCGCGGGCACGTTCGCTGGCGAATGCCGTCACCGCGTCCTCACCGCCGCGCTCGGACAGGAACCGCAGGGCGGACATGGCGAGATCGTCGTAGGCCTGGTCGAAGATGTCCCGACCGGATTCGGTGATCGAATACACCCGCGGCGGGCGGCCACGACCACGCGACGGCGCGGGCCCGAAGGCGGGGCGTTCGCCGGATTCCAGCAGGCCGTCGGCTTGCAGCGAATCCAGATGACGACGGACCCCCGCGGCTGTCATGCCGAGCCGCTGCGCCAACTCCGGGGCGGTCGCGGGGCCGTCGGCCAGCAGGGAACGCGCCACACGGCGGCGAGCCTCTGACTGGATTTTCACAACACCATTGTTGCCTAATTCCTGCGATGCGCAACAGCCGGGGCCGTGACGTGGGTCGCAGCGACCGGATCGGCGTCGGGATGTACCTCCCGCGCGCACACCTACACTTGTCGGGTGACTGCCGCGCCCGATGCCATCGAGCTCCGCGATGTCACCAAGACTTTCGGTGCCACCGTCGCGCTGAGTGGGCTGGACCTCACCGTGCCACCCGGACGGATCACGGGTCTGCTGGGCCCCAATGGCGCGGGCAAGACCACCGCCATCGAGATCTGCGCCGGCCTGCAGCACGCCGATTCCGGCACCGTGCGGGTACTCGGCCACGATCCGTGGCGGCGCTCCGCGGATCAGCGCGCCGACGTCGGGGTCATGCTGCAGCGCGGTGGGGTGTGGTCAGGGGCGAATGCCCAGCAGGCCATCAGCCATGTCGCCCGCTTCTTCACGGCGCCATGGGATGTGAACGCGCTGATGGACCGCTTGCATCTGCACTCGCTCGGTCGCACGACCTTCCGCCGGATGAGCGGTGGCGAGCAGCAGCGCGTCAAACTCGCCTGCGCCATGGTCGGCCGACCACATCTGCTGATGCTGGACGAACCCACGGCCGGTCTCGACCCCGCCACCCGGCGCGACGTGTGGGGCTTGATCGACGAGCTGCGGCAAGCGGGCACCACCATCTTGCTGTCGACCCACGCGATGGAGGAGGCCGAACAGCTGTCCGATCAGCTGGTGATCATCCACCAGGGGCAGTGTGTTGCCAGCGGTACCGCAGCGGACCTGACCGCCGACCCGGACGGCCAGACCCTGCGTTTTCGGGCCGCCGCCCATCTCGACCGTTCCGGCCTGCTCCGGGCCCTCTCCCCCGGTTTCGACCTGGTGGAAGAGCCGCCCGGCACCTACCGGCTGACCGGTTCCCGCATCGACCCGGGCACCATGGCCGCGGTCACGGCGTGGTGTGCCGAGCACGGGGTTCTGGCTTCGGAGTTGACGGTGCAGCAGCGCAACTTGGAACAGGTGTTCCTGGATGTGACCGCCACAGCAGGGGAGTCGACGCCATGACCGACACCACACTCGCCCCCCTCGGCCGCTCCGCTCCGGCCGGCCAGGTGGTCCGATCCCAGGCGGCTCTCGAATGGCGACTGATGATGGCCAATGGCGAGCAGATCCTGCTCACCCTCATCATCCCGTTGGTGCTGCTGGTGGGACTGTCGCTGACGGACTTCGTGTCCCTGGGCGCTGTCGGACGCCAGGCCCGCGTGGAGTTGCTCGTGCCGAGCATCATGGCCCTGGCTGTGATGTCCAGCGCGTTCACCGCCCTGGCGATCTCGACCGGCTTCGACCGCCGTGGCGAGGCCATCAAGTTCCTGGGCACGACCCCGCTGTCCCGCACCGGACTGTTGACTGCCAAGGCGCTGGCGGTGCTCGGCGTCCAGGCCGTGCAGTTGGTCATCATCGTCGCGGTCGGCGCTGCTTTGGGCTGGCGACCTGGCGCTGGCGTGTGGTGGGCGATACCTCTGGTTGCTCTGGGGACCTTCGCTTTTGCCGCCTGGGGTCTGGTCCTGGCGGGCACTTTGCGCGCCGAGGCCACCCTCGCCCTGGCCAACGCTGTGTATCTGATCCTTCTCCTGGCCGGGGGTGTGGTGATCCCGCCCGACCGGTTCCCCGATCCGATCGCCGCCGTGATCTCACTGCTGCCGTCCGCTGCCTTGGCCGACGGTCTGCGCGCTGCTCTTGCGCCCATGACCGACGTGGGGGTGGTCGGGGTGAGCCTGCTCATTCTGACCGTGTGGGGCATCATCGGTGCCGTGGTCGTTCAGCGCACCTTCCGGTGGACCTCATGAGCCCGGCGGACAGCCCGAACCCGACAGACACCCCAGACCCGGCCAACCGGCTCCCCAACGCCCGCGACCTCGGCGGGCATCGCACCCAGGACGGCCGATCCGTACGCCGCGGACTGATCTTCCGCAGTGCGGCCCCCCGCCCGCGAGGATCACCTGACTGCACTGCACGAGCTGGGAATCGCCCGCGTCTATGACCTGCGCACCGCGGGCGAACGTGATCAGCGCCCGGTGGAACTCCCCGAGGCTGCGGTGCGCGTCCATGCCGATCTGCTCGCCGACGAGCCAGACTCGGGACCCGCTTCCCTAGGGGCCATCGCGCGAGCAGCTGTCTCCGGCGAACGGCCGGATTTCGATGCCGACGGGCTCGACCGCATCTTCGTCGAGGGGTACCGATCGTTCGCCACACTGCCGAGCTCCCGGCGCGGCACCGCTGGCGTTCTGCGCCGCTTGGCCGAGCCGGATAGCGGCCCGGACCTGCTGTACTGCACGGCAGGCAAGGACCGCACCGGCTGGGTCGCGAGCGTCATCCTGGTCACTGTCGGCGTCGGATGGGACGACGTCCTGGCCGACTACATGATCAGTGGCCCCAATGTCATGGCTCTACTGGCTCCTTACCGCGAGCAGTTCGAGGCCCAGGGCGGAGATGTCGCGATCATGGAGCGGGCGATCTCCACTTATCCGCACTACCTCGCGGCCGCCCACGAAGCGGCGATCGCCGACTACGGATCGTGGGAGGACTACCTGACCGGTGGCCTCGAACTCGATCCCGCCGCCATCGTTGCGCTGCGAGAACGGCTGCTGACCCCCTGAGCTCTCCCCGGTCTCGAACATGACCCTGGCACCCGCCGGCATCCGTCGGCATCCGTCGCGGGGGCTCGCCGTACCCTGGGCACGTGACGACGACAGCGCCAGCCACGACCACGACAACCGACAACGCAGCCCCCGGGTGGCTGGTCAACATCTTCCGCGTGAACCTGGTCGTGCAGGTCGGAATCGTCGTGACCGGCGGCCTGGTCCGCCTCACAGGTTCGGGTCTGGGCTGTCCGACGTGGCCCGAGTGCGTCGACGGCTCCCTCGTTCCGACCAACAAGCAAGAGGAGGCCTGGCACAAGTACGTCGAGTTCGGCAACCGGCTACTCACGTTCCTGCTGGCGATCGCCGCCCTGGCAGCGATCGTCGGTGTCCTGGTCTGGTGGCGTCGGCAGAAGTCCGCTGCACTGCCTGCCCGACCACCAGTGATGTGGCTGGCAGCGGTGCCCATCGTCGGCACCGTCGCCCAGGCAGTGCTCGGTGGGATCACGGTGCTGACCGGCCTTCACCCGCTGATCGTTGCCGCGCACTTCCTGCTGTCGATCGCGATCATCGCCGGGTGTGTCCTGCTCGTGGACCGAGCTCAGGACCCTGCTGATCGCCCGACCCTGCCCATCGTGCGCCGCGAACTGCTGTGGCTCGGCAATGCGCTCGTGGCGACCGCCCTTGCGGTGATCGTCCTGGGAACCATCGTGACCGGAGCCGGCCCCAACTCCGGCGACGCGGACGTGACCCACCGCCTGGGCATCGATCAGCGCGTGGCGGCGTGGGTACACGCGGACGTCGTGTATCTCTTCATCGGCTTGATGATCGCGATGCTCGTAGCCCTACGGCTGGTCGACGGGCCCACGCTCGCGTGGCGCCGCATGTGGCTGCTGGTGGCGGCAGCGCTGCTCAACGGCGTTGTCGGATACGCCCAGCTGTTCACCGGACTCCCCTGGGCGTTTGTGGCCACCCACATGCTGCTCGCGTGCCCTCATCTGGGTGGCGGCCATCAGGGTGCGCCTGGCGCTACGAACCCGCGGCGTGATGGCCCCGGATCTCGTCGATCTGCGCTGAGCCGCGTCGGCTCAGCCCAGGAACGGATCGATACCGACGGCGAGGAACAGCAGCGACAGGTAAGTGATCGAGCCATGGAACAACCGCATGGGGTTCAATCGCGCGGTCCCGACCCGGCGTTGTAGCGCGTAGGCCTCCCACAGGAACAGCGCACCCAGCACCACGGCAACTCCGGAGTACAGCCATCCCATGCTCGCGACCGGGATCAGCAGCAGTGATACGGCCACCATGACCCAGGAGTAGCGCACGATGCGCTTGGCGACGGCCTTGGAATCGGCGACAACGGGAAGCATCGGGACATTGGCAG
Source organism: Candidatus Nanopelagicales bacterium (assembly GCA_037045355.1). Classification (NCBI taxonomy): domain Bacteria; kingdom Bacillati; phylum Actinomycetota; class Actinomycetes; order Candidatus Nanopelagicales; species Candidatus Nanopelagicales bacterium. The sequence goes on along the minus strand of JBAOHO010000009.1, from coordinate 56,040 downwards.
CGGCGTAGTCGGCGCGGTAGCGCAGCGACAAAGGCCAGTAGTGCGGTGGGGTCCAGAAGAACACGATCAGGAAGAGCACGACCGGGGGCCAGGCGAGGGATCCGGTCACCGCTGACCAACCGATCAGAACAGGCATGCAACCGGCGGCACCGCCCCACACGATGTTCTGCGGAGTGCGGCGCTTGAGTACCAGCGTGTATCCGACGACGTACATGGCGATCGCCAGCGCGCCCAGCACCGCCGCGACCGGGTTGGTGGTGACCCACAGCACGACGACGGCGAGGATCGACAGGATCCAACCGAAGATGATCGCATTGCGCGCGGGGATCGTGCCGGTGGCCAGCGGACGGGCGCCGGTGCGGTGCATGACCGCGTCGATGTCGCGGTCGAGGTAGGAGTTCATGGTGTTGGCGCCCGCAGCGGCCAAGGTCCCACCGATCAGCGTGCCGATCGCTATTCGCAGGTCTGGCAGCCCTTGAGCCGCGAGCAGCATCGCAGGCACCGTCGTGACCAGCAACAGTTCGATGATGCGCGGCTTGGTGAGCGCGACATACGCCTTGATGGTGGCGCCGCGGGAGCGCATGGGAGCCGACGCCGGCGACGTCGGGCGGACGGCGGCGAGTGACTCACTCGGGTCGATCGCCGTCACGCACGCTCCAGACTGCTGAGGTTTCCACGTCGATCGCGTGGATCCGGACGACGTCAGTCTAGAACGTCGACCACCCGAAAGGGCAAAGCCGTAACCGCTCGGGGGACATGAGGATGACCTCCCACGTCACGATGACCTCGTACCGCGCGACCGAACCCACCTATTCGCAGGCTGGTCCGGATCAAACTGATTCGAGCAGGTCATGGAGGCGGTTGCGACGCTAGGCTGCGCGCGAGGCGCGACGGCGCCCGCGGTTGACCGGGAAGGACCCCTGTGAGCGACATCGAATGGACCGAGTTGGACGATCGAGCCGTCGCTACGGCGCGGGTGCTGGCCGCGGACGCGGTGCACAAGACCGGCAACGGTCATCCGGGGACCGCCATGAGCTTGGCACCCGCGGCGTACCTGCTGTTCCAGCAGTTCCTGCGCCACGATCCCGCCGACGCCAAGTGGCTCGGCCGCGACCGCTTCGTGCTGTCCGCGGGGCACTCCAGTCTCACGCTCTACATCCAGCTGTACTTGTCCGGCTACGGCCTGGAACTGGGTGACCTGGAGTCTTTCCGCACCTGGGGCAGCCTTACCCCGGGTCACCCCGAGTACGGCCACACCGTCGGCGTCGAGACCACCACCGGCCCGCTTGGCCAGGGCCTGTCCACCGGCGTCGGCATGGCGATGGCACAACGCTACGAGCGCGGACTGTTCGACCCCGACGCTGCACCGGGCACCAGCCCCTTCGACTACCACGTGTGGGTCATTGCCGGTGACGGCTGCCTGGAGGAAGGCATCACGTCTGAGGCCTCGTCGTTGGCCGGCACCCAGCAACTGTCGAACCTCACGGTCATCTGGGACGACAACCACATCTCGATCGAGGACGACACCGCGATCGCGTTCAGCGAGGATCCTGTCGCCCGCTACCGCGCCTATGGCTGGCACACCGATGAGGTGGCCCTGGGTGAGGACGGATCCGTCGATGTCCCCGGCCTGGCGGCTGCACTGGAGCGCGCCCGCGCCGTCACCGACAAACCCACGTTCATCCGGCTTCGCAGCATCATCGGATGGCCGGCTCCCACGAAGAAGAACACCTATCTCGCGCACGGTTCGGACCTGGGCGCCGAAGAGGTGGCCGCCGTCAAGGAGATCCTCGGCTTCGATCCCGACCGATCGTTCCAGGTCGATGACACCGTGCTCGCTCACGCCCGCAAGGTCAAGGACCGCGGCGAGGCGCTGAAGGCCGAGTGGCAACCGACCTTCGAGGCATGGCGCACTGCCAACCCCGATCGCGCCGCGCTGCTGGACCGCATCCAATCCGGCGTCCTGCCCGACATCGAACTCCCGCAGTTCCCCGCCGGGCAGTCCATCGCCACGCGCAAGGCGTCCTCCGCGGTGATCCAGGCGATCGCAGCGGCATTGCCGGAATTCGTCGGCGGTTCGGCTGACCTTGCGGAAAGCAACCTGACCACGATCGAGGGTGCCCCCTCGTTCCTGCCGGAGAGCATCTTCGTGAAGAAGGACTCCCCCTTCGCCGGACCCCATTCACCTTATGGTCGCGTGCTGCATTTCGGGGTTCGTGAACATGCCATGGGGGCGGCGCTGAACGGCATGGCGCTGTCCGACATCCTCAAGCCGTTCGGGGGCACGTTCCTGGTGTTCAGTGACTACATGCGCGGCGCGGTTCGCGTCGGTGCCTTGATGGACATCCCCGTCACCTACGTGTGGTCACACGACTCCATCGGTCTCGGTGAGGACGGCCCCACGCACCAGCCGATCGAGCACCTGTGGGCCCTGCGCCTGATCCCGCAGTTGAACGTTGTGCGTCCGGCCGACGCCACCGAGACCGCGACCTGCTGGGTGGAGATCCTGCGACGTGGCAAGCCTGCTGGGATCATCCTGAGCCGTCAGGGCCTCCCCACCATCGATCGTGAGATCTGCGCGTCCGCGGACCTCGTGTCCAAAGGGGCCTATGTTCTGTCGGACTGCGACGGCACTCCCGACGTACTGCTTCTGGCGACGGGCTCGGAGGTGCAACTGGCCCAGGCGGCGCAGCAGACCCTGGCCGCTGACGGCGTTGCTGCCCGGGTCGTGTCGATGCCATGCCTGGAGTGGTTCGAGGGCCAAGACCAGTCCTACCGTGACTCGGTCTTGCCGCCTGCGGTCACCGCGCGGGTGTCGGTCGAGGCCGGCGCCACGCTTGGGTGGTGGAAGTACATCGGCGATCACGGCCGAGCGATCGGTGTCGACCACTTCGGGGCCTCCGCAGACGGCGCATTGTTGTTCAAGGAGTTCGGCATCACCGCGGACGCTGTCGTTTCGGCAGCGAAGGAGTCCATCGCGGCGACCAGGTCAGCGTGATCGTCTACCTGCTGTTGACGGGGGCGATCGTCAGCGAGGTGATCGGGACGATGGCGTTGAAACTCTCGGACGGTTTCACCCAGGCCGGCTGGGCGGCTCTTGTCGCGGTGGGGTATCTGTTGGCTTTCTACCTGTTGTCGCAGGTGCTCTCGCGCGGGATGGCGATCGGAATCGCCTACGGCATCTGGGGCGCCTGCGGCGTCGCCTTGACCGCTGTTCTGGGCCACGTGATCTTCGACGATCCGCTCACGATTCTGATGGCCATCGGGATCGTATTGATCGTGGTCGGAGTTCTGGCCGTCGAGCTGGGTTCGGAACATTCCCACCCCACCGCTGGGGACGCCACATGACCTGGCTGATGCTGATCGGGGCGATCGTCTTCGAGGTCGCCGGCACGATCTCTCTGAAGCTGTCGGACGGATTCACGAAGATCGCTTGGGTGGCGGTCCTCATCGTGTGCTACGCGATCGCATTCTTCCTGCTCGCAAGCGTGTTGAGTGAGGGCATGCCCGTCGGCGTCGCCTATGGGATCTGGGCGGCGTCGGGTGTCGCCCTGATGGCAATCGCCGGGCGCTTCCTGTTCGGCGACGCCCTGACCCCGGTCTCAATCGCCGGAATAGGGTTCATCATCGCCGGAGTCCTGGTGGTGGAGCTCGGTTCGCACGCCTAACGCCACGGTCAGCGCCGATGGTGCTCGGGTCACGGACGGTGAGCCACCTTTCACCGCGGGGGGAGCGACCCGGGTCGAAGTGACAACTGTGCGAACACATCCGAGAAGTCAGGCATCGCGCGCTCCTGATCGCTAGCCTCACGGGCGAGGGGTTCACCACGCCCCGGTCCCGACGCGATGTCGGACAGCACAGGAGGTCAGATGTCCCAGTCGGAACGGTTGAAAGCACTCGCAGACGCAGGCGTCTCTATCTGGTTGGACGACCTCGACCGCGACCGCATCACCAGCGGCGGCCTGAAGCAACTCATCGAGGACAGTTCCGTGACGGGCGTGACGACGAACCCCGCCATCTTCAACCACGCGATCTCCGGTGATGCCGGCGCCTACGCTGCCCAGTTGGCCGACCTGGCCGTCCGCGGCGTGAGCCAGGGAGAAGCGGTGCGCGCCCTCACCACCGCTGACGTCAGGTCCGCCACCGACATCATGCGCCCAGTGTGGGAAGCCACTGATGGCGTGGACGGCCGTGTGTCGATCGAGGTTGACCCGCGCTACGCCCGCCGTACCGCTCCGACTGTGGCCGAGGCGAAGGCCCTGTGGTGGGCGGTCGACCGCCCCAACACTTTGATCAAGATCCCCGGCACGGCGGAAGGCCTACCCGCGATCACAGAGGTGCTCGGTGAGGGCATCAGCGTCAACGTGACTCTGATCTTCAGCCCGGAGCGCTACGTCGAGGTCATGGATGCCTGGATGGCCGGGCTGGAGAAGGCCAAAGCCAACGACAAGGACCTCAGCCAGATCCAATCAGTGGCGTCGTTCTTCGTCAGCCGGGTCGACAGTGAGGTCGACAAGCGTATCGACGCCATCGGCACCCCCGAGGCCGAGGCACTGCGCGGCAAGGCCGCCATCGCCAACGCGCGACTGGCCTACGCCGAGTTTCGAGCAGGTGATGGCGTCGGACCGATGGAAGGCCCTCGAAAGCGCCGGCGCGATGCCGCAGCGCCCCCTGTGGGCATCCACTGGGGTCAAGGACCCCAAGTACGACGACACCCGCTATGTCGTGGAACTGGTCGTCCAGGGGTGTGTCAACACGATGCCCGAAGCGACCATGCAAGCCGTGGCCGATCACGGCGAGATCACAGGCGACACCATCACCGTGAACATCGCCGATGCCCAACAGGTGTTCACCGACATCGAGGCCGTCGGTATCGACATGGCTGATGTGTTCGTGACACTGGAGAACGAGGGCGTCGAGAAGTTCGTGGTCGCGTGGGAGGAACTGCTCGCCACCATCGACAGTGCGCTGGCGAAGCGCGGCGATTCGGGCGCCGCATGACAACCGAGATCAGTAATCCGCTACGGGATCCCCGCGACCGGCGACTTCCCCGGATCGCGGGACCCTGCGGTCTGGTCATCTTCGGTGTCACGGGAGACCTGGCGCGCAAGAAGGTCATGCCCGCCATCTACGACCTGGCCAACCGCGGTCTCCTCCCCCCAACTTCGCGCTCGTCGGATTCGCCCGGCGCGACTGGGAGGACCAGGACTTCGCGCAGATCGTGCATGACTCGGTCAAGGAGCACTCCCGCACCGAGTTCCGCGAGGACGTCTGGGAGCAGTTGAGCGAGGGAATTCGGTTCGTCGCCGGGGACCTCGGTGATGACGAAGCATTCGACCAGCTGGCTGCCGTCATCGCCGATTTGGACAACCTACGAGGTACCGGGGGCAACCACGCCTTCTACTTCTCGATCCCGCCCAAGTTCTTCCCGATCGTGGTCAAGCAGTTGAAACGTTCGGGCCTCAGCGACTCCAGCACAGGGGCTTGGCGCCGGGTGGTGATCGAGAAACCCTTCGGACACGACCTCAAGTCCGCCCAGGAACTCAACGCCATCGTCGATGAGGTGTTCGACCCCGGCTCGGTGTTCCGTATCGACCACTACCTGGGTAAGGAAACCGTCCAGAACCTCCTGGCGATCCGGTTCGCCAACAACTTGTTCGAGCCCATCTGGAACAACGGCTTCGTCGATCACGTCCAGATCACCATGGCCGAGGACATCGGCATCGGCAGTCGAGCGGGCTACTACGACGGCATCGGTGCCGCCCGCGACGTCATCCAGAACCACCTCATGCAGCTCATGGCACTGACCGCGATGGAAGAACCCGCCAACTTCGACGCGGAATCAGTGCGCCTGGAGAAGGAGAAGGTCCTGCGCTCGGTCGTCCTGCCCAAGAACCTCGACAAGCACACGGCCCGAGGCCAGTACGCAGCCGGGTGGCAGGGCGGCGTCCCAGTGGTCGGGTACCTCGAAGAGGCCGGCATCCCGCCCACATCCAAGACCGATACGTTCGCTGCGATCCGCCTGGATGTGGAGAATCGACGCTGGGCGGGCGTGCCTTTCTACCTGCGCACGGGCAAACGACTGGGGCGGCGAGTCACCGAGATCGCCATCGTGTTCAAACGGGCGCCACACCTGCCATTCGCACAGACCGCGGTGGAAGAACTGGGCCAGAACGCGATCGTGTTACGGGTGCAACCGGACGAGGGCATGACGGTGCGGTTCGGCTCCAAGGTCCCCGGCACCACTATGGAAGTTCGCGACGTGAGTATGGACTTCCAGTACGGCGACTCGTTCACGCAAGCCTCACCCGAGGCGTACGAACGGCTGATCCTCGACGTGTTGCTCGGCGAAGCGCCGCTGTTCCCCCGGCACGAGGAAGTGGAGATGTCGTGGAAGATCCTCGACCCGATCCTCGACCACTGGGCGGCCAACGGGCAGCCTGACCAGTACACCTCCGGTGGCTGGGGCCCCAAGTCCGCATACGAAATGATGGCCGCCGACGGCCGGACCTGGAGGCGGCCATGATCCGCTTGGAGGACACCACCGGTAACGCGGTCGCTGCGGCGATCTCCGCCGAACGCCACCGTATGGGGGCCCTGGCCACCGGCATGGTGCTGACCCTCTTGGTTCTCGCCGACGAGGAGACCCAGGCCGATGCAACCCAGGCCGCGTCCTACGCCGCTCAGGAGCATCCCATGCGCATCGTCGTACTGATTCCCCGGAAGGGGCGGTCAGCTCCGCGTCTCGATGCCGAGATCTCGGTCGGCGGCGACGAGGGGCCAGGCGAGGTCGCGGTGCTGCGGCTGCGTGGAGAACTGGCCAAGCACCCGGGGTCGGTGGCGATTCCGCTGCTCCTCACCGATACTCCGGTGGTCGCCTGGTGGCCGCACGATGCGCCCAAGATCCCCATCCATGACCCGATCGGGGCCCACGCCCAGCGCCGGATCACCACGGCCATGACCGCTGCCCGCCAGGTGGTGGCGCTCCAGGATCGCGTCGCGGGATACCACCCCGGCGACACGGACCTGGCGTGGACACAAACCACCAACTGGCGCACCCTGCTCGCCACCAGCCTGGATCAACCCCACGGCCACCTGGTCGGGGCCGAGGTCAGCGGTCAGCGGTCGCACGCCTCCGCTTTCATGCTGGCTGCCTGGCTGCACTCCCGGCTGAAGGTGCCGGTGAATGTCATCAACAGCCGCGGTCCGGGGATCACCAGTGTGCGGATGATCACGAGCACGGGCGACATCACGATCAGTCGACCCGATGGCAGGGTGGCGAAGTTGACGCGTGCCGGTCTGCCCCCGGCCACGATCGCGCTGCCCCGCCGTGAGACCGGCGACCTGCTCGCTGAGGAACTGCGTCGGCTCGACGCCGACGAGGTGTACGGCGAGGCCCTGCAGGCGCTGGCGGGCGTCGGTGAGGGCAAACTGAGACTGGAAGGCGGCGGGACCAAGAAGGCCCGCAAGCCGGCGGCGAAGCGCGGCGCTCGGAAGACAACGGCGAAGAAGACCCCAGCAGCGAGGAAAGCGCCCGCGAAGGCCCCGGCCAAGAAGGCACCGGCCAAGAAGGCACCGGCCAAGAAGGCACCGGTCAAGAAGGCAACCGGGAAGAAGTCATGACCGCCGTCGAGGTCATCGTCCATCCGGACTCGGAGTCGCTCGCCGCTTCGGTCGCCGCTCGGCTGATCACGTCGATCATCGATGCGCAGGTGGCACACGGGGACGCGGGCGTCGTGCTGACCGGTGGAGGTATGGGTGGCAAGAGCCAGCGGGCCGTCGTCGCCAACCCGGCGGCCCGGGCGGTCGCCTGGGATGCGGTCGACTTCTACTGGGGTGATGAGCGGTTCGTGGCAGCGACAGATCCGGATCGTAACGAGAAGCAGGCGTACGATGCCATGCTCTCCGCCTTGCCGATCGACCAAGCTCGGGTGCACGCCATGCCTGCCACCGGCGGGTCGTGGGGGGACGATCCCGTCGCTGCCGCAGACGCCCACGCCGCTGAACTGGCGCGGGTGGCGGCCGGCCAGGGCGCCAGTGGTGGCCTCGCGGTGCCCCGGTTCGACGTCCTCATGCTCGGCGTGGGGCCCGATGCCCACATCGCCTCGCTGTTCCCCGAGCATGGCGAGACGACCGTCGCAGACCGCACGGTCGTCCCCGTCACCGACTCCCCCAAGCCGCCTCCGACGCGGCTGTCATTCACATTTCCGGTGATCTGCTCGGCCACCGAAGTATGGCTCGTCGCCGCCGGCCAGGAGAAGGCAGCGGCACTCGCTGAGGCGTTGGCTCCTGGTGCGGACCGCAACCGATACCCGGCAGCGGGAGCAGTCGGAACACGCCGAACGCTCGCCCTGATCGACGAATCAGCGGCGTCTGAGTTGCCGGACAGTTTGCGTCACCGCTCCTGACCGCCGCATCCCCGCAGATGACGCAGAGGGATCAGGGTGCAGCAGACAGATCAGAACGGGTCGTTGCGCAGATCCTCGAGCGCTTCGTTCAAGATGGCCTCGGCGTCGGACTCCGAACGCCGCTCTTTGACATAGGCGAGATGGGTCTTGTACGGCTCGATCTTGGGCGGGGCGGGTGGGTTGTCCTGGTCGCGCCCGGCGGGCCATCCACAGCGTGGGCAGTCCCAGGACTCGGGCACCGACGCTCCGCGCAGGAAACTCGGCGTGCTCTCGTGGCCGTTGGCGCACCAGAACGAAATCTCGACTCTCGGAGCGGTTTCGCCCCGTTCCGCTTCGCCCATCGGTCCGGCGCCGACTCGGCTGCCGCGAATGGCTTGTCCACCTGCCACGACTGTTGACCTCCACCTGACGCCGGGCACACGAGCGTGTGCCACCAGAAGACTCTAGATCGCTCCCGTTCGGGATCCGGGCACAACGCTCGGCGCGTCGCTCAGCCGGAAGCTACTCAGATGCGCTGCCAACCAGCAGGCCGAGCCCGACGATACTGGCCAGCCAGATGACGGCGATGACGATCGTGATGCGGTCGAGGTTCTTCTCCGCGACCGAGGAACCCCCGACGCTGCTGCTGATTCCGCCGCCGAACATGTCCGACAGGCCGCCACCCTTGCCCTTGTGGAGCAGGATCAGCCCGATGAGCAGCAGGCTCGTCAACACCAGCACGATCTGCAGGACAAGGGTCACGGTTCACTCCATTCGAACCGCACCAGGGTAACCCACATCAGGTGAGCGGCGGATGCTGCGGGAACTTGCAGATCGTGACGAACTCGTCGGGGTCCAGACTGGCGCCGCCGATGAGTGCACCGTCGATGTCCGCTTCGGCCATGATCGCGGCGACGTTGGACGACTTCACCGAGCCGCCGTAGAGAATGCGGGTGCGGTCGGCGACATCAGCCGAATGCATGTTCGCGATGTGCGAGCGGATGGCACCGCACACCTCTTGGGCGTCCTGCGGCGTCGCCACCTCGCCCGTGCCGATCGCCCAGACCGGTTCGTAGGCGACGACCAACTCCGCGATCTGGTCCGCGGGAATCCCCGCGAGGGAGCCGGAGACCTGATCGAGCGTGTACTGGACGTGGTCGCCGGCTTGCCGGATGGCCAGCCCCTCCCCCACGCACACGATGGGGGTCATGTCGTTCTTGATGACCTGCTTGGCCTTGGTGTTGACGACCTCGTCTGTCTCGTCGTGATACTCACGGCGCTCGCTGTGGCCGACCACCACGAATGTGCACCCCAACTTGGCGAGCATGGCCGCGGACACCTCGCCGGTGTAGGCACCGGAGTCATGCTCGGAGCAGTCCTGCGCTCCGAAAGCGATCTTGTACTTGTCCCCCTCGATCAGCGTCTGAACCGATCGAAGGTCCGTGAACGGCGGAATGACCGCGACCTCGACCTCGGTGAGGTCCTTCTCGTTGAGCGAGAACGCGATCTTCTGGACGTGTGCGATGGCCTCCAGGTGGTTGAGGTTCATCTTCCAGTTGCCCGCCATGAGCGGTCGCCGATCGGCCATCAGGACTCCTCCAACACTGCGATACCGGGCAGGGTTTTGCCCTCGAGGAACTCGAGACTCGCGCCACCCCCGGTGGAGATGTGCGAGAAGTCGTCGTCGGGAAGCCCGAACTGGCGCACGGCGGCGGCGCTGTCACCACCACCGATGACAGTGAACGCATTGGAGGCGGCCACTGTCTCGGCAACGGCGCGGGTGCCGGCCGCGAACGCGGGCATCTCGAAGACCCCCATGGGACCGTTCCACACGATGGTGCGGGCATCGGCGAGCTTGCTCTGGAACAGCGCCACTGATTCGGGTCCGATATCCAACCCGCGCCACCCGGGTTCGATCCCATCCGCGGGGACCGTGGCAGTGGCAGCATCAGGGGCGAAGTCGTCAGCCACGACGATGTCGACCGGTAGCACGACCTCGACGCCACGCTGTTGGGCGTCGGCGAGAACCTGCCGCACGGTGTCGATCTGGTCGGCTTCCAGTAGCGAATCCCCCACCCCGTAGCCTTTGGCGGCCAGGAACGTGTAGCACATCCCACCGCCGATCAGCAGTCGGTCGACGGACTTGAGCAGGTTGTCGATCACCCCGAGTTTGTCCGACACCTTGGCACCGCCCAGGATGACGACGTACGGCCGGTCGGGGTCCTCGAGTACCTTGCGGAACACCTCGGCCTCGGTCTGAACCAGATTGCCGGCGGCCCGGTCGAGCCGACGGGCGACATCGGTGACACTCGCCTGTTCGCGGTGGACAACGCCGAAACCGTCGCTGACGTAGACATCGGCCAGTTCGGCCAACTCATCGGCCAGCGCGGCTCGCTCCCGGGCATCCTTCGAGGTCTCCCGGGCATCGAACCGGATGTTCTCCAGCAAGATGATGTCGCCGTCCGCCATGGCGGCAACCGCATCCCGCGCGGTGTCCCCCGTGATCGCCGGCACGAAGACGACGGTCTGTCCGAGGAGTTCCGACATGCGACGCGCCACCGGAGCCAGTGAGAGCTCGGGTTTGGCCTCTCCCTTGGGCCGACCCAGATGCGCGACCACGATGACCCGCGCCCCAGCCTCGCTGAGGGCACGCAGCGTGGGCAGGGACGCTCGGATACGTCCGTCGTCCGTGATGGTCGCGACACCGTCGGCCTGGGCCAACGGAACGTTCAGGTCGGCGCGCACCAGGACCCGTCGGCCCCGGACATCGAGGTCGGCGAGGGTCTTCACGAGTTCAGCGGGGCACCGACGAAGCGGACCAGATCGACCAAGCGGTTCGAGTAGCCCCATTCGTTGTCGTACCAACCGAGGACCTTGGCGGTGTTGCCCATGGTGCTGGTCAGCGAGGCGTCGAAGATGCACGAATGCGGGTCGGTGACGATGTCCGACGACACGATCGGATCCTCGGTGTACTTGAGGATTCCATTCAGGGGGCCCTCAGCTGCCGCCTTGACCGCCGCGTTGAGTTCTTCGGCCGTGGTGGCGGTCGTCAACTCGACAGTGAGATCGGTGGCAGACCCCGTGGGTACCGGCACCCGCATGGCGTAGCCATCGAGCTTGCCCTTGAGCTCGGGCATGACCAGTCCGATCGCCCGGGCGGCTCCGGTCGTGGTCGGAATCATGTTCAGGGCTCCGGCGCGGGCGCGGCGCAGATCCTTGTGCGGCGCGTCGAGGATGACCTGGTCGTTGGTGTAGGCGTGGATGGTGGTCATCAGCCCCCACTCGATGCCGAACGCGTCGTAGATGGCCTTGGCCATCGGGGCGAGGCAGTTCGTGGTGCAGGAGGCGTTGGAGATGACGACGTCCTTGTCGGGGTCGTAGTCGTTCTGGTTGACGCCCATGACGATGGTGACGTCGGGGTTCTTGGCGGGCGCGGAGATGAGAACCTTCTTGGCTCCCGCCGCCACGTGCAGCAGAGCGGAGTCGCGGTCGGTGAAGCGGCCGGTGGACTCGATAACGACCTCTGCACCCAGTTCGCCCCACGGCAACTTGGCCGGATCGGTCTCGGCGAGAGCCTTGATGGGCTTGCCGTCGACCACGATCGCATCCGGCGTGACCTGCACGTCGGCATCCATGCGTCCCAGGATCGAGTCGTACTTCAGCAAGTGCGCGAGAGTGCGGTTGTCGGTGAGGTCGTTGACCGCGACGATCTCGATGTCTTCACCCGTCAGCGCGAGGAGCGCGTTGGCGACGAAACCGTGGGACGCCTGCTCGCGTACCGCCCGGTAGAAGTTGCGCCCGATGCGGCCGAACCCGTTGATGCCTACCTTGATGGTCACCGTCTACTCCTTAGCAGTCCTCGATCACTAACCGTGCTTGCGTGCGGTGATCACCGGCTTCGACCGACAGGCAGTCGGCTCCGATGGTCGGGAACCCCACATCTGCGACCCTAGCGAACACCTCCGACGGTCGCGCGGCCGAGTCCCCTGCCCAGGACCTCGACGGGCAGCGCGATCTCGAGACGTCAAACTCCGTTAATCCCGCGTTAATCCCCGATTCCCGCAGCCCGATTCCCGCAGCCCGCAGCCCGCAGCCAAGCGCGACGGTCAGTCGTCGAGCATGTCCTCGGTGAGGTTGGCCTCGGTGCCCTCGATCCCCAGATCCGCGGCGCGCTTGTCGGCCATGGCCAGAAGGCGCCGGATCCGCCCCGCGATGGCGTCCTTGGTCAGCGGCGGCGACGCGAGGGCGCCCAACTCCTCCAGGCTCGCTTGGCGGTGGTCGATGCGTAGTTGTCCAGCGACCCGGAGGTGTTCGGGGACATCGTCACCGAGGATCTCCAGCGCCCGCTCGAGGCGGGCACCCGCGGCGACGGCGGCCCGAGCGGAGCGACGCAGGTTGGCGTCGTCGAAGTTGGCCAGTCGGTTGGCGGTGGCCCGGACCTCCCGCCGCATGCGCCGGTCCTCCCACGTCAAGCGGGCCTGGTGGGCGCCCATCCGGGTGAGCATGTCGCCGATCGCGTCGCCGTCACGGATGACCACGCGGTCGACTCCACGAACCTCACGCGCTTTCGCCGCGATCCCCAGCCTTCGGGCAGCACCCACCAGGGCAAGAGCGGTCTCACTGCTCGGGCAGGTGATCTCCAGCGCTGACGAGCGGCCGGGTTCGGTCAAGGAGCCGTGCGCCATGAACGCACCCCGCCACGCGGCTTCGGCATCGCAGGGGCCACCTGACACCACGGACGGGGGCAGGCCCCGCACAGGTCGACCGCGACCGTCCACGAGTCCCGTCTGGCGTGCCAGCCACGGGCCCCCCTGGGTGACCCGGATCGCGTACTTGGTGCCGCGGCGCAGGCCGGTCGGTTGGATGACCGACAGCGTCACCTCATGCCCGTACAACTCGGCGATGTCCTTGCGGACCCGGCGGGCGATCGCGCTGGTGTCGAATTCGGCCTCGATGACGATCTCTCCGGAGATCACCTGCAGACTTCCCCCGACCCGCAGCATTGTCGCGACCTCGGCCTTGCGACAGCAGGTCTTGGTGATCGGCAGTCGGCTGATCTCGTCCTTGACTTCAGCCGTCAGCGCCATGTCGAGATCCTGCCACGCCCGCTGATCTCGGCCAACGCCCCCGCCAGGAGGTCGGGATCGTGCACATCTTCGGCACCCCGCGGCGCCGCCACCGGCCTCAACACCAACTCAGCTCCCAACTCATCGGCGCACACGCGCGCCAGTCGCCGCGGGTCCGTCACGCTGCGGGGATCAGCCACAACCGCATCAGCACGGAATCCCCCCACATGTTCGCCCAGTACCGAGATGTACCGCTCCGGGGTGAACCCGGTCGTCTCGCCCTGCTGCGGCACAAGGTTAAGCACGACGACCCGCTTCGCGGGGCTTTCCGCGATACTTGCCGCCAGTTCAGGGACAAGGAGCGGCGCGATCACGGAGGTGTACCAGGATCCCGGCCCGAGCAGGATCACATCCGCCTCTCCGACCGCGTCCAGCGCCTCGGGGCAGGCGGGTGGATCGGGCGGGTCGATGGCCAGATGCCGGACCACCCCCTGGGTGGTCGCCACCGCCACCTGCCCGTGCACCAAGGTGTCGGACAGTGGATCGGCGGGGTCGAGTCCCGCGACGCGCGCGACGATCTCCAGCGGCTCGAGGCTCACGGGCAGCACTCGGCCTTGCGCCCCCAGCAATGCGGCGACCCAGTCGAGACCCGCGACGACGTCCCCGGTCTCTTCCCACAGAGACATGATCAGGAGGTTGCCGAGTGAGTGGCCCTTCAGGTCGCCCGTGCCACCGAACCGGTGCTGCACGACCCGACTCCAGGTGCGACCCCAAGTATCGTCCCCGCACAGTGCCGCCAGCGCCATGCGCAGGTCCCCGGGCGGGACGACGGCGAACTGCTGACGCAGCCGACCGGACGAACCTCCATCGTCCGAGACACCGACGATCGCGGTCAGATTGTCGGTGACCCGCCGCATCGCACTCAGGGTCGCGGCCAGCCCGTGACCGCCACCCAATGCGACCACACTCGGACCGTGCCCCTCGGGGAAGTTCCTGATCCGCCTCATTCGCGCCCCAGGTCGCGGTGCATCACCAAGGTCTCGACGCCGTTCTTCACCAGGCGGACACTCAGGTTCTCCGACATCGCCACCGAGCGGTGTTTACCCCCGGTGCACCCGATGGCAACGGTGATGTAGCGCTTACCCTCACGCAGGAATCCGTCGGCCACCAGATCCACCAATCCGGTGACCCTACGCAGGAACTCCGCCGCCTCAGGTCGGTCCACGACATAGTCGTTCACCGGACCGTCCAGGCCCGTGCGTTCCTTCAACTCCGGGACCCAGTAGGGGTTGGGGAGGAATCGGACGTCGAGGACGATGTCCGCGTCGACGGGGATGCCGTACTTGAACCCGAACGACATGATGGTCGCCCGCAGGGCCACCCGCTTCTCGTCCGGGAACGCGGCCTCCACGCGTCGGCGTAGATCGTGGACGTTGAGCATGGTGGTGTCCACCACGATGTCGGCATCGGCCCGGAACTCGGCCAGCAGTTCTCGCTCCCGTTCCAGCCCGTCGAGGATTCGGCCGGAACCCTGCAGGGGATGCGGCCGACGACTGCTCTCGAAGCGCCGGACCAGGGTTTCGTCGCTGGCCTCCAGGAACAGGGTCCGAATGTCGACCCCGTCTTGGCGCAGTCGACCCAATGCCGCCGAGAGGTCGTCGAAGACATCTCCCCCCCGGGCGTCGACAACGACCGCGAGTCCGGTGGCACTCGACTGTTCGGGAGTGGCGGCCACCGCCTCGGCCAAGAGTCCCGGCGGCAGGTTGTCGATGACGAACCATCCGACGTCTTCGAGGGCCCGCGCGGCCGTGGACTTGCCTGCGCCGGACATGCCGGTCACGAGCACCAGATCAGGAGGAGACGTCATGGTGCGGGTTCTCCTTCGGCGGCGGGTCGGTGGTGATCACCTCGCCGGTGCTCAGGTTAACGGCGGGGACGGTCGCTGCGCCCTGCGAATGAAGATGCTGGGCAATTGCGGCCGCCAATGCCGGTCCGACACCCGGGACGGTGGCGAGTTCTGCCTCGTCAGCCGCGGCCACCGCCCGAACGGAGTTGAACTTCTTGAGCAACGCCTTGCGTTTGGCCGGCCCCAGCCCCGGGATGCCGTCCAGGGCGCTGGAGCGGGTGCGGGCTGAGCGACGTTTGCGATGACCCGCGATGGCGAAGCGGTGGGCTTCGTCGCGCAGGTGCTGGAGCAGGTGCAGCGCCTCGCTGGCTCGCGACAAGATGATGGGATCGTCGCTGTCCGGCAGCCAGATCTCCTCGAGTCGTTTCGCCAACCCGCAGACCGCGATGTCGTCGATCCCCAGGTCCGCCAGCGCCCGTTGCGCCGCCCGCGCCTGTGCCCGCGCTCCGTCGACGACGAGCAACTGGGGCGGGTACGAGAACCCACGCCTCGCGACCGGGGTGGCACCGTCCGCGGTATCTGCGAGTTCGACGTCAGTGGATTCGGACCGTTCGGCCAGATACCGCTTGAAGCGTCGGGACACCACTTCTGTCATGGCGTCGGTGTCGGAATGCGCGTTGGTCGCAGACACGGTGAAGCGGCGATAGTCGGAGGTTCGCGGTAGCCCGTCCTCGAACACGACCATGGACCCCACGGTGTCGCTGCCCTGCAGGGTGGAGATGTCGTAACCCTCGATCCGCAGCGGGGCGCTGGTCATCCCCAGGGCCTGCTGGAGGTCCTCCATCGCCCGAGCCCGGGCAGTGAGGTCGCCCACGCGGCGCCGCTTGTTCAAGGCCAAGGACTGTTCGGCGTTGCGCTGCACGGTGTCGAGCAAGGCGCGTTTGTCGCCGCGCTCAGGTCGACGCACGCTCACGCGTCGACCAGCCCGCCCCGCCAGCCATCGGGCGAGATCGGAATCACCCAGGTCCTCGGTGACCAAGACCTCACGGGGGACGGAACCCGGGTCGGCGTCACCGTAGAAACGCAGGAGCGCCTGCTCCATCAACTCGGCGTCATCGAGGTCCAAGGTGCGTTCAACCATGAAGCCGCGCTGTCCGGTGATGCGACCGCCGCGCACGTGGAAGAGCTGGACGGCGCCCTGCAACTCGTCGGACGCCAATGCGACCACGTCGGCGTTGGTGGAGTCCGGCAACACCACCGTGTTGCGCTCCAACGCCCGCTGTAAAGCGAAGAGGTCGTCACGCAGACGGGCCGCCGTCTCGAAGTCCTGGGCGGCCGCGGCCTCCTGCATGGCGCGCTCGACTCGGCGCAGGTGCGGAGCGGTATCGCCCGCGACGAAGGAACAGAAGCCTGCCACGATCTCGCGGTGCTCCTCCATGCTGACGCGTCCGACGCACGGTGCCGAGCACTTGCCGATGTACCCCAACAGGCAGGGGCGCCCGGACATCTCAGCGCGCCGGAAGACCCCCTTGCTACAGGTGCGCGCCGGGAATACCCGCAGCAGCTGGTCCACGGTCTGCCGAATCGCCCACGCGTGCGAGTAGGGGCCGAAGTACCGCACCCCTTTGCGCTTGGCGCCCCGCATGACCATGATGCGCGGGTAGTCCTCACTGACGGTGACAGCCAGGAACGGATAGGACTTGTCGTCGGTGTACTTGACGTTGAACCGCGGCTCGTACTCCTTGATCCAGGAGTACTCCAACTGCAGCGCTTCGACCTCGGTCGCGACGACTGTCCAGTCGACAGCCACCGCGGCAGACACCATCGCCTCGGTGCGGGGATGCAGACCGGCGCTGAAGTAGGAGTTCAGGCGATTGCGCAGGTTCTTTGCTTTCCCCACGTACAAGACGCGTCCGTTGGTGTCCAGAAAGCGGTAAACGCCCGGATCGTCCGGTACCGAGCCCGGATCGGGGCGTAGGGCGTGCGTCACATTCTCAGCCTAGGCGCCGCCTGACGCCCTGTTGGGAGTGATCAAGGTCACGCCGACACACCCGAAGTCATTCCTTGATTCGGGAGACAGTAGCCCTTATGCGTTTTCGACCCCCCTTCGCGGTAGCCGGTGCTGCCGCCCTGGCGATCGCCGTTCCCCTCGTGGGATCCGCGACCCCCGCCTCTGCTGTGACCAAACAGGAGAAGATGCGCGGCCAGCAGACCAACGTCTACGTGCAGGGTGATTCACTCACAGTCGGAGCCGCTCCCGTGATCAAGCACCGCCTCGGACCTGACGTCGCCGAGGTCGCGGTGGACGCCCAAGTCGGTCGTTTCACCGAAACCGGGGTCAAGCGGCTCGCGCGGGACGGGCACGCGCAACGGTCACGCGTGTGGGTCGTGGCACTCGGCACGAACGACGGTCCCGACCCACAACGACTGCGGCACTTCGTGACGCGCACGCTGTCAATGGCTGGGCCACAGCGAGAGGTCATCTGGCTCACGGTGCACCGGCCGGGTGGCTACGGTCGCGTGAACACGATGCTGCGCAAGTACGACGCCGCTGACGATCGACTGCATCTCGTCGACTGGGCCCGCACTGTCCAGCAGCGCCCAGGACTGATCGCCGGTGACGGCGTCCATGGCACGGCGGCCGGCTACCAGGTGCGCGGCGCGCTGATCTCGGACCTGGCGCGCACATTGGCGCAGCAGGGCTGACATCCTCGCCCTCGTCCTCCTCTTACGAAGGCCCGGTCCTCGGGCCGCCGATCAGGTTTCGGCGATGATCTCCGTGCCCTTCACGCGGATCGCGACTGGGGTGAGGCCGGTGGTCGCCGGTCCGACAAGGACATCACCGGTCTCGGCAGAGAACTGCGAGCCATGGCAGGGGCAGAGGATCGCGTCAGCCGTCACTTTCGCGACAGTGCACCCTTGGTGAGGACATGTGCTCGTGAACGCCTTGAAGTCACCGGACTTCGGCTGGGTCACCACGATCATCTTCTCGTCGACCACGACGCCACCACCCACGGGAACGTCTGAGGTCGTCGCCACGACCTGACCGCCCGCGGCTTGGTCCGGCTCGGAGGCGCTGGCGCGCGGTGTGGTGGACGGAGCCGGATTGTTCGACCCGCAAGCGGCCAGGACCCCCACCGCGCCGACAGCACCGGCCGCAGCGAGGACATTGCGTCGACCGAGGGGCTGACCCGTGGTCTCGATCGGCTCAGAGGCGGACACATCGTCAGGGACGGAAACGCGGGTATCGGTGGTTTGGTTCGCGTGGGAGGTCCGGTGCGCCTGGGAGGAAGGGTTCATGAAGACAGCGTGCCACGAACCGTGGCCGGGACCCAGTCAGGCGACTCCGCGGGACTCGCCGAGCAATTCGCGCAGGAATGAACCCGTGTGTGATTGGGGTATCTCGGCGATGTGTTCCGGTGACCCTTCCGCAACGACTGAGCCGCCCCCTGAGCCGCCCTCCGGGCCCATGTCGATGACCCAGTCAGCGGTCTTGATGACGTCGAGGTTGTGCTCGATCACCACCACGCTGTTGCCTTTGTCGACCAAGGACTGCAGGACGCCCAGGAGTTTGCGGATGTCTTCGAAGTGCAGCCCTGTGGTGGGTTCGTCGAGCAGGTAGATGGTTCGCCCGGTGGATCGTTTCTGCAGCTCCGCTGCCAGCTTGACCCGCTGGGCCTCGCCACCTGAAAGGGTCGTCGCCGGTTGCCCCATGCGGACATATCCCAGACCGACTTCGACGAGCGTGCGCAGGTGTCGGGCGATGGCGGGTACAGGCTCGAAGAACTCGAGAGCCTCTTCGATGGGCATGTTGAGCACGTCGCTGATGGTCTTGCCCTTGTAGTGAACCTCGAGGGTCTCGCGGTTGTAGCGGGCCCCGTGGCAGACCTCGCAGGGAACGTACACGTCGGGCAGGAAGTTCATCTCGATCTTGATGGTTCCGTCGCCCGAACAGGCTTCACAGCGCCCACCCTTGACGTTGAAGGAGAACCGACCCGGCAGGTAGCCGCGTACTTTGGCCTCCTGTGTCTCCGCGAAGAGCCGCCGGATGTGGTCGAACACGCCGGTGTAGGTCGCGGGGTTGCTGCGTGGGGTTCGGCCGATGGGGCTCTGATCGACATGGACCACCTTGTCGATGTGCTCCAAGCCCAGCACCCGCTTGTGTTTGCCGGGCACGACTCGGGCGCCGTTCATCTCGCGCGCGAGCACCGAGAACAGTACGTCGTTGATGAGGCTGGACTTGCCCGAGCCGCTCACGCCTGTCACGGCCACCAGACAGCCCAGCGGCACATCGACACTGACGTTGCGCAGGTTGTGTTCGCGTGCTCCCTCGACCCGGATCATGCGGCCCGGGTCCGGTGGCCGGCGCAGCGGCGGCACATCGATCTGGCGGCGACCGGCCAGGTAGTCACCGGTGATGGACTTCTTGTTCTTCAGCAGCTTGGTGACGGGCCCACTGACCACAACCTCACCACCGTGCTCACCGGCCCCAGGCCCGATGTCGACGACCCAGTCCGCCTGCCGGATGGTGTCCTCGTCGTGCTCGACCACGATGAGGGTGTTGCCGAGGTCCCGCAGGCGCACGAGGGTCTCGATCAACCGCCGGTTGTCCCGCTGGTGCAGCCCGATGCTCGGCTCGTCGAGCACGTAGAGGACCCCGACCAGACCCGAGCCGATCTGGGTGGCCAGGCGGATGCGCTGGGCCTCCCCTCCCGCGAGGGTTCCTGCTGCGCGGTCCAGCGTGAGGTAGTGCAGCCCGACGTCGACGAGAAAGGCGAGGCGTTCGTTGACCTCCTTGAGGACCCGCTCGGCGATGGCCCGGTCCCGCTCGTCGAGCCGGAGGGCTCGCAATTGCTCGGCGCAGTCGCCGATCGGCAGGCCGGCCAGTTCGGCGATGCTGCGACCGTCGACAGTGACGGCCAGAGCCAAGGGCTTGAGCCGCTGGCCTTTGCAGCTGGAACACGGCACCGGACGCAGGAACCCCTCGAACCGGTCTCGGGCAGTGTCGCTCTCAGCCTCCATGTAGCGGCGCATGATGAACGGCAGGACACCTTCGTACTTGGCGTTGTACTTCCGGTTGCGCCCGTACCGGTTGGTGTAGCGGACCGTGACGGTCTTGGAGTGACCGTTGAGGATCGTGCGGCGCACGGGAGCCGGGAGGTCGCGGAACGAGGTGTCCATGTCGCCGCCGATCTCGTCGGTGAGCGCTCGCAGTAGCCGGGAGAAGTACTCGGACATGTGGCCACTGGTCCATACGGAGAGGGCACCTTGGGCCAAGGTGAGAGAGTCATCAGGGATGACGAGGTCGGGGTCGACCTCCATTCGGGTCCCCAGGCCGGAGCACTCGGGACAGGCCCCGAACGGGGAGTTGAAGGAGAACGAGCGCGGTTCGAGTTCTTCGAACGACAGCCCGTCACGGGGACAGGCGAGGTGTTCGCTGAACGTCTGCTCGGCACCGCTGTCGGCGGGGTCGCGGTCGACGAAGTCGAGAGTGACGGTGCCCCCGGAGAGGCCCAGCGCCGTCTCGACGGAGTCGGTGATGCGACGCCGGGCGGATGACCGCACCACGAGGCGGTCCACGATTACGTCGATCGAGTGCTTCTCCTGCTTCTTCAAGGTCGGTGGGTCGGTCAACGGATGCAGCTCACCATCGACCCGGACGCGGGCATACCCCTGAGCCTGCAGTTGCCGGAACAGATCGACGTACTCACCCTTGCGTTCTCGGACCAGCGGCGCTAACACCTGGAACCGGGTACCGTCCGGCAGATCGAGGACGCGGTCGACGATCTGCTGCGGCGTCTGCCGTGCGATCGGATCGCCACACACTGGGCAGTGCGGCTTTCCGATGCGGGCGTAGAGCAACCGCAGATAGTCGTAGACCTCTGTGATGGTGCCGACGGTGCTGCGGGGATTGCGATTGGTGGACTTCTGATCGATGGATACCGCCGGACTCAGGCCTTCGATGAAGTCGACGTCGGGTTTGTCCATCTGCCCCAGGAACTGCCGGGCATAGGCGGACAGACTCTCCACGTAGCGGCGCTGGCCCTCGGCGAAGATGGTGTCGAACGCCAGACTGGACTTGCCGGATCCGGACAGACCGGTGAACACAATCAGTGCGTCACGCGGGAGATCCAGGGAGACATCGCGCAAATTGTGTTCCCGAGCGCCCCTGATGACCAGCCGCTCTGCCATGTGGATCAGCCTAGCTGTCACCCCCGACAGGCACCGATCCCGCGAATCCCCCTTCACCGAAGGCTGAATCCCACTTGCGCCGGAGGCGCTTGGAGGGGCCTTGCGCCCAAGGCGCTTCAAGAGAGGCCATGCGCCCAAGGCGCTTCAAGAGAGGCCTTGCGCCCAAGGCGCTTCAAGAGGGAGGGTGTCGAGGTGTCCTCCTATACCGGTCATGTCATGTCAGGTGGTCCCGCCGGGGTCCACGAGTTGTCCCGGCTGACGATCTCCAAACTGTCCGTCGGTCCTATGGACAACAACGCCTATCTACTGCGGGACTCCGCCACCGGGGCACAGGTTCTGATCGATGCGGCCAATGAGGCCGACCTGCTCCTCGATCTGATCGGTCCGGACGGACTGGACGCAGTGATCACGACTCATCGCCACGCCGACCACTTCCAGGCGCTCGCGGAAGTCGTCGCTGCCACCGGCTGTCGCACTGTGGCGGGCGTCGTAGATGCTCCTGAGATCTCGGTTCCGACGACTGACCCCGTGACAGGCGGCGACACTGTGACATTCGGGCGCACTGTCCTGCAGGTCCTTCAGCTTCGTGGTCACACCCCCGGCGCCATCGCCTTGTATTACGACGATCCCTTCGGTGCCGGCCACCTGTTCAGCGGTGACTGCCTGTTCCCGGGCGGGGTCGGAAAGACGTGGAGCCCAGGGGACTTCGACACACTGCTCGCAGATGTTCAGACCCACATCTTCGACCGACTCGGCGATGAGACGTGGGTGTACCCCGGGCACGGCGACGACACCACTGTCGGCGCTGAGCGGCCTCACCTGGACGAGTGGCGAGCCCGCGGTTGGTGACCGCCTTCCGCGTACCGCCAGAGGGCGTCCACACGCAGCGCTCTCCGAGGGTTCAGCTGTCCGTAGTCGTGACCGCGGCAATCCGCTCCAGTGCGGTCGGGATCGCATTCGCGAGTGCCCGGCCGTCGATGACCTGCCGGTCGTACATGAGACTCCACGTGGCGAGGTCGCCGTAAGTCGCGACGATCACCCGCAACGCACTGTGGCCGCGCAGTTGACCCAACCCGAACGCGGCAGTGACCTCATTGCCCGCCACGAAGAAGTGGAAGTCGGGTCCGGGGAGGTTGGACATGAAGAAGTTGCCGCGGGACCACAATCGGGCGGTCGCCTCCTCGTACTCCTGGATGGGGAGGATGCTGGCCATCCGCATCAAGCGAGCCATGGCCTGGGCGTCGCGGGACTTGCGATCCCGCGATTGTTCATGCACCGATCGCAGGAGTGGTCCCGGGTCGGATTGGGACATCGGAGTCTCGATCACCATCATGGCGGAGGTGTTGTCGAACTGCTCCTTCCCGCCGGTCTGCAGCGACAGGGACACCGGGATGTCGATGAGCAGGTTCTCGTCCCGAGTGGAGTCGGGCAGGACCTGTTGGAGCGCGAGGACCATCGCTGTGACCGCAACGTCGTTGAACGACACGTGCTCGTCGAGGACGTCTTGGCACTGGGTAACCGCGCTGCGCGGGGTCTGGACGACTGCAATGCCCCGGTCGTCGCTCACCCGCCGCAGCAGGTTGCCCGGCTGCACGGCGACCTCCTCGAAGTACACGCGGGTGAACTCACGAGCCTCAGCCAAACCCTTGGTCAACTTCTCCTGAAGGACCTTCTCCCGGTCCGGACGTGATTTCTGGACCGCTTCGACGGTCTCGCGCAACCCCATGGCCAAACTGCGCCCCAGAGCATGAGGGCGCCGTGCCGCGGAGCCTCCCTCGACGGCGCTGGCCACCGAGTCGATCGTCTCCTTGCTGGGTTTGACCGGTTCGACGGCCTGCTCGACGGGTCCTTTGAACGCCCGGTAGCGACGATTCAGCAACTCCTCAGCGGCCCGCCTGATCTGCTCGTCGGAAGGTCTCGGCAACACGGTCAGGTCCGGTGCCTGACGCAAGGGGCTGTCCGCAGTGCCGTCGATCAGCATGGACACCGCGGCTGCCAGACCCAGGACTCCGTCCTGGACGAAGTGATGGACTCGCATCACGATCATCGCCAGGTCTCCGTCGATCTCAGGGATCACTGTCATGCCCCACAGCGGTCGGGTCAGATCGAGTGGTGCCTGCATCGAGATGAGGGCGAGTTCGTAGGCGCGGTCCATCGACACCGATCCACCGGCGCCACGCACGTCGATGTGCGCGTCGAGATCGACCGGCTGCTTGTCGATGAGGACGTGGAACGGCTCACCGCGCGGCACGGGTGCAGCGACACATCTCATCCCGTGCGGCAGGTCCAACGTCGACTCGACGCGGGCCTTGATCCGCTCGAAGAGTTCAGACAGCGGCAGATCCGGGGGGCGTCGGAAGACCAGGCCGCCACCGATCACATTGGTGTCCGGCGCCGCACCCATCATGTGGACCTGGGCATCGAGGCCCGGAACGATGATAGGGGCGACGGCAGACTCCGGGTCAGCAGCGGCGGCCTCGCTCCCAGGCCTTCCGGGACGTCCGGGAGAAGCCTCGTCAGGGGCGTCAGTCATGTCGTTCCTCCCGATGGTCGCGCCACTTTGCAGGACCAATGTCCCACCGTCTGCCTCGTCGGCGCAGCACCGTCCGCTCCAGGCCTGGCGCAGTCACTTCATCGCTGTCGGAGACCCGCGGAAGCCCGGCGCACACCGTCCCTGCGGAGGCACAGACGAACTCTGGCAGCCGGTCAGCTCCTTCACCAGTGAACACATCGCACAGCAGGAATCGGTCCGGGTAGCGGCGGTGCCATCTGGCGGCCCGCTCTTCCTGGCGATCGAACGTGGCGGCGAGACCTGTCCGCGTCACGGGGAACGAACCGTAGGTCCGCTCGGTGATCCAGGCACTGAACTCCCGAAACCGCTGTGGCTCTCGCGACCAATCGGCCATGAGCCGGTCGTAATGGTCCATGGTCGCGTCCAACCACTGCTCACGCTCGCGCGTGGTGTGCAGGACGCGGCCGTCGGCGAACGACCCGGCGATTCGTTCGAAGAACGCGGCACCGCTGATGTCGAGCAATACACGATGATCAGCCAACACCGGAGGTGGGACTCCGGTGGTCAGTGCCGCCTGGGTGGCGTGGTCGAAGGGATAGTGGACGGCAGTGACATCCAGATCGAGGATCGCCGCGTAGACACTGCGGGTACCGGTGCGACTCAGGCCGCTGCCCACGATCCGGGTATCGGGGTACGGGTCGACCATCGGTCGAGCATAATGGTGCGATTCTGGTGGCCGGGAGGGTTGAAGTTCCGCCATGGACAGTAGTGATCCGACCGTCTCAGCGGTGATCCCCTGCCACGACAACTTCGCACAATTGGGTCGCACCCTCGCTGCACTGTCGGTTCAGACGGCGGAACCTGAGGCGTTCGAGGTCATCGTGGTGGACAACAACTCCAAACAGGCGGGACTGGACGATGTCGTCGCGCGTTTCGGAGAGACTCTGTCCATCACGCTGGTTCATCAGCCTCGGCTCCCGCACCCGTTTGCACTGTGCCGGGCCCGCAATCTGGCCATCTCCCTGGCCCGGAGCGCATGGATCTGGACCCTCGACTCGGATTGCTGTCCGAACCCTGGTGCGGTTGCCGCGATCCTTGACACAGCCGGCGAGAGCGACCGGGCGCTGATGATGACCGGGGAGCGGCTTTTCGTCGACACCAGTGATGTCTCCATCGAGGACATTCTGGAGTCCTCGGATGCGCTGACTGACGCACCCCCGGTGGCCAGCCCCTCGAACTACCACCTGAACCGCGATCGGCGGTTCCCCGCAGTCGAGGCGCTGCCGGATCTGCCCCACCCGTGGGACATGATGCACGGCGGCAACACCGCCTTCCGTCGCGCGGACGCAGTGGCGGTCGGGGGTTATGACGAGGCCTTCGACGGCAACTGGGGGTACGAGGATGACGAGTTCGCCTATCGGATGATCACCCGGGCGCACGCGGAGCCGGTCTTTGTCCCCGGCATGGCGGTGTACCACCAGGAGTCGGCGGCGGCTCCAGACATCGGCCGCATAAGCGAAGAGGCCGACCGGACCGCAATGATCGTTGATCGTCCCAACAAGGCCGACAATCCCAACTGGCACCGGGTCTGCGCTTTGATCCCGGGATACCGCGAGTACAAGCTCGCCGCGTTCTCAGCCCACGGCGTCGATGTGACCATCTGACATGGAAACCACCTGACATGGAAAGAGAACCTGAGACCGCCGAACAACCCAAGGCCGTCGCAGAACCTGAGGCCGCTCCAGAACCCGACAATGACCGAGACCTCCCGGACTTCTCCGCGCTGGGCGGACGCGACATCGGTGCCCCGCCTCCCCTTCGACTGGACGTGAACAACGGGCCCGAGCCCCCGCCCGGCTTCGTTCCCGCTCTCACCCGGCGTCTGCAGGCCCTACATCGGTACGGCCCCGAGACTGCCGAGGAACTGCGCACCCGACTCGCGGACGTGCTCTCTGGCTGCGGCGGCCGCGGGGTCACCGCCGACAACGTCGTCGTGGGTGCGGGTTCCATGACCCTGCTGCGCCTGGCCGTCGAAGAGGCCCGGGCCGCCAGGCGCCACGTCATCGCCCAAGTGCCGGGCTACGCCGGATTCCGGCGGCTCTGTGCGGCGCTGGACACACCGCTCACCACGGTCCCCCGCAGTCCGGACTTCGGCACCAATGAAGAAGCACTTCGTGATGCCATCCTCGGTTCTTCAGCGAGTGGGGCAATGGTGTGCCTGAATCACCCCGTCAATCCAATCGGCGTTCCGGAGGATCTCGCAAGCATCGACCGCCTCCTCGCCGAATATCCCGACACCGTCATCCTCATCGACGAGGCGTACGCCGAGTTCCACGAGGGTCCCGGCGCACTCGCCACCAGCGTGCACGCGGGCTCCGAATCCCTGATCGTGACGCGAAGTTTCTCCAAAGCCCGCGCCCTGGCCGGCATCCGACTCGGTTATGCGGTGACTGGCACCGAGCGGGCCCGACGGTGGCGGTCGGCCATGCTGCCCGGCAGCGTCAGTGCGCTGACTCAGGCCGCGGCACTGGCCGCTCTCGATGAGCATCCGGACGACTTCGACACCCGTATGAGGAGGATGCGCGCGGAGCGAGACCGACTCGCCGCAGCGCTACAACCGACTCTCGGTGCCCCCTTGCCGGCCACCGCCAATTTCCTGACGTTTCCGATGGGCCCAAGGACGGCGCAGGTCGTGGGCCAGGCCCGCACGAACGGCATCGCTATCCGTGCCATCGAGGACGAACCGGGACTGCCCTCGTGCGTGCGGATCACCGTGGGGACCCGAGAGGAAAATGACCGACTGGTGGCGGTGTTGGCTGATGCATCGCACTGATCTCCTCCTGCTGCCGGATGCGGTCTTCTGCCAGTTCCTCGGCTGGTCGCGCAGCGGTACAACCCTTCTCGGATCGCTGCTCAACGCCCACCCGTCCGTTCTGATCGCGCAGGAGGCCGACGTTGCGGCTCTCGTGGCCGCCGGCGCGGATCGTGCGCGGATCATGCAGGTACTGCTCGCGCGCGAGGCGGACTTCGCGGCCCGTGGGCGCGAGTGGAATGGCTACGACTACACCGTCGCGGGTCCTGACGAAAAGACCGACCGAACCCCAGCACTTCGCGTGATCGGCGACAAGAAGGCGGCCGGGACCGTCGAGATCGAGGCTCTCTACCCGGGCACCTTGGCGCGGGTCGGCGACATCATGGGACTTCCGCTGCGCTTGCTGTGCGTCACGCGAGACCCCTTCGACACCATCGCGACGCTGTCCCGTCACCTCAGCACCGACACCCCGGCCTGGTTCTCATGTCGGCCGGACCCCCTGCACGCCGCCACCGACTGGTACCTGTTGCTGGCAACCGTGACGCAGCGCCTTGTCGACTCCCCACCGGCACCGGTGCACGTCACCAGCCTGGAACGGCTCGCCCTCGATCCCCGCGGGGAACTAAGCAGGACACTGGGGTTCCTCGGAGTGGATGATGCGCCCGCCGACTACTTGGATCGGTGTGCCGCGATCGTCAGGCCGCAGGTGAGGCGCACGGCCGAATCAGTGGACTGGCCCGCCGACGTCCAGGATCGTGTGCAGCGCGCGATCGCCACCCTGCCACTGCTGGCCGACCAGTCGGCCGGGGCGCCACCATGGTGAGTCTCACTCGCCAGCGGGCCGTCGTCATGCTGGCGGCGGGGGCCGCTACCGTCGGCGGGTTCCTCGACCAGACGATCATCGGGGTGGCCCTGCCGACGATGACCGTCGATCTCGGGTTGGACAGCGACGAGGCCCTGTGGGCGGTCGTGGCCTACCTGCTGCCGCTCGCGGCCTTCGCTGCTGCGTTCGGCGCCCTGGGGCGGCACGTCGGGCAACGCCCGATGTTTGTCGTGGGGATCATCGGTTTTGCTCTCGGGTCCTTGGGGGCCGGTCTGTCGGTCGACGGCACCATGCTGGCGGTGGCCCGGTTCATCCAGGGGTTGGCGGCCGCTGCCATGTTCACCGCCTCCCAGGCCATGGTGGCCAACGCGTTCCCGCGCGACCGACGCGGCCGCGGAATCGCTCTCTACACCGCAATCACCACCATCGCGCTGTCCAGCGGTCCTCTCATCGGTGGACTCCTCGTCGAGACGCTGGGCTGGCGCTGGGTGTTCTTCGTCAACCCGATCCTGTCCCTGCTGGCCCTCCCCTACATCCTGGGGCTAGCCTCCGGCCTGCCCGAGGTCCGGCGGGAATCCGTGGGGGGCCGGTTCGACACGGCCGGTCTCATCACGCTGATCGCCTCTTTGACGCTGGTGAGTTACGGCCTCATTCAACTGTCGCTCGGCAATCCGACCGATCCGATCATTCCGCTGATTCTGGCGGTCGTGGGCGCAGGGCTCGTCGGGGTGTTCCTGGTCGTCGAACGCAGGGCCCCGAATCCGATCATCCCGGTCGGTCAACTCACCCGTCCGGTCTTCTCGGCTGCGCTCATGGTCATCGTCGCGGTGGGCTTCGTGCAGATGTGGGGGGTCATCGCCTTCCCCGCCTACATGCAGGATGCACTCGGAATGTCCCCGTTCCTGGCGGGCGCCGGATTGCTGCCGTTGACCCTCGCGCTGACGTTCGGGCAGTTCTTCGCGGGCCGTGCCGTAGACCGCTTCGGTCCGCGCAAACCCATCGTGGGGGGGTTGGGTCTGGCCGGTGTAGGGCTGATCATCATGCTGGCCAGCATCCCTACTCGCTCCTATTGGGGATTCGTGCCCGCGTTCACTCTCGCCGGACTTGGGCTGGCGTTGTGCCAGACACCCGCCAACACCGCGGCGATGAACGAGGCGGGTCGCCAAGACCGGCTCATGGCCAGCGGGGTGCTGGGAACGGCCCGACAGACGAGCGCTCTGACCGGACTTGTCGTGTTGTCGGCGCTCAGCGGGATCGGGGCCAGTCGATTCACATCGGCGCCGGCCCAAGCGGCACTGGCTTTCGGCCTCCTCGGTGGAATGGTCGTCCTCACCCTCGCTCTTCTTTTCGCCGGCACGCGGCTGCGGCCGGTCGCGGGCGAGCGGCTGCGAGGTCCCGAACAGTCGCCCCCACTCGGTCACGAGCAGGGGGGAGCCACCCGTGAGTGACGAGTTCGATCGAGGCATGCCCAGCGATCACCGCCCGGTCGTGCATCTGCTGCGGATCGGGAAGACCGGATCGACCGCACTCGTCGATGCCTTTCGGGCCGCTGACCGGTACAGCCGCATCCGTGTCGCTTGTCACGGCCATGAGGTCACCCTGGCGCAACTCCCGCCGGGGGAACCGTGGGTGTTCACCGCCCGGGACCCGATCGACCGGTTCGTGAGCGCCTTCGGCAGCCGGATGCGCTGCGGCCGTCCGCGCTACGACTATCCCCACTCCCACGCCGAGGCCATTGCGTTCGCCCGCTTCACACACCCGCACGATCTCGGGGCGGCCCTCGACTGCGAGGACCGGGACCTGCGCGCGGAAGCCGAACGAGCCATGCGCTCGATCAACCACGTCCGATCCAGTTACTGGGACTGGTTCGAGAACCCCGACACCCTGCAGCGACGTCGTGGGGAATGCCTGGCGATGTTACGAACCCGGACGCTGGACACCGACGCCCCGCGTCTGGCCGCTCGGCTCGGAATCCCGCCCGATCGCTTCCAACTACCGCGAGCCGCCGATACCGCTCATCGCAATCCGCCGCTGCCCCCTCGGCCCGCAGAGGTCACGGCCAGGTCTCGGGCCAATCTGCGCGGCTGGTACGCGGCCGACTACGAGTTCCTCGACCTGGCTGATGCATGGTTCGCCGAATAGCCGAAAGTGCCGAACCGAACGACAATCGAGACATGCCGTCCTGGGGTTCGTTCTCGTATGCGTTCGGGCCCCTGTTCGCCCTTTCCGCCCTACTGCTCGTGGTGTGGCTGCTCCGGCGCAACTTCCGTGGCAATCGCTCCCGCCTGGCGGACGACGATGTGCTGGCACCGGTCCTCGGTCCCCACACGTGGGGTGATTGCAGTCGGCTGGCAGCGGGCCTGGACCGGGCCGGCATTCGCCACCGGGTGGTCGATCTGGACGGCAGTTACCAGGTGCAGGTACCCGCCGACGATCTCGCCGCAGCGCGCGTGGTGATGAACTCGACGCCACCTTCACGCTGATCGGGCAACCCAGCCGGCCGGGTACCCTGGGCGCGTGGATGTCCCCGGGTGGTTGTGGGCTGCGACCATCGTCGGGCTGCTGGGCATTATCGTTCTCGATCTCTTGCTGGTCGACAGCAAACCCGGAGAGTTCGGACCGAAGCAGGCCACTCGGTGGGTCGTGTTCTACATCGCCTTGGCAATTGCCTTCGGAATCTTCATCTACATGGCGTTCGGCGCCGCGAAGGCCGGTGAGTTCTTCGCCGGCTACATCACCGAGTACTCGCTGAGCGTCGACAACCTGTTCGTGTTCATCGTGATCATGGCGTCATTCGCCGTGCCTCGCATCCATCAGCACCGGGTGCTGCTGGTCGGGGTCCTGATCGCGCTGATCCTGCGCGGCATCCTCATCGTCGTCGGCGCAGCAGCTTTGCAGCGCTTCAGTTTCACGTTCTACCTGTTCGGTGCCTTGCTGATCCTCACAGCGGTGAAACTCTTGCGCGGGGGTGAGGACGACGACTCTGAGGCGGGCAACAACATCGTCGTCCGAACTGTGGAGCGCTTCTTTCCCACCACGCGGGAGTACCACGGCTCTGCGCTGACTGCGGTGGTCGACGGTCGGCGGGTTCTCACCCCGATGCTGCTCGTCATGGTCGCGATCGGCACGACCGACGTGTTGTTCGCGCTGGATTCGATTCCCGCGATCTTCGGTCTGACGCAGGAGGCCTACTTGGTCTTCGCCGCCAATGCCTTCGCCCTCATGGGTCTGCGCCAGTTGTACTTCCTCGTGAGCGGCCTGCTGGAACGGCTGGTGTTCTTGTCGATCGGCCTGGCGGTGATCCTGGGATTCATCGGCGTCAAGTTGATCCTGCATGCCATCAATGAGACGACCGACCTCCACGTTCCGGAGATCTCGATCGTGCAGTCACTGGCCGTGATCATCGGGGTCCTTGCCATCACCACCGTCGCCTCCCTCCTGTACGTGCGGACCCACCCCGGGCTGGTCACGCCCGGCGCTTCAGCCCTTCGGTCGCAGTCCCTGCGCCATGAGGCCGAAGCACTGGAATCCCTCGGCGACGACCGGGGCGGTGAGCGAGCCCCGGCCTCCGACGACTGACCGGTTTGCCCGAATCCGCCCCACCTCACGCACCTGGCGACTACAGTCCGTGAGCGTGAGCAGGCGCACGACGATCCTCGTCTCAGGCGCGATCCTGCTCACCGTGATCGCGCTCGCCGCGGTCATGATGAACCTGCACAATCGCAGCGAGACGCAGGCCGCCGCCGATGCCGCTGCGGCGGATGCCGTCGCCGCCGCCCAACTCGATCCGTTCGTCGACCGGCTGATGCGGGTGCGCACCGCGGTCATCGGATCTCTGACAGCCGCACGCTCCTCGCATGAGAGTCTGCTGCGCACGATCGGTCGGGCCCGGGACGTCCGCGAGGCAGCGACAGAGGCTGAGTCGGACTCCGACGGCGAAGCCGCCACAGTGCGGTCGGTGGCTCGCGCCCGCCCCGAACCTCGCCCCTCGGGAGGCTTGCTGATCGGCGACTCCGTCTCACTGGGAGCTGAGAGTTGCCTGGCTCCGTTGGGGTATTCAGTGGACTCCGAGGTGGGTCGACAGTTCGATGTCGGTCTGCAGAGCCTGCGCTCGCATGCCGGGAATGGTTTACCGAACACAGTGGTCGTGCACCTGGGCACCAACGGCCCTTTCGCGGAGTCCGGGTTCGACGAGGTGATGACAGTCACTGGAACCGACCGGCGCGTCGTGTGGGTGACCATCGCCTTGCCCGCGGAGGACAAGTACTCGTTTGCGGATTCCCTGAACAGAATGATCCGCTCGAAGGCGCAGAACTACGACAATGTGCGGATCGCCGACTTCGCGGCACAAGCGGCCGAACATCCAGAGTGGATGGCCCCCGATGGAGTCCACATCGGGGGTTCGGGCTGCGCCGGGTTCGCCGAAGTCGTGGACGCTGCTGTCACTGCTCCGTGATGGGGGTCAGGTGGCCTCCTGCATGCCACGCAGTTCGCGCTTGAGGCCGTGGATCTCGTCGCGGTATCTCGCGGCGACTTCGAACTGAAGTTCCGCGGCGGCCACATGCATCTGTTCGGTCAGTTGCTCGATCAGGTCGAGCAGTTCCGACTCGGCCAGGCTGCGTGGCTGCCGTTCCGCCACCGGGGACACGACACTGACCCGGCCCCGCCCACGGCTTTGGTTGCGCCCGGATCCCAAGAGAGTCTCGGTGTCCTCGTCCTCTCGGGCGAGGAGATCGGTGAGATCCGCGATGCGCTTGCGAAGCGGCGTTGGGTCGATCCCGTGCTCGGTGTTGTAGGAGGCCTGCTTGGCACGCCGACGATTGGTCTCGTCGATCGCAGTACGCATGGAATCCGTGATGTCGTCGGCGTACATGTGCACCTGTCCGGAGACGTTGCGAGCGGCGCGGCCGATGGTCTGGATCAGGCTGCGTTCACTGCGTAGGAAGCCCTCCTTGTCGGCATCGAGAATCGAGACGAGGGAAACCTCGGGCAGATCAAGGCCTTCGCGGAGAAGATTGATGCCCACCAGGACGTCGTACTCCCCCAGACGAAGTTCACGCAGCAGTTCGATCCGGCGGATGGTGTCGATGTCCGAGTGCAGGTAGCGCACCCTGATGCCTTGCTCGAGCAGGTAGTCGGTCAAGTCCTCGGCCATCCGTTTGGTCAAGGTGGTCACCAGGACCCTCTCGTCGCGGTCCTGCCGGGTGCGGATCTCGGCGATGAGATCGTCGATCTGCCCCTTGGTGGGCTTGAGGATGATCTCGGGATCGAGCAGGCCCGTCGGCCGGATGACTTGCTCGACGACATCGTTGTGGACTCGCTGAAGTTCGTAGGGGCCCGGCGTGGCGGACAGATAGATGGTCTGACCGATGCGATCGACGAACTCCTCCCACCGCAACGGCCGGTTGTCCATCGCCGACGGCAGTCGGAATCCATGGTCGACGAGATTGCGTTTGCGGCTCATGTCACCTTCGTACATGCCGCCGATCTGCGGAACGGTCACATGCGACTCGTCGATCACCAGGAGGAAGTCCTCGGGAAAGTAGTCGAGCAGACAGTTCGGAGGAGTGCCGGGTCCGCGGCCGTCGATGTGGCGCGAGTAGTTCTCGATGCCGCTGCAACTGCCCACCTGCCGCATCATCTCGATGTCATACTCCGTGCGCATTCGTAGCCGCTGCGCCTCCAGCAACTTGTTCTGCCGCTCCAACTCCGCAAGTCGCTGCCCCAACTCCTGCTCGATGTCACGCACGGCCCGCTGCATCCGCTCGGGACCGGCCACATAGTGAGTGGCGGGAAAGACGTAGAGTTCCTGGTCCTCGGTGAGTACCTCGCCGGTGACGGGATGCAAGGTCATGAGCCGATCGACCTCGTCCCCGAACATCTCGACGCGCACGGGATGCTCCTCGTAGACAGGGAAGATCTCGACGGTGTCACCCCGCACCCGGAACGTGCCACGCTGGAAGGCGACGTCATTGCGGACGTACTGCATCTCGACGAGGCGCCGCAACAGCCCATCGCGATCCCAGGTACCGCCGACCCGCAGTTGCACCATGCGATCGACGTACTCCTGCGGCGTGCCGAGCCCGTAGATCGCGGATACCGAGGCGACCACCAGAACATCCCGGCGAGTGAGCAGGGAGTTCGTCGCCGAGTGCCGCAATCGTTCGACTTCCTCGTTGATCGAGGAGTCCTTCTCGATGTAGGTATCCGACTGGGGGATGTACGCCTCAGGTTGGTAGTAGTCGTAGTACGACACGAAGTACTCGACGGCGTTGTTCGGCAGGAGTTCGCGGAACTCGTTCGCGAGCTGGGCGGCGAGGGTCTTGTTGGGCGCCAGCACCAGCGTCGGTCGCTGCAGCTGCTCGACCAGCCACGCCGTTGTTGCGGACTTACCCGTGCCCGTGGCTCCCAGCAGGACAACGTCGCGCTCGCCCGCTTGGATGCGCCGGGTGATCTCGGCGATCGCGGTGGGCTGGTCGCCGGCCGGCTCGAACTCCGACACCACCTCGAATGGGGCCACGGTGCGCTGCAGATCAGTGACGGGACGGGCCATGTGGATACGCTACGCCCCACCCACGACGCCCTACCCCCGACGCGGTTTCCGATCCCGACCACCGTCCCGGCTGGTCTGCGGGTGGTCGTTGGGCGGGAAACGGAATGCCACGAGTGGGTAACCTCAGGTTCACCGTTCGTTCAAGCATGGCGATCGGTTCGCACGGTGCGATCGGTCGGGTAGGCGCGGCGATCGGTCTGCCCTGCGACAACACGCCGCAGCTACCACCAACCCCGCAGAGCAAGCCACCACTGAGAGCCACCCATGCCAGCCGCCACACCGACGACGACACCCCCGCCGACGCCGACCAGCACGATCGCCCAGTACGTGCCGATCGTCGGCTGGCTGCCACGCTATCGCCGGATGTACCTGCGCGGCGACATCGTGGCGGGCCTCGCGGTGGCGTCAGTGGCCATCCCCACCGCGATGGGGTACTCCACCGTTGCCGACGTACCGGTCCAGGTGGGGTTGTACGCGCTCCCTGCGGCCCTGATCTTGTACGCAATCTTCGGATCATCACGCCAGGTCTCCATCGGCCCGACATCGACAGTCGCGATCATGTCCGGTGCTGTCGTCTTCGACATCGTCGGGCGAGACGACCCGGCCAAGGCCACCGCGCTCACTGCCGGCGTTGCGATATCGGCCGGACTGTTCCTCGCCTTCATCGGAGTCCTGCGCTTGGGGTGGGTGACCGACTTCATCTCAAGACCGGTGATCACCGGATTCAGCATCGGACTTTCACTGGTCGTCATAGTCGGCGAACTGCCCCACCTGTTGGGGATTCCGGTCACCACGCCTCAGTTCGTGCCGCGCCTGATGCAGAGCCTGACCCAACTGCCCCAGACCGACATCCACACCCTGATTCTGGGAGTCATCGCGCTCGCGATCGTCTTCGTCGGTCCCCTGCTGTCACGGGCCATTCCGTGGGCCCTGATCCTGATGGCCGTCGGGATCGCTGTGGCGGTCTTCCTGCCTGCCGTGGAAGAAGGCGTCGAAGTACTCGGAGCGATCCCACCGGGCCTTCCCTCGTTCTCGGTGCCCAGCATCACCGCGGCGGACGCCGGAACGATCCTGCTGGGGGGGCTCGCCGTGGCCATTGCAGGAGTCGGTGAAGGACTGTCCGCAGCCCGCCTCTTCGCGGCCCAGGGTGGTTATCGGGTGAACTCGGACCAGGAGTTCTTCGGAACGGGCATGTCGAACATCGCCAGCGGATTCACCGGTGGGATGTCTGTGACGGGCAGCCTCAGCCGAACCTCCACGGCGGCGATGAGTGGGGCCCGGACCCAAGTGAGCAGTTTCGTCACCGTGGCATGTGTCCTGCTGGTCCTGGTCGCCCTGACCGGAGTACTCGCGAACGTCCCACGAGTGGTGCTGTCAGCGATCGTCATCGCGAGTGTCTGGCCATTGCTCGACTGGCCGACGCTGAACCGCTACCGCAAGGCCCGCACCGTCGACCTGGTCGCCGCGCTAACCGGTCTGCTGGGTGTCCTGCTGTTCGGACCGCTGTACGGGCTCCTCGCGGCGGTTGCGATCTCAGTCGTCGGGATCACGTTTCGGTCCAGCCGGGTCACGATCGACGAGTTGGGTCGGATCCCGGGCGAGGTGGCGGGGTGGGGTGCCATCGTGGAACACCCCAACCGGGTCACCGAACATGGTGTGGCGGTGCTGCGACTCAACACGCCGCTGTTCTGGGCCAATGCCGCGCGAGCCCATGATGCCGTTCTCGAGTTCGTCGACAGTCACCCAGATACGCGCGTGGTGGTGCTCGACCTCGAGGCCTCCAGCCAGATGGACTCCACAACTTCGGATGCGCTCGTCAGCCTTGTCAACGAGTTGCGGGCAGGCGAGATCGATCTCTACATCGCTCGGCTGCATTACCAGGCGCGCCGGGTCCTCGATCGAACCGGCTTCACGGAGTTACTCGGCGAGGGGCACATGTGGCACTCCATCTCCCAGACAGTGCGCGTCGCCGGCGAATCGCTGCCCCGCTGAAGCACTGCTTCACTCTGACAACCAGCCGATCAGTCGATCAGGCCGAGTTCCGCGAGAAACACCCACGAGGCCGCCAAAGCGGCTTTGCGGGGGAACGGGTGGTCGAGGTTGGGCGACACAGCCTGCATGCGGGCCGGGAAGGGCGCGTAGGCGATGTCCCAGTGGTGACCATGCAGCATCGCCAAATGGGTGGCGATGGGGATGTCCATCGTTGCCTGCTTCTGGGTCAACTGCATGTCGTTGTTGGCGTCGTACTGTGACATCTTCACCGTGTCGGCGAACTGGAAACTGGGCGCTTCCAACGGCGTGGTGGATCCGGTCAGCGAGAAGAACGGGACTCCCAGTTCGCTGATCATGTCGGCGTGGTCACGGTTGAACTGCTCACGCACCGATGTCTGCAGATCGTAGAAGGCTTGCTTGATGTCGTACTCGTCAACCCGCCGCAGTCCACTGCGCTCCACGACGCCGGGTGACAACATCTGCAGGAACCGGTCCAGGTTGTCCGAGATCGCCTGCGTGTCCATATCCTTGATCTGCTCGTAGATGGCATCCGCCGAGTACGAGCCACTCATCGCACCGGCCCACGTGAAGACGCCTTTAATGCGGTCGGCGTATTCCGGATGATCGACGAGGAAGGTGAGGACGTCCGGACCACCCTTGCTGTAGCCGATGAGCCACACATCACCGGGCGGTTGCGGGTCCTCGATAGGCGACAGGTCGGCTGTGAATCCCTCGCCCCGGTCGAGAGCCGCGATCAGGTCTTCCTCGTTGGCCACACACCCGCGGAAGGGATGCAGGTCGGCCCGCAGCGTCTTCCAGCCGCGTTCTTGTTCGATGACGGGAGCGTCCTCGACGAACGCGTGGGCGCCGGGGTGCAGGATCCCCGACAACAGTCCGGGGCACAGCACCAAGGTGGTGTTCTGGATGCTGACCTCGGGGTCGGGGAGTTCGATCTCCCAGTCCGGCGCCGCCAACCCTTTCAGGAACCGGTCAGCGATCTTTTGACGGTCACTGCGTCGATCGGGGCCGAGCCGCGGTGACACCGGATTCGCCAGACTGATGCGCTTCTCGGCCGTCTTGATCGCCGCGGGATCCTGCACGGCCTCGCGCAGGAACAGGTCCTTCCACCTCATCGACATCCACCGCTTCACCGTGGCATCCGCGAACGCCGCGCTCGGGTCCGCAGCGACCCAATCCCGCGTCTCGGTGATGACTTCGTCGTAGTTACCTGTCTCGAGGTCAGTCTGCAGCGACATCAGCGACCTTCCCCACCGCGCAACGCACGGTGCTGTCAGACGGCGCGGAATGCTGCTCCCACCGCACCCGAATGCCCCACAGTCAACCAGCCCCCGCCCGGCGATGCAGGTCCGCGCTGATCCCCTCGCGAGCGTCACGGCACTCATGCCGACTCCCGGACGAGGGACAGTTTCAGCGTCCTGATGCAGCGGATCCACCGCAGGTGACACCCAGCAATACTCTGTGCGGGACGCCGGTGAAACTGCGCTTGTCAGCCCTTGCCGCCGACCATGAGACGTCCGTGTGCGCCTCGTTCCGCATCCGACATGATGTGACTCACGAAGGGATAGTTGCCCGGTTCGGGAACCTCCAGTTCCACGAAACCACCCTGTGCGGGTTGAAGGGCCAGCACCTGTGAGCCGCCCGACCCCCGCCGCAGGCTGTATGCCCCTTCCTGCCAGACCGTGTCGAACTGACCACCGACGACATGAAAGGCACTGGGTCGATTCGGGCCGGCATCGAGCACCCAGAAACGTACGCGCTCCCCCGCACGCGCATGCAGGGGGTGGTGGTCGTACTGCATCGGGTACCCGTTGAACGCGAGGAGGTCGGGTCGCTGCGCCGCGATCTTGTCGGCGTCGGCAAGATCGCTGCCCTCGCCGAGGTAGAACTCGGATTGCACCAGGAGGAACTCGCGATCCACGGCGGGCAGATCGACCGGATCTATGACAACCGCGCCGAACATCCCGTTGGCGATGTGCATCGACATCGGCATGGTGGAGCAGTGATACATCCAGATGCCGGATTTGGTGGCGGTGAACTTGTACTTGAGTTTCTGACCGGGCTCGATCGTCCGCATGGGCCGGTCGGGCGCCAAAGCTCCGGCGTGAAAGTCGATCGAGTGCCCAATGGTTCCATCGTTGACCAACGTCACGACGAACCGATCACCGACGCGGCCTCGTAGTACAGGTCCAGGGGCGGCACCACCGAATGTCCATCGCGTTTGGCGGACTCCGGGGGCGACCTCTTGCTCCGTCTCCGTGACCACGAGTCTCACGCGGTGCACCCGATTCGCTCCGGGGCGTGGCAGCGTCGGTTCCCGCGGGGAGAACTCCGGACCGGGCTCGGCCATCAGATCGACTCCGCCGGACATACTTGCCCCAGTGGTATCCGGCGGCGTCACACCGACCGCTGGGGGGTGATGTGCACCCTCAGCTGTTGACCCACCGATCACGTTGATGCTCAAGGTCATTCCCATGGAACGGTGCCCCGCGACAGAGCACCACCCCGTCAGGGATTCGGACACGACTCCGACATCGACGACCTGAGACTCTCCCGGGGCCAATCGAGTGGTGCGTGGCCCCAGCTCCAGGACGAGGTCATGGGCACGGTCGCCCGTATTCGCCACGTTGAGCACCAGCTGGTCCCCCGCGGGAACCTCGAGCGCTCCAGGGATGAATCTCATCCCTTCGATGACCACATCGACCGTCGTTGTGTGACCGGTCGGAGCAACCGTCACCTGGACCGGTTCCGCCGCCGCCAGAGTCCCGAAGCCGACCCCTGGTTGCTGCCCGACGAGACCGTAGCCGACAGCCATGAGGATGACAGCTGTTCCCGCGCCCACCAGCATGTCGCGAACGCGCAGCGGCGCAGAGGACGAGCTCCCGCCACGGGTTCGATCGGACGGACCATCGACTTGGCCGTCCTGCATCGGCGAGTCAGCACCGGCCAGCCATCCGATGACGGCAAGACCGACGACGCTGAGCATGACCCCCGCCGCTCCGGCGAGATGCAGATCCGCCAACGCGGGGGGAGCCATCAGCAGTGCGGACGCAGTCCCGATTCCGGCGTTGCCGAGGATCAGGGCCGAGGCCACCACGGCCATCGCGCGGGCTCGGGGGACTGTCGACCAGTGGCGCCACGCATGCAGCGCGAAACTCCAGACAGCGACGGCCGCGAGCAACGCCATGCCGCGATGGACCATGTGCACCAGAGTCTGTCCGGTCGAATTGCCGACGGGACAGAACGGAATGCTCGCGCACAGCCCCTCGGAGCCTGAGTCGACGATCACCGATCCGGCGATCAGGAGCAGCACCACCGATGTGACGGCGACCCACCCGATGATCGCGAGTCGGG
This sequence comes from Candidatus Nanopelagicales bacterium, assembly GCA_037045355.1. Lineage (NCBI taxonomy): Bacteria > Bacillati > Actinomycetota > Actinomycetes > Candidatus Nanopelagicales > Candidatus Nanopelagicales bacterium. The sequence goes on along the minus strand of JBAOHO010000009.1, from coordinate 16,485 downwards.
GGCCCGGAGCGCGGACCTTGGGAACGAAGGCGCAGAGCGTCGTCACCCACGACCCACCCAGCAATGTGAGCCCAGCGACGAGGTGCAACGCGACAGTCGGGGACCCGTTGCCGGCGAACACCGTCACGGCTCCCAGCAGCACCTGAACCACCAGCATGGCCAGGGTGAACAGAGCCGGACGTAGGGTCGCGGGCCGTGATCGCCGGTACCAGAACATGACAGCCGCAGTCGTACAGACAAGAAGCGACACCAGACCCGCCACGTATCGATGGCCTTGCTCCATCAGGGCGTGGAACTCCAGAATCGGCCCAGCCTGCCCGTAACACAACGGCCAATCGGGACAGCCCATCCCGGACTCAGTGACCCGGACATGACTACCGAAGACGATCAGGAAGAACGCGGTGACAGTCGTCGCCAAGGAAAGCCAACGAGCCGCCGTGGGAATCGGTCGGGCGCTCGCCAGCCGAGCCACCCAACCGTCCACCACAATCTAGGACCCTAGTAGCCGTAACCATCTGACTGGCGCCGAGGGTCCGCTGATCCGTCGCCGGTCTTGTGATTCGCGTTGGCATTCCGCCCGACCACAGTGATAGGACGGGACCGAGGCCATCGGTGAACGGGAGTTGGCAATGACCGGCAAAGACTTCACGGAACGGTCACGGCCGTTCCTGGAATATCTGGACCACTGGTATTCGGGCCTGGCCCCGATGGAACTGTCGGGTCTCATCGCCGCCGATCCAGACAAGGTGGCGGTTTTCTGCGTAGACATGATCAACGGCTTCACAACCGAAGGCACTCTCGCCTCGCCTCGAGTTGCGAGCCACACCGTCAACATCGCCGACTTGTTCCGCTCTGCCTACGAGCAAGGGGTTCGTCAGTTCGTGCTTCCCCAGGACAGCCACTCCGATGACGCGGAGGAGTTCGCGACTTACCCCCCACACGCCCGGACCGGGACCCATGAAGCCGAGACCGTACCCGAGATTGCCTCCCTACCGTTCGCGGACATCTACACCGTCATCCCGAAGAACTCCTTGAGCCAGGCCATCGGGACGAATCTGGACCGATGGCTAAACGCTCACCCCGACGTTCGAACGGCCATCGTCGTCGGAGACTGCTCCGACCTGTGTCTGTACCAACTCGCCATGTACCTGCGCCTGCGGGCCAACCAGTTCGATGAGCGGGACCGCCGCATCATCGTGCCCGCCAATGGTGTCGACACCTATGGAACCAGCCTGCACCGCGCACACCAGTTCCACATCGATCCCCACCCCGGGGACTTCTACCACTACGTGTTCCTCAACCATCTGCACCTCAACGGCGTCGAGGTCGTCGCCTCTATGACATGACGCGGCTCGCGCGGCAGTCGGTGGCTGGCGGACTCGGGATCAGCGTCCGTCGATGATCGTGCTGACAGCTACCGACGCTCACGATCGATCCATAAATTTCGCTCGGGCCCTGACGGAACGTGGCGTGCGACCCGGATCGCGGGTGGCCATCGTGACCCCCGAGCAAGATCCGGAGTCGCGCATCCCTCAGGGCCAGGCGGCCACTGTCACTTTGGTTCTCGCCATCCTCCGCATGGGCGCGGTCCCGGTGATGATCAATGCGCTACTGACCGAAGCCGAACGTGACTACATCGTCTCGGACGCACGCGCTGCACTGGTGATCACCGGCGCTGACGCGATGGTCACCCTCGAGAAGGAGGGGTCAGGTCCGGTTCCGGAGCTTGCCGATCATCCGTTGGGGCGACCGATGCACTACACATCGGGCACCACCGGACGACCCAAAGGGGTCTACGCACCGTTGTCTGAGAGTGAGGCTCGGGATTGGTGGCTCGACGAGCAGCAGCAGTGGGGTTTCTGCGAATCAGACCTCACCCTGGTCCACTCTCCTCTGTGCCACTCGGCTCCCTTGCGATTCGCATTGGCGACCATTGGGGCGGGCGGTGCGGTGGCGCTTGCCGGCCGGTTCGATCCAACTCGAATATCACGCGCGATCCAGCACCTGCGGCCGACCACCGCGTTCACGGTCCCCACGCAATTGAATCTGCTGATCCGACGACCCGGCGGCCTGCCGCGCTCGACCTATCGACTCCTGGCGCATGCCGGCTCATCCTGCCCGCCCTCCGTCAAAAGAGCCGTGCACGCATGGGTCGGCGCCGACCGGGTGTGGGAGTTCTACGGCTCCACGGAAGGCCAGTTCACCTCGTGTCGTGGCACCGAATGGGAACGTCATGAGGGAACAGTCGGTCGAGCTCGTCCGGGGCGCACCATCACCGTGGATTCGGACGGCACCATCTGGTGCGAACCGCCCAGCTTCGGGCGTTTCGAGTACTGGGACGACCCTCAGAGGACCAGTCAGGCATGGCGAGTGACGCCCACAGGCCGCGCGTTCACGGTCGGCGATGTCGGCCATCGCGACAACGAAGGGTATGTGTACCTGAACGGGCGCCGGGAGGACCTCATCATCAGCGGAGGTGTGAACGTCTACCCCGCCGAAGTCGAGCAGGTGCTGTCACAGTGTCCGGGAGTCCACGAGGTGGCCGTGTACGCCCAGCCCAGCGACCGGTGGGGCCAGACAGTCTGCGTCGCCTATGTGGGTGGCGCCACGGAATCCGACCTTCGGCAGTGGGCCACGGCCAACCTGGCCGCCTTCAAGCGCCCCAAAGTCTGGACAAGAGTTCAGCATCTGCCGCGCAACACGATGGGCAAAGTCCGGTACCAGGATCTGCCGGGACGGGAATAGCCCAGGACTGTCCATCTCCCGCGCGGGTCGAAGCCGGCGTCGGGATGGCGCGCTCCTCGGTCACCGAAGATCCTCGCGCACCTGCCTCAGCCGGGCCGCCTTGGTCGCCAGCGCCTGCCACAGGGCAGTCACGGCGTCCTGGAGTTCCCGCAAGTCACCGTCGTTCACAATGAGCGTGTCCGCCACGGCGCGGCGCTGCTCGTCGGTTGCCTGGGCGGCCATGCGGGCGCGCGCCTCGGGGTCGGTCATTCCCCTATCGCGGGCCAGCCGCGCCAGCCGTATGGGCAGCGGCGCCTCGACCACCACAACGTGATCCCAGCCGGACTGCAGGCCCTGCTCGACCAGAAGCGGCATGTCGTATACGACGACGCTGCCCGGTGGCGCCTGGGCCAGCATGGCCTCGGTCTCGCCCGCGATGCGCGGCAACATGATCGCGTTGAGGGCGGCCAAACGCTGCTCATCACCGAACACGATCGCCGCCAGGCCCGACCGATCGAGTGCGCCGTCGGGCAACACGACGCCGTCGCCGAACTCGGCGATGATCTGCGCCAGCGCCGGTCGGCCGGGTGCGACGAGATCTCGGGCGACCTGGTCGGCATCCACCACCAGGGCGCCACGCTCGGCGAGGAGGCGCGCCACGGTGGACTTCCCCGATCCGATCCCCCCGGTCAGGGCGATCTTCGTGACAGGAGCCCCGGCAGCGGGATCGGTCACTCAGGTGCGGTTTCGTCACCCGTAGGCGCGGTTTCTCCGGAGGAGGAGAGTTCTTCGGTGCCGGTGAGCTCTTCGGTGCCGGTGAGCTCTTCGGTGCCGGTGAGCTCTTCGTCGCCGGTGAGCTTGTCGCGCAGCGCCTGCAGCGCCTCATCGGACGCCAACGTGCCTTCTGACGATGCCGACCCCGGGTCGGTGCTGAAGTTCGAGGGCGTGCCACCGGACTCGATGATGGCCGTCTGGTCTGCGACGGCGGCATCTTCGACCTGCTTGCGGTGGGCCTCCCACCGGGCCTGCGCCTCGGCGTACTCCTGCTCCCACTGTGCGCGCTGGTCTTCGTAGCCCTCTTTCCACTCCCCGGTCTGGGGGTCGAAGCCATCGGGCCCGATGTAGTTGCCGTCCTCGTCGAAGGCAGGCGCCATTCCGTACAGGTAGGGGTCGAACTCCTCATGGATGGAGCCACCGCTGGTGCTCTCGTTCGCCTGCTTCAACGACAGCGAGATCCGCCGCCGTTCCAGGTCGATGTCGATGACCTTGACGAAGATCTCATCGCCGACCGCCACGACCTGGTCGGGCAGTTCGACGTGATGACCGGCAAGCTCGGAGATGTGCACCAAACCCTCGATGCCCTCCTCGACACGCACGAAGGCGCCGAACGGGACCAGTTTGGTGACGCGGCCGCTCACGACCTGACCGAGTTGGTGGGTGCGGGCGAAGTGCTGCCAGGGGTCCTCTTGCGTGGACTTCAAGGACAGGCTGACACGCTCGCGATCCATGTCGACGTCGAGGACCTCGACGGTCACTTCCTGGCCGACCTCGACAACCTCCGAGGGGTGTTCGATGTGCTTCCACGACAACTCGGACACGTGAACGAGTCCGTCGACACCGCCCAGATCGACGAAGGCACCGAAGTTGACGATGCTCGACACGACGCCGTTGCGGACCTGCCCCTTCTGGAGTTGGTTGAGGAAGCCGACGCGCACCTCGCTCTGAGTCTGCTCGAGCCACGCTCGCCGCGAGAGGACGACGTTGTTGCGATTCTTGTCGAGCTCGATGATCTTCGCCTCGAGACGCTGACCGACGTACGGCTGCAGATCACGCACCCGGCGCATCTCGACCAACGATGCGGGGAGGAATCCGCGCAAGCCGATGTCGAGGATGAGTCCGCCTTTGACGACCTCGATGACGTCGCCCTCGACGACCCCGTCGGCTTCCTTGATGTCTTCGATCTTGCCCCAGGCTCGCTCGTACTGCGCGCGCTTCTTCGACAGGATCAGGCGGCCTTCCTTGTCCTCTTTCTGCAGGACCAAGGCCTCGATCTCATCACCGATGTTCACGACCTCATGGGGGTCGATGTCGTGTTTGATCGACAGTTCCTTGCTCGGGACGATGCCCTCGGTCTTGTAGCCGATGTCAACGAGGACTTCGTCGCGATCGACCTTGACCACCGTCCCGGAGACCAGATCCCCGTCATTGAAAGGCTTGATGGTCTGCTCGACGGCGGCGAGGATGTCTTCCGCGCTGCCGATGTCGTTGACGGCAACCTGTGGGGCCGTGTTGGAAGGAGAGGTCAGATCGGTCGTGGACGTCATGTAGGTGTGGTCGATTCAGGGTTGTTCGGTTCTCGCGGCCCACGGACGTGCCCGATCGGGGATCCGGGAGGTCCGGACACCCGATAGCGGACTGCTGGACCCACTCGGTATGGGGTTCAACGCGACACGCAAGCGCAACGGCCAGAATACGAAGAGCGTCGGCACGCGGTCAAACCGCCTCCCGCGCAAGCATGGCGGCACCCACCGACCCGCTGAGATCAGCCAGCGCCGTCATGCGGATCTCGGGTGGCCGCCCCGCCAAAACGCGGGCCAACATCTCCTCCTTGACCCCAGCGAGGAATGGCTCCCCCAGTTGGGTCGCCAAACCCCCACCGAGAATGAACCCGTCGAGGTCCAGCAGATTCGCGACGGATGCCAACCCCGCCCCCAAGGCACGCTGTGCCTCAGTCACGAGCGATACCGCCAGGGAATCATCGGCAGCGACTGCCTGCACCCAGACACTGCTGGTCAAGCGATCACGATCGCTGAACTCCATCATGTCGAACAGCGCTGTCGTGCGGCCGTCAGCCGCCCGCGCCCGGGCTTCACGTTCCATGGCGGCGCGGCCGCAGTAGGCCTCGACACAGCCGCGTCGGCCGCAGACACATTCCCGGCCATCCATTTCGACGACCATGTGGCCGAACTCACCGGCGTTTCCCCGGCCGTGCCACAGCCGGCCATCCAGGACGAGTCCGGCGCCGACGCCGGTCCCGAGGAACACTCCGAGGAATGAGGGGAAGTTGCTGCCGGCACCCGCCTGCAACTCCGCGGCGACAGCGAGCCGGACATCGTTGTCGATGAGCACGGGTCGGGACAAGTGGCTGCTCACGACCTCGGCCAAAGGGAACGCATCCGGAAGGTCCGGCAGGATGGTCGCATTGCCGATGGTGCCAGCGGCGCGGTCGACCTGACCGGGACATCCGATTCCGACGGCCACCACGTCCCTGGGGTCGCAGCCCGCGGTGGCAATGGCCGCATGCACGGAGGCGGCGATGGTGGCGGGTACTTCATCTGGTCCGGCACGGCGTGGCGTGGGACGACGGTCAGCCCCGAGTATGGCGTCGCCCGGCCCCAGGACGACGGCGCTGATGTTGGTGCCACCAAGGTCGACCCCGGCCACCAATGGACTCGTCACCGGGTCCCGCGATCGCTCTGACTGTGCGGGCGTCGCAGTCCTGACGGTTGTTGCGGATCCCCTTGGCTCGGCGCATCCCGCCCGCGCAAGCGCATTCTCGCGGCAGCCGCGTTCTGCTGCGGCGACGGGGCAACCTGCGGCGTGGCCGACATCTGCGGCCACGGGCCGGGGTCGTAGTCCAAAGTGACACTGGGTGATTTGAACGACTGCCGGGAAGTATCGCGCCCCGGGTAGGTGCCGTTGCGAACCCACTGATTGAGTTGGATCATCGCGCCCAGCATGGTGCGCGGCTCGAACTGGCAGTTCCCGACGCCCTCGGTGGCCGGGTTGTACTCGCTATACGTAGAGGGGGGCGTCATGAATGCCGTCACCAACTTCGCTGCGGACTCCGGCTCACCACCGGAGAGAACCTGCTCGAAGGACGACACGTTCTGAGCGATGTACACGGGGTCGAAGATGTTGTGCAGGGTCAGTGTCGGAACCTGCAGGTCCGGCCCGAGAGTGCCCATCGCGGTGGCGCGGTCGACGGCCTGGGGATCGGGGGTGATGCGGACGCCCGCACCCAACTCCCGCAAGAACTTGTCCGCCAAGCCTGCCTTGACCTCCTCCAGTTGGATCCGCTGTTCCTCCGAGATGCGCAGCGCGTAGTCAGTGCCGCCGTTGCCGCTGAAGTTGCCCGCAACGCGCCGTTCCACCACTTCCCGCTGGACTGTGTTCTGCTCGATCAAGTGGCCGATGGCCTCGGCGTTGGCGGCGATCTGACTCTCCCAGGTGGTGCCAGTCTCGGTGGTGCTCACATTCGGTAGTTCACCGATCCCCGCGATGAAGGCGATCTTCGCCTGCATCGTGGGACTCCCATCGGCCGCCTTGCGGATGGCAGACATCGCGATCTGGCGCGCCCGCTGCGCTTCCTCGGCGGAGCCGTATGCCACCAACTCGAGATCGGGGGCGAGGAGTTCACGGACGGCATAGGCGACATCGAGCGAGAGATTGAACGAATCGATGGGACCGGACAGGGGGGCACACATGGCGACCGCGCCTGACACCCACTCGGGATGCTGCTCGGCGAGCAGAGCGCTGGCCAGGCCACCTGTTGACTCACCCCACACGTAGACACGATTCGGAGTCGCGACGTTGTCGGAGAAGTACTGATGCAACTCCTCGGCCGCCTTCATCTGTTCGGGCACGGCCCAGCCTGGCTCCGGTGGCCGCGCGCCGGCGATCGCATAACCGGCCTGCAGCATGACATCAGCGAGCGCGCGATCACCCTCCCCCCACAGCGGGGCCAACTCAGGTCCCCCTGGCCGCGGCTGGATCTCGGTCCCACCATCTTCAGGCTGCGCGGATCCGGATCGCTCGGCCTCCGGCTGCGGTGATTCACTGGCGTCCTTGCCGGTGGGCTTGTTGCCCTCGGAACGGGTGGCCTCACCGCCGGGGCTGTCGCTGATCGTGGGTTGCGGTGTTGCCGACGGCGCTGGGACGTCGGCCAGGGGCCGCTCGGCAGCAAGTCCGTGTGAGTAGATGGCAAGGGTGCCGTTCCAGTCCTGCGGCATGATGATGTCGAATACCGCGCCACTGGGCAGCGTGCCGGCACAGTCGACTGTGCTGCAGGACGTGAAGGACACGTTGTTGCTGGCGTCCGTCACCGGGTTGGTCGAGCAGCCCGACAGAACCAGGGCGAAACCGGCAGCACTGACCGCCACCGGGAGGAATCGCCGCATGTCGGTAACCGTGCCACACCAGGCACAGCCGCTCCGACCGCCGGCTGCGACTGTGACCGTATGGTGACAGTCATCGGGTCGTGACTGCTGATGGCTCGTAGAACGCGCTTCGGACGTCCTCGATGAGCGTCAGTGGGCAGCGGCATCCCAATTGGGGCCGTGGCCTGTGCTCACCACCAAGGGCACCGCGAGTTGAGCTGCACCGGACATGTGCTCGCGCACGAGGGCGGTGACCTCTTGTCGCTCCCCGGGCGCCACCTCGAGCACGAGCTCATCGTGCACCTGAAGCAACAGGCGGCTGCTCAGCGCCGAATCCTTCAGGGCGTGCGCTACCCGGATCATGGCCACCTTGATGATGTCCGCGGCAGATCCCTGGATAGGCGCGTTCAATGCCATCCGCTCCGCCATCTCTCTTCGCTGCCGGTTGTCACTGGTCAGGTCGGGAAGGTAACGACGTCGGCCCAACATCGTCTCCGTGAAGCCGGTCATCCGCGCCTGCTCGACGACATCGGCGAGGTAGTCACGGATGCCGCCGAACCGCTCGAAGTACGTGTCCATCAGGGTCTTGGCTTCGCCCGTGTCGATGCCCAGTTGAGCGGATAACCCATAGGCGGAAAGGCCGTAGGCGAGCCCGTAGGACATCGCTTTGATCCGGCGGCGCTTTTCGGGGTCAACCTCATCCGCCGCCACATCGAATACCTGAGCGGCAACCGAAGTATGCAGGTCTTCACCGGACGTCAGCGCCGAGATGAGCGCGGTATCGCCCGAGAGGTGGGCCATGATGCGCATCTCGATCTGGCTGTAGTCGGCAGTCAGCAGGCAGTCGTAACCATCGGTGACGACGAAACCTTGGCGGATCCGTCGGCCGGCATCGGTGCGAATGGGGATGTTCTGCAGGTTCGGATCGACACTGGACAGTCGCCCGGTCGCGGCAACCGTCTGGTTGAACGTGGTGTGGATACGAGCATCGGCATCGGCGAGGGGGATCAGGCCGGCGACGGTTTGGCGCAGTCTGCTGACGTCGCGCCACCGCAACAGCTTCGCCAACAACGGATCATCGGTCTTGGCATACAGGCTCTGCAACGCATCCGCGTCGGTCGTGTAGCCGGTCTTGATCCGCTTCGTCTTGGGAAGGCCACGTTCGACGAAGAGAATCTCCTGCAGTTGCTTCGGACTTCCCAGGTTGAATGGTCGCCCGGCCAACTCGTGCGCTTCCGCTTCTGCGGCCCGGACTTGCTCGGCGAACTCACTTTCCAGGGCCTCGAGATGCGGAAGATCGACGCTGATCCCGGTCCGCTCCATAGTGGCCAGGACTCCTTGAAGAGGGAGCTCGACGTCGGTGAGCAGATCCAGACCCGAGCGTTCCCTCAGCTGCTCGGCAAGTACCGCCGCCAGATCCTGGGTCGCTCGGGCAGCGATGCCCAACTGAACGGCATCGGCGGTGTCGGTTCCGTCGAAGGTGAGTTGATCGTCAGGTCCGGATGATGTCGCCAGATCCCGTCCCAGGAACCGGGCGCACAGGTCCGCCAGATCGAAGGACCGTTGGCCGGGCAACGCCAGGTAGGCCGCGAGCGCGGTGTCCATCACGAGCCCGTTCAAATCCCATCCTCGAGCAGCGAGCGCGAGGAGAGGTCCCTTCACATCGTGCCCGATCTTGGTGCGATCGGAATCCGCCAGCCAGTCCGCCAACGCGAGGTCGTCGTCGTCGGTCGTGGTTCCCAGATCGATCCAGGCGACGGCGTCGCTCATGGCAATGGCAAGCGACCACAGGTCGCCCGTACCTCGGCCCCAGCGCCCCGCGAACGCGAGGCCCGCCTGCGGTCCTGCATCGAAGAGCCAGGAGCGGACTGTGCCCGGCGCCAGGGTCGTCACCTGCGTGTCGAACTGCACACCCGCTGGGGCAACCTCGGCCTCCAGCTGCTCGAACAAGCGGTCCCGCAGAACTCGGAACTGCAGCGCGTCGAACACCTCATGGACGCGGGTCCGATCGATGGGAGTCCGCTTCAGGTCGTCAATGGTGTCGGGGAGTTGCAGATCGCTCACGAGTTCGTTGATCTGTCGGTTCAAGAGAACCTGTGACAGGTGGGCGCGCAGCGCTTCGCCCTTCTTCCCGGTGATCTCGTTGGCGTGATCGACGACGCCGTCGAGTGACCCGTACTGGTTCAACCATTTGGAGGCATACCCGGGGCCCACGCCCGGGACTCCGGGGAGGTTGTCGGACGACTCCCCCACGATGGCCGCGAGGTCGGGATAGAGCGCCGGGGGGACGTTGTACTTCTGCTGGACCGCGTCCGGGGTCATGCGCGCCAGATCGGAGACCCCTTTGCGCGGGTAGAGCACAGTGACTTGGGGATCGACGAGTTGCAGGGCGTCCCGGTCACCGGACAGGATCAACACCTCCGTCCCCCGTTGCGTGGCCTGCTTGGCAAGAGTCGCGATGATGTCATCGGCCTCGTAGCCCGCCAGCCGAATCGACGTGATGCCCAGTGCGTCCAGGACCTCGGCGATCAAGTCCACCTGACCGGAGAACTCCGGAGGGGAAGCGCTTCGGTTGCCCTTGTACTCGGCGAACTGCTCGCGACGGAAGGTCTCGCGCGACACGTCGAACGCGACCGCGATGTGCGTCGGGTTCTCGTCCCGCAAGGTATTGATCAGCATCGCTGTGAACCCGTACACCGCGTTGGTGGGCTGACCGGTCGTGGTAGAGAAGTTCTCGACCGGAAGCGCGAAGAATGCGCGGTAGGCCAGTGAGTGCCCGTCAAGCAGCAGCAGTCGGTCCTGGGTCATCTCGCCGAGCCTATGCACCGGGACGGAGTCTTGTGGCATCAGGGTTCGGATACCCTCCGTCTGTGCCTGACACCGACCCGGAAGCCCTTGCCTGGATGCGCCGCCACATGGGTGAGCTGGCGACCACGATGAGGATCGAACTGACCCGCGCTGATCAGGAACAGGTGACAGCGGACATGCCCGTTGCCGGGAACCGACAGCCTTACGGCCTGCTGCACGGTGGGGCGAACGCGGTCCTGGCCGAAACCGTCGGATCGATCCACGCCGCCTTGCTGGCGCCGGAAGGGAAGGTCCCGGTCGGTGTCGAGTTGTCGTGCACCCACCACCGTTCGGCTCGCGAGGGGCAGGTGCACGCTTCCTGCCGCCCGATCAGCGTGGGTCGCACGCTGGCGACGATGGCGATCTCCGTGACCGACGACGGAGGGCGGCTGTGCTGCACAGCTCGACTGACGTGCCTGTTTCGGGAGTTGCCGAGCTGATCAGAGCATCTCGTCGAGCGAGGCGGCCAGCTCCACTGCATTGTCCGGTTCGGCATCCGCCGCCCAGATCGCGTGCGCGGCCGCCCAGATCGCGCCTACGGGATCCTCGGCGACGTCAAGGTCGAGGTGCGACCCGGTGATCCGGGCACTCGCCGGGCCGGAGGTGGTCCGGCCGTCGGCGAGATGAACTTTCAGCGCGGGACGAAGCAGGTCGGACAGGTCACGGGCGAGATGCTGTGGTCGAGCGGTGGCCGGCGCCCGCCACAGGTCCAGCGCCCGCGACACTCCCGTCAGGACGAGCAACGATGACATCTTGGCGTTGCAGGCTCCCTCGATGTCGGTGTCCAATCGATCACCGACGACCAGAGGCCGCAACCCCTGCGACATCTCGGAGGCTCGCAATAGAAGCGGCGGGAACGGCTTGCCGGCCACCTCTGGCGTGCGCCCCGTCGCCATCGCGACGGCATGCACGAGGGTGCCGTTTCCCGGCGCCACACCACCGGAGACAGGAATCGTGAGATCTGTGTTGGTCGCGATCCACGGGATTCCGCGCGCAATGGCGAACGAGGCGCGGGCCAATGCACGCCAGCCGACCTCGGTACCGAATCCCTGCATCACGGCAGCGACATCGTCTCCGGTATCGGGAAGTGGGTCCGAGATGGCATCCACCACGACGAAACCGGCCTCGGTGAGCGCCGCGGCCACTCCTGGGCCGCCGACCGCCAGAACTGCCGAGCCACGTGGGGTTTGGGCTGCGACGAGTTGGGCGCCGGCTTGAGCTGAGGTCACGACGTCTGACGCGGAGGCCTGCAGCCCCAAGGCGATCAGATGGTCCGCGACCTCGCCCGGGGGTCGGGCCGCGTTGTTCGTGACATAGCAGACACGCCGACCGGACTGCTGGACAGCGCTGATCGTGGCGACGGCCTGCGGGACGGGGTCAGCGCCGATATAGACGACACCGTCGAGATCCAACAGCAGAGAGTCGTAGCTTTGGACCAGGGCGGCTGAGGAGAGCACCTTCCGATGCTGGCACACTGCGCCGCCACCGCGCGTCAATCCGAGTCAGACTCCTCGCCGTCCGACGCTTCCAAGACGTCGAACAGCTCGAGGTCATCCGCTCCAGAGATCCGCGCTGCCGCCGCGGAACTCCCTGTCGGATCTGAAGCCGCGGCCAACGCCAGCCAGCGTTGCGCCTCATCCGTTCGTCCCGCGGCCGCCAGAGCGTCTGAGAAAGCCAAGCGATAACGGGCCGACCACACACTCTTCTGCCTGCTGCGCAGCAGGTCGTTGTCGAGCACCGCAACAGCAGCGTCCTTCTGGCCTATGTCCCCGCGCGCTCCGCTGGCCACCATCAGACACTCCGCGCGCACATCGTCCGGCAACGCCGACAAGTCGGCCTCGGCGATGAGATCGAGTGCTTTCTCCGGTCGACCGAGACCTCGCTCACAATCGGCGATCATGGGAAGCCAGGAATCATCGCCCGCCATCCTGCGCACAGTGCGGGCCTCACGCAGCGCCGTGCGGTAGTCACCGCCGTGATAGGACGCGATGGCGAGGGCTTCGCGAACCGCCACGATGCGGGGCGCGAGGTCGTGGGCAGTCCGCGCGTGCGCCAATGCGAGCTCGGGGTCGTCGTCCAAGAGTCGTGCCGCCATGATCAGGTGCCCCGCGACCTTCTCGGCCAACGTGCCGGGCAGTGAGGACAACTCTCGGCGAACCGAGTGGTCGAGTTCGCCGATGACCGCGTCCCGATCGACTTCGGGTCCATGGACCGAGCCTTTGGCCACCTTGCCGAAGTCCTCGCCCTCCGGCGGCGCTGCGCGCCCACCGCGCGAGTGATGTGCTCCCGAATCACGGCGGGAACTACCCCGCGAACCCTGGCTCGGCTCATTGCGTGAGCCGCGTCGGCGGGACTGACCGCCTCGGGATTCGCGCGGTGGTGCGCCCCGAGAACCGCGCGTCGGCTCAGACCGTGGGCCACGAGGCGAGTCGCTGCGAGAGTCCGAACCACTACCATCGCTGGATCGGGAACGACTGCTTCCACGGGCGCCGGTCGAGGTTGGTCGCTCATCGTCGCGGCCAGGTCGGGTCCCGTCGTCATCATCTTGGCTCATGTCCCCACTCCTCGATTCCCTCTACTCCCTCAAGAATCCGTCCTGTCCCGGGCCTCGTTGGTCCCTCCGCGCCGAACTCGCTGCGCCCCCCACACGCGTTCGCACCCCACAATTCGGGCCCGGAATTGCGTTGGGGGCCGCATTGGTGTGCCGCGACCCCCCTTTGAAATTGCGTTGGGGGCCGCATTGGTGTGCCGCGACCCCCCTTTGAAATTACGTTGGGGGCCGCATTGGTGTGCCGCGACCCCCCTTTGAAATTGCGTTGGGGGCCGCATTACTGCGGCCCCCAACGGTGTGAAGAATGTCCGGCGGCACCTACTCTCCCACGCAGTCTCCCACGCAGTACCATCGGCGCTGAAAGGCTTAGCTTCCGGGTTCGGAATGGAGCCGGGCGTTTCCCTTTCGCTATGGCCGCCGTAACTCTATGGAGATATCAATCGGATTCCCGACCGTACCTCGGGAACCGCACAGTGGACGCGTGCATTATCTCGCCGACAAGCCGAAACTCATCGGGAGAAGAAAAGTGTGAAGGTCAAGTCCTCGGCCTATTAGTACCGGTCAGCTCCATGCATCGCTGCACTTCCACCTCCGGCCTATCAACCCAGTCGTCTACTGGGGGCCTTACCAGGTCAACCCTGTGGGAGTCCTCATCTTGAAACGAGCTTCCCGCTTAGATGCTTTCAGCGGTTATCCCTTCCGAACGTAGCCAACCAGCAATGCTCCTGGCGGAACAACTGGCACACCAGAGGTTCGTCCGTCCCGGTCCTCTCGTACTAGGGACAGCCTTTCTCAAGACTCCTGCGCGCGCGGCGGATAGGGACCGAACTGTCTCACGACGTTCTGAACCCAGCTCGCGTGCCGCTTTAATGGGCGAACAGCCCAACCCTTGGGACCTACTCCAGCCCCAGGATGCGACGAGCCGACATCGAGGTGCCAAACCATCCCGTCGATATGGACTCTTGGGGAAGATCAGCCTGTTATCCCCGGGGTACCTTTTATCCGTTGAGCGACGCCGCTTCCACTTGCCAGCGCCGGATCACTAGTTCCGACTTTCGTCCCTGCTCGACATGTCTGTCTCGCAGTCAAGCTCCCTTGTGTACTTGCACTCGACACCTGATTGCCAACCAGGCTGAGGGAACCTTTGAGCGCCTCCGTTACATCTTTAGGAGGCAACCGCCCCAGTTAAACTACCCACCAGGCACTGTCCCTGGTCCGGATCACGGACCGAGGTTAGACAGCCAATACGATCAGAGTGGTATTTCAACAATGACTCCACAATAACTGGCGTTACTGCTTCACAGTCTCCCACCTATCCTACACAAATCGAATCGACCACCAATACCAAGCTATAGTAAAGGTCCCGGGGTCTTTCCGTCCTGCCGCGCGTAACGAGCATCTTTACTCGTAGTGCAATTTCGCCGAGTCCACGGTTGAGACAGCGCTGAAGTCGTTACGCCATTCGTGCAGGTCGGAACTTACCCGACAAGGAATTTCGCTACCTTAGGATGGTTATAGTTACCACCGCCGTTTACTGGCGCTTAAGTTCAGAGCTTCGCGCTTGCGCGCTAACCCGTCCCCTTAACGTTCCAGCACCGGGCAGGCGTCAGTCCGTATACATCGTCTTGCGACTTCGCACGGACCTGTGTTTTTGATAAACAGTCGCTTCAGCCTGGTCTCTGCGGCCGCCACCAGCTTCGGGAGTAAATCCCTACACCAGCAGTGGCCCCCCTTCTCCCTAAGTTACGGGGGCATTTTGCCGAGTTCCTTAACCATGGTTCACTCGATCGCCTTGGTATTCTCTACCTGACCACCTGTGTCGGTTTGGGGTACGGGCGGTGAAATCACTCGCTAGAGGCTTTTCTTGGCAGCATGGGATCATCCACTTCGCCTAGATCGGCTCCGCATCGGCTCTCAGGCATGTGAGACGCGGATTTGCCTACGTCTCGTCCTACAACCTTGCCCACGGTCTACCATCGCCGTGGTTGGACTGCCCTCCTGCGTCACCCCATCGCTTGACTACTACCGGTCTGGGTCGCGCGCTCCGCCATCCTCTCCGAAGAGATTCCGGTTTCGGGCGCTTAGCATCGCCGGGCTCGTCAGGGGCGCGATTACACCGGTACGGGAATATCAACCCGTTGTCCATCGACTACGCCTGTCGGCCTCGTCTTAGGTCCCGACTTACCCAGGGCGGATTAGCCTGGCCCTGGAACCCTTGGTCATTCGGCGGACGGGTTTCTCACCCGTCTTTCGCTACTCATGCCTGCATTCTCACTCGTGTGGCGTCCACGGCTGGGTTACCCCGCCGCTTCACTCGCCACACGACGCTCCCCTACCCATCGATGCACCTGGACCTGAGGGCGAACCCACAGGCCGGGTCATATGCATCAATGTCACAACGTCGGCGGTGTGCTTGAGCCCCGCTAAATTGTCGGCGCGGAATCACTTGACCAGTGAGCTATTACGCACTCTTTCAAGGGTGGCTGCTTCTAAGCCAACCTCCTGGTTGTCTGTGCGACTCCACATCCTTTCCCACTTAGCACACGCTTAGGGGCCTTAGTTGGTGATCTGGGCTGTTTCCCTCTCGACTACGAAGCTTATCCCCCGCAGTCTCACTGCCATGCTCTCACTTATCGGCATTCGGAGTTTGGTTGATTTCAGTAAGCTTGTAGGCCCCCTAGATCATCCAGTGCTCTACCTCCGACAAGAAACGCACGACGCTGCACCTAAATGCATTTCGGGGAGAACCAGCTATCACGGAGTTTGATTGGCCTTTCACCCCTACCCACAGCTCATCCCCCAATTTTTCAACATTGGTGGGTTCGGGCCTCCACGCGGTCTTACTCGCGCTTCACCCTGGCCATGGGTAGATCACTCCGCTTCGGGTCTAGAGCGCGCGACTGAATCGCCCTATTCGGACTCGCTTTCGCTACGGCTTCCCCACACGGGTTAACCTCGCCACGCACCACTAACTCGCAGGCTCATTCTTCAAAAGGCACGCGGTCACGAGGATCCGAAGATCCCGACGCTCCCACGGCTTGTAAGCACACGGTTTCAGGTTCTATTTCACTCCCCTCCCGGGGTACTTTTCACCTTTCCCTCACGGTACTTGTCCGCTATCGGTCACCAAGGAGTATTTAGGCTTGGCGGGTGGTCCCGCCGGATTCACACGAGATTTCTCGGGCCCCGTGCTACTTGGGATAC